>DAIRTA010000056.1:0-11286 GCA_036804125.1 Hyphomonas sp.
ACAGCGCTTAAACCGCCCTGTGTCAGGTTGATCAGCAGGAAGGCCAGCACCAGGCAAGCCGCGCCGAGCGCCAGAGTGGTGATAAGGGTTGGGATGCGAACGAAACCCATCGGCTATTCCGGAGTGATGACAAAAGCGAAGATGTCGAGGCGAACCTGCAGCAAGGTCTCTTCATCCGGGTCCATGGCGCTGCGCCGCCCGGAAGCGACCTGTATGTTCGCCTCGCGGAGAAACATGCGCGGGCTTGCGTTTTCGAGAGCAAAAACGGCATCCTGAAACTGCTTGTGCGTGGCCAGGGCAACGATACGAACACCGGTTTCCGGCAGTCCTGAGGGGGCCCGCGTCTCCAGCGGCTGAATGGATTTCAGGTCGGTCCCGGCATCCACGAGAATCCGGCGCGCATGTGCCTGCAGGGCGGATACGGCCTGGGTCTGGCTGGGTGTATGCAGGGCCAGTGCGGCCAGCCGGTTAGCGAGTGCAGGGTCGTCTGCGGCAGTTTCAATCAGGCTGCGCGAGGCCGCGACCCCCTGCCAGCGCGCCAATTCCTGCTCAGCCTGTTCAAGCGACGCCTTGCGGCCGGACAGAAGGTCAGCGGCGGGCAGGGCAGTCGCCACGGAGACGAGGCCGAGAACAACCAGCAGTATGGCTCCGGCAAGGAGGCGCTGTCTGGCGCGGCTCAAACGATACGGGTTCATCCGTTGTCATCCCCCGCAAAGCTGACAGGCGATCCCGAATCTGCGGGAAGCGGCAAGGGATCGAGAACGAGTTCCATGCGGAAGCGATCGGCGTTCAGGCGTTCATCCCTGATCACCGAGGAAACGATCCGGGCGGCGGCGACCCCTTCGATCTGTTCCAGTTGCGGCACTAGCCCGTCAGACGAGCGCGAGAGCCCGACCAGCGACACCTGCTTGCCATCATAGGCGAGGCCTTCGAGCCAGGAGTCTTCGGGAAGGGCCTCAGCCAGAGCATCGAGGAGCGTGCCGAAGCGAATTGGCGAGGCCGCGTTGGCTTCAATTGTGCTGATGGCCTCGGCCTGCAGGCGCAACGCCGACTGAAGCGCGAGCACCTCTGCGGCCTCGCTCCGGATACCGGCCGCCGCGCTTTCGATCGCCTGGGTCTGGCGGTCGAGCGATAGGGCATAAAGCCCGACGACCAGAAGGCCAAGGATGACGGCGCCAGCAAGAAGGCCGCGATTGACCGCTGGCAGGAAGCCATCCGCACGCGCCCGCAGGGGCTCTGGCAGAAGGTTGAAACCGCTGGGCTGGCCGGTTTCGTCCCTGACGTCGATGCCGGCAAGATCAATCCGGTTCTGCCTGGCCTGGCCGAGCAATTGCTCGGCAAAATCGCGCCTTATGATGGCCTGTTCAGCCAGCAATTGTCCGGAATCCCTGTCATGAGAAACGATCCGGCAGTCTTCATAAATCTCGTCGATGTCGAAAGGCGTATCGGCGGCAATCTGGAGCCTGAGGGCATTCCTGAGATTGCTTTCCGAGCTGGCAGGAAGACGCCGGGACCGGAGCAGGACCTGATGGCGGTCAAGCAGGAGAAGGGTGTCACCGGAGCGAATTCGCCCCCGGGCCTTGCCGCTTGTGGCCGTTGTGCCGAGAGATTCTCCGTCGGCTGAGAAAACAGTGAATTCATCCCCGCTGGATTGAATCCAGACCCATCGGCGTGCAGGAATGAAAGCATTACGAAGCCCGGCCGGTATCAATTCGAACAGGCACCCGGCCCACCATTCGAACCATTCTCCAAGCCGGAGGTGGGTACTCCTCACGGAGTCGTATCCGAGGGATATCCCTTGGCGAGTCGACATTTCTACTTGTCCCCCACCCGGGCCAGTCTCCACAAGTTGAAGTAGCCGAGTGTGACAATATTCTTCGGCGCATTTTTATTTATGTCAACCAGGGTCGTTTGCGCCCTTGCAGTAAATATGATCTGATTATTAGGCATGCGGCGTGCAGTGCTGTCTTCCGGGAAGCAGAACTACGCCTGACGCAGTCTCGGGGACGGACAATGAACCAGCTGGCTATGGATGCGGCTTCAGGCTTGGCGGAAGGCCCTGCCGGCATGGGCGAAGCGTTGTGGGAACATTTCGGGCAGACCCTGCTGGCCAGCGGGCAGATCAATGACACCAAGCTCCAGCGTGCCAGAGCGTCGGCCGAGAAGTCTGGCGAGTCTCTGGCAGCGATCCTCATCAAGCTGGGATTGTGCTCCGAAGAGGCGGTTGCAGCCACCTTTGCCGGGCTGCTTGACCTGGAGCATGTCCGCGCGGCTCCGGACGAGACGCGGCCGGCGGCGCTGGCGGGCCTGCGCCAACGATTCCTTTCGGATGCCGATGTCTTTCCGATCAGAGCCAGCGAGACCGACATCGTGCTGGCCATGGCCAATCCGCTGGATGATGAAACCGCCCAGGCCGTGGCCCTGAAAACCGGCAAGCTCGTCATTCGCGCGGCCGCGGCCCGTTCGGATATCCGTTCCTGGCTTTCGACTGTATCTCAGGAGGAGGCCCCGGAATCGGGACGCGGCGAGCCGGCTGATGCGGCGGACACCGATATTGAGCGGCTCGCCGACCTTGCCCGCGGCGCCCCTGTCATTGGCTGGGTCGAGGATGTGCTGGCGATAGCGGTCGAGGCCGGCGCGTCCGACATTCACATCGAGCCGGAGCGCGATGCCCTTCGCGTGCGGATGCGGGTGGACGGGGCGCTTGTCCCGGTCAACCTTCCGGTCGCCGGAAAACCGGAAGCGCTGGTTTCCAGGGTCAAGGTGCTGGCGAAGTTGAACATTGCGGAGCGCCGCCTGCCTCAGGATGGCCGTATACGCACGGCCATAAGGGGCAAGGAAATCGACCTTCGCGTCGCGACAATGCCCAGCCTTCACGGCGAGGCCCTGACGCTGCGCCTTCTGGACCAGACGGCTACGCATCTCGATCTTGAAACGCTTGGGCTTTCATCTCTGGCGCGCGACCGGCTGACCACGGCGATCGCCCGGCCGGAAGGCATCACTCTGGTCAGCGGGCCAACAGGAAGCGGAAAAACCACGACGCTCTATGCTTGCCTGAAACACCTGATGAACCCGCAGACGAAGTTCATGTCGGTCGAGGATCCCGTTGAATATGAAATCTCCGGGGTCTCGCAAATTCAGGTAAAGGCCGAGATTGGCATGACCTTTTCGCGGGCGCTGCGCTCAGTGCTGCGGCACAATCCGGATGTCCTGATGATAGGCGAGATCCGCGATGCAGAATCGGCCAAGATTGCCGTGGAGGCGGCCCTGACCGGCCACATGGTCCTCTCCACCATCCATACCAATAATGCGCCCGCGACCATCACCCGCCTGCTTGAAATGGGCATTGAAGACTACCTGCTGGCGAGCACGCTGAATGCCGTGAGCGCCCAGCGCCTGCTTCGCCGCCTTTGCAGCTCCTGCAAGCAGCCTGCCCCGCCAGCGGCCGGGATGGAAGCGAAGCTCATGTCCATGCTTCCGGCCGGGACGCGGCCGTCCTGGGCTGTCCCTGTTGGTTGCCCGGCGTGCCGCGGCACGGGCTATCAGGGCCGTATTGCGGTGGCCGAAGTCATGCCTCTCACGCCGGCTATCGAGGCTGCGATGCTTGAGCGTGCTTCTGAAAGCCATATCCGTGAGATTGCCCTCGGCGAGGGTATGCAGCCGCTGTTCGTCGAGGGGCTGAGCGCTGTGGTGGCTGGTGAGACTTCGCTGGCCGAGCTGTTTGCAGTGATCGGACAAAGGATGTCCTGATGCCGCTCTACCACTACCGGGCCTATACGGCGGGCGGGCAAATGGTCGCTGACAAGATCGCGGCCGATACGCAGCCCGAGGCCGTGCGGCAGCTTCTCGCCGAGGGCCTGACACCGTTCGAAATCGGCCCCTCCTCCCTCCCGGGCGGGCCGGTTAATCGGCAGGGGCGGCTGAAGACCGGCCGTCGCCTAAGCGATTTTTGCCGGAATCTTTCGGCGATGCTGGCGGCAGGACTGCCGCTTGATGAAGCGCTGCGGCTGCTTTCGGAAGATGATGGCGACCGCCCGACGGCCCGGCTGGCTGCAGAGTTGCGCGGCCATGTCATGGAGGGGCGGTCCCTGAGCTATGCCTTTGCCGCCTTGCGCCAGCCGCCTCCGGACTATGTCATCGGCATGCTCCGCGCTGGCGAGGAAGGCGGCTCCGTGGTTCCGGTCCTGCGCCGCCTCGACAACACTTTCGACAGCCAGGCAAGACTGGCTGATACGGTGCGCGGCGCCCTGACCTATCCTGTCATTCTGCTTGTCACCTCCCTGATAGCGGTGCTGGTGATCCTTCTGGTTGTCGCTCCGGCGCTCGAGCCGGTTCTGCGGATGTCCGGTGAGGGCTCTCCACCGGCCGCTGTCGCACTGATCCATGCGTCCCGTTTCGTGCGCGACTGGTGGCCGGCCCTGACGCTGACTCCGCTGGTCTTCCTGCTGGGGGGGCTGATCTGGTTACGAAGCGAGAGCGGACGGACCGCGATCGACAGCTTTGTCCTGCGGCTGCCACTGATGGGCAGTCTCGTGCGCGACATGGAAAGCGCGCGGTGCCTGTCCTCGCTTTCAGCTTTGCTCGAGAACGGGATGAGCCTCGTGCCGGCGATGGAGCTTGCGGCGCAAGGCAGCGGGAACGCGGCGATCCGCCAGGCGCTGCTGCGCATCTCGGGCCAGGTGCGTTCAGGGGTAAAACTGTCCGATGCACTCCAGTCCGATGGCACATTGCCCGCAACATCCGCGCAGCTTGCCGTCGTGGCGGAGAAATCAGGCAGCATGGCCGAGCAAATGGGGCAGACGGCTCTCATTCTCGAAGAGCGCAGCAAGCGCAAGATTGCGCAGCTGACAGCCATGGCCGGTCCCGCCCTGACCCTCATCCTCGGCGTTCTGATTGGTGGTATCGTGCTGACCCTGCTCAGCGCGATCATGAGTATCAATGACCTCGCGCTCTGATTCGCACCTCCAGGCGCTCCGCTTTGCGGGCGCTGGGTCCAGCCGGGGCCGGCTGGCGGGATTTTCTCTGCTGGAGCTTATGATCGCGCTGGCCATTCTGGCGCTGGCCATAAGCGTCGTTTCGGCCAGTGTCGCACGCCGCAGTCCCGGTGCGGAATTGCGGCAGGTCTCGGCTGAACTCTCAGGCCTGCTGCGCGAAGCACGCCTCACAGCCAGTGAAACTGGGGCGCCGGTGACAATCGTATTCGATGCTCGCAATAGGCGATTCAGCCTTGAGAATAGTGATTTGCTGGCCCTGCCAGAGGGCACCGATGCCGAGGTCGTCTCCTCCTCCTCTCTGGGTCAGCCGGGTATAAAGTTCTGGCCGCATGGCGGCTCGACCGGCGGCGCGATTACTCTGCGCACCGGGACCCTTCAGGAACGGATCGAGGTCGACTGGCTGACGTCACGCATCGACAGGCGGCGCCTGAGATGAAAACGGATTCCGGCTTTACCCTTCTGGAGACGCTGGTTGCCTTCGCGATCTTCAGCCTGGCCTGTGTCGCTATTCTCGACGTCTTCTCCAACAGCACCCGCGCGCGCCTGATGGCGGCCTCCGATGCGGCACTATCACATCGGGCCAGCCAGATCATGGCTGAGGCCGAGGCCGGCAGCGGTTATCGGCGCGTCGCCGAGGGCACTGATCCGGACGGCCTGCAATGGAGCCTTACGGCAAAGGCCATTTCAACCGGCCTTATCGAAATCGAGCTGGACCTTACCAGCCCTGAAGGGCGGACACGTCGTTTCCGGACTTTGCGTCACAGCTCGGAGTTTGTCACAGAGGCTGCCCCATGAGCCGCCGGCCGGTCAAAAGCAGCGGCTTTTCACTTATGGAAGTGCTGGTGGCACTGGTGCTCCTGTCAATGATTGCAGCCGCGACGAGCCAGGCCCTGAGGCTCGGTATCCAGTTCTGGAATGCGACCCAGCGCGACGATGTCATGCGTGAACATCAGCGCGTAGCCTCAATGATCGAGGGGTGGATAGCCACTGCGCTCCCGCCCCTCGCCTTTGACTTTGAAGGACGCCCGGTCTTCGAAGGCAAGGCGGATCGCCTGAGCTTTTTGACGGATCGTCCCGCGGGCTGGAAGCTCAGCGGATACTCCCGGATCACGATCACCACGCAGCCCAATCCGGCCTGCCAGAGGTCCGACCTGGTTCTCATCTGGGAGGATGTTGTGGCCGCATCGGGTTTTGAAGCCAGCGAGACGGATACACAGATTTTGCTGCGTTGCGTGCATTCCGTGACGTACGCCTATGCCGGCGTGCGGATGAGCCCGGCTGGCCGCCAGTTTGTCCGTGAGGACGCCTGGGCGGATTCATCGGCGCTTCCAAGATTGGTCACGCTCAGCGCCCGAAACGATTCGGACGTTTTCACAATGACGGCCCGCCTGCGATATTCGGCGGACTAAACTCTGGCTTGTCCAGCGAAAGTGACTACTCGCAATTTACGGGTACTTCAGCGCGCCGAATAATCGTGTCTTACGGGAAAATACCTAAACGCCGATTTTTCTTCAAACGAAGTATAGACGCTATCTCATCTGTGTTCTAAGATTAACAGTGTGTAGGATCGGGACAATCCGTGCACAGCGCAATATGCGCATTCTTGGGAGGGGAATATCTTGGGTGGGAAATCTGCATCTGTCGTGCAGCCGATTCTGGCCATTCTTGCAGCGGCTGTATTCGCTCATCAGGCGAGTGCCCAGCTTCCTGTCTGTGACCGGACGATCCGGGCCGATGTCGTGGCCTTTGACCAGCCCCTCATGTTCAACCGGATGGGGGCTCAGAACGTCAATGGCACCCTTTATGCGCTCCGCAATGATGTCATAGACACGGCCTCCGGCCTGCCGGAGTCGCAGGGAGGCACGCTAACACCGGGTAATGTCCAGTTGCGCCCCGACAAGCGTCCCCGGCCGATCGTGCTCCGCGTCGTTGAGGGGGATTGTCTTGAAGTTCGCCTGACCAACCTGCTCAATCCCCAGCATAATCCCAATAATGCTGTCCCGTCTGTGCTGACGGTCAACGACCAGGTCGCTGAACGCCGCGTCGGTTTCACGCCGCTGGGCATGAGCGCTCTCAACTCCTCGGGTGATACGAGTGCATTTGTGGGCGCGTCACCCAACACGCTGGCCAATGTCGGGCAGACCCGCTTCTACCGTTTCTATGCTGATGCCGAGGGCGCCCACCTTGTGCTCTCCCATGCGGCAACCTTTGGCGGTGAAGCCTCAGGGGGCAATACATCAACGGGACTGTTCGGCGCGGTCATCGTCCAGCCGCGCGGCGCAAAATTCTACCGTAGCCAGATTACCGAAGAGGATCTGCGCCTGGCCACCATCGGCCAAACGCCTGACGGTCAACCTATAGTAGACTATGAGGCGCGCTATCCGAACCTCGAGCCTTGGCGCTCTGAAGGTAAAGGCAACCGCCCGATCCTCAATATGTTGCAGACTCAGGGAAACCTGACGCGCCTTATTTCCTCGGACCTGACGGCCATTATTGCCGGGCCGAATGCTGATGGCAGCTTCCCGGCGGATACCTATGCCTTCGAGGCAACCGGAAAGCGTAACCCGGCCATTCCGAACAGGCTGGAAGGCTTCCGGGAATTCGTCTCGATTTTCCATGATGAAACCGTCGCGATGCAGGCCTTCCCAGGCTGGTTCGAAGACCCTGTCTTCGAGCACACGCTGGGCGGGGTACGCGACGCCTTCATGATCAATCTGGGCTCAGGCGCGGTCGGCTCGACCGTGATCGCAAACCGTCTCGGTGTTGGTCCGTCGCATGACTGCCTGTCCTGCGCTTATGAGGAGTTCTTCCTGTCCTCCTTCACGGTCGGTGACCCGGCCATGCTGGTTGATGTTCCTGCCAATGCCGGGCTGGAGTTCTGCACGCCGCAACCGGGTGATCCTTTCTGCCAGCGCGATCCCAGCATCCGCGCCAGTTATGCCAAGTTTCCCGATGATCCGTCGAACGTGGTTCATTCCTATATCGGCGACTTCGTGAAATTCCGGAACATGCATTCCGGGCCGAAAGAACATCACATTTTCCACCTGCACAATCATCAATGGCTTTCAAATCCCAATGATGACAATGCCAATTACAACGATGCGCAAGGCTTAGGCCCAGGCGGGGCCCATACTTACGAGATCGCATTCGGCGGCGCGGGTAACCGGAACAAGACGGCCGGTGATGCCATTTTCCATTGCCATTATTATCCGCATTTTGCCCAGGGTATGTGGGGCCACTGGCGCGTGCACGATGTGTATGAGGCCGGCACACTGCTGGACGTGCGCACGAACGCGCAGGGCTATCATCGTGACGCGTTTGCGCTGCGGCGCGGTAAGCCGGCGCCGGGCGCACGGGCCCTGCCGGATGGTGAGATCATCGCGGGCACCCCGATCCCTGCAGTTGTCCCGCTCCCGGGAAAGGCGCTCCCGCCGATGCCGGGCCGGGTGTTCATCGCCGCCATCGACAAGAACAATAATGGCATTGCCGAAGCCAGTGTCGCGGTTATCGACCGTTCGGATACGGATCCGTCGCTGGTCGATACCCGCACGGTTCTCGCATCGCTTGATCCTTCCAATCCGGACTATCAGCTCAATCCGACAGGCCTGAAGAATCCGGGCTATCCGTTCTGGATCGGCGGCGTTGAGAATGCTGTCGGTCAACGCGCACCGACTCCCCCGCTGGACATGGCGCCCAATCCCTCCGATCCGGCTTCAGGCGGCTGGAATGGCGGTCTGCCGAGACATTTTCTTGATGGCTATGCGGTCGGGGGTAGCGGGCAATCCTCGGAAACGCGTTTCAGTTTCGAAAAGCATATCGAGAGTGCCAAGGCGATTTTCCTCAGCGAATACGGAACCGATGTCGAGCGGGCCGCAATGTCGTTCCACAGCCGGCGAGAGCATCCCTCTCATCGCCAGCTCATGAACGGCACGACGCAGCCGGCCAGTTTCGTCACGAATGGTGGCATGCCGGTTCCCGGTGCGCCGTTCTTCGAGCCCTGTATTGACGACCGGGGCGAAACTTTCCTGACCGGGATGATCGGGAACTTCTTCTCCGGGACGCCGGGCGGCACTGACAACACTTTCACAGCGCAGTTCGGCGCGGATAATCCGCGTGTCTACAAGGCTGCGAACATTCAGCTCGATGTTGTGTTCAACAAGCTCGGTGACCACTTCCCGCAGCAGCGGATCATCACGCTGTGGGAGGATGTTGCGCCAACGCTGGCGAAGCTGCGCCCGCCGGAGCCCTTCGTCTTCCGTCTGAACTCGTATGACTGCGCGATGTACTACCAGACCAATCTGGTGCCTGAATTCTATTATGTCGATGATTATCAGGTGACGACACCTACGGATGTCATCGGCCAGCATATCCACCTGCCGAAATGGGACCTTGTCGCGGCCGATGGCGCGGCCAATGGGTGGAACTATGAGGACGGCGCGCTGGGCGCAGACAGCGTGCGCAAGCGTATCGCTGCGATCAATCGCTACAATCTCGAGAACAGCATTGATGCGCCGCTCCTTACGGCCAAGCCACATCCCTTCTTCGGCACCGGCCCTGGCGGAAAATATCTTGGTGCACGGACGATGACCCAGCGCTGGTTTGTCGACCCCCTTCACAATGCGCTGGGTGTGGACCGTGGGCTTGGCGTGACGTTCACCCACGATCATTTCGGTCCGTCGACGCACCAGCAGGTCGGGCTGTATGCAACCCTGCTCGTGAATCCGGCCGGTTCAACCTGGAAGCATAACGAGACGGGCGAGATGTTCTATACCCGCGCGGATGGCGGGCCGACGAGCTGGCAGGCGATCATCCTGGCCGGCGATATTACCGGCGATGGTGTGGATGACTCCTTCAGGGAGTTCTATCTCGAGGCGCAGGATTTTGCGCACGCCTATAACTCCAATGTTTATGCCGGGGTGGATGAGAACGGCGTGCCCAAGCCGCCGACTACGGAAACCTTCCGCTATGCGCTGAACCCGTCCTACAGGCAGTCAGCGCCTTTCCCGGATGCGGTGAGGATTGCTGCGACCTGTCCGGGCGGTGTTCCGCGGCCGTGCCCGGAGGCCGTATCAAGAGACGATATCGGCACCTTCCTCGTGAATTATCGTAACGAGCCTGTGGGCTACCGGGTCTATGATCCCGACAAGATCGGGCCGGACGGCAAGAAAGGCTCGCAGGCTGACGGGCTGGCGGGGGATCTCGCCTTTGCGCTCCAGACCCGGACCGATCGCCGGATCACTGCGCTCAACACGCGGCTTGGTTTCACGCCCTATCCGGCGCTGACGGGCGATGTGCGCAATGGCGATCCTTTCACGCCGATCCTGCGCATGAATGCCGGCGATGCGGTGCGCGTAAAAATCCAGGCCGGTGCGCATGAGCATGAGCATACGGCCGTGATCCATGGCGTGAAATGGCTCAAGGATGGGGGCGGATTCGGCTCAAGCGAAAGCTCGGGCTGGAGAAGCGCGATGCAGGTCGGCCTCTCGGAAAAGGCGTCCTTCTCAACCAACATCTTCGGGGATGTCGACCAGGCAACTGACGTGGCCGATTATCTGTATGCCTCCGATGCCTCCCAGGAAGGGTTCTGGACGGGGTCCTGGGGCGTGCTGCGCTCCTATGATGTGTCGCGTCCGGATCTGGCTTCCTTGCCCAACAATCCGCGCGCGCAGCCGATCACCATCACCAACCGCAATGAATTCAACGGTGTCTGCCCGGTTTCGGCGCCCGTTCGCCAGTATGACATTTCGGCGGTTTCGGTGAATGAGATGCTGACAAGCAATTTCAACACGACCATCATCCCGAACGATGACTCCGCCGTCATGCATGTCGGCGGCCCTCTCGATCCCGCCGGCGGAACGCTTCGCTATAACCGCCGTGGCACGCTGTTGAGTAATGGTATGCGGGGCCCGCTGCATGATCCAACAGCGCTCGTCTATGTTCCGACAGCGGACCTTCGGCGGAATGTTGTGACCCAGGCCGACCGCCAGGCCTGTGCCGCGCGATTTGGCGGCGTGGAGAATCCGCTATGTCCGGCGCGTCTGCCGAACCAGTATAATTTCGAGCCGCTGACCTTCCGGGCCAATGCCGGAGAGTGCGTCGAGATCACGGTCCGTAACCGCTTGCCGCAGGTTGTGCCGGATCTCGCCTCCTATGTGACCCAGCACTATACGGTCATTCGCGACCGGTCCGATCCGCAGGGCCCGACGACCTTCAATAACAACCTCATCCGGGCCTCCAGCCATGTTGGCCTGCATACCCAGAAGCTTGCCTATGACATTTCCCGCGATGATGG
>DAIRTA010000057.1:0-10910 GCA_036804125.1 Hyphomonas sp.
GTCGCCTGGCCCGGCATGACGATATACCGATCGATCGCGCGGCGAGCGTCGCCCTCAGGGTTCGGTGTATTCTCGATCAGGTATTGTATGGCCTGTTCGCGCGTCCAGCGCTGATCATGCAACCCGGTATCGACCACCAGCCGCGCCGCCCGCCACAGCTCCATGGCGAGCCGGCCGAAATCGCTGTAGGGGTCTTCATAATAGCCAAGCTCTTTCGGGATCAGTTCGGAATAGAGGCCCCAGCCCTCCGAATAAGCGGTGAAATTGCCGAAACGCCGGAATTTCGGCAGCTCCCCCAGCTCCTGCGCGATGGCAATCTGCATGTGATGGCCGGGCACGCCTTCATGGAAGGCGAGCGCTTCCAGCTGATACAGCGGCATGTCGGCCATACGGTAGAGATTGGCGAAATAGACCCCCGGCCGGCTGCCATCCGGCGCTGGCGCGGAATAGAACGCCTTTCCGGCCGAGCGCTCGCGGAAGGGCTCAACCGCCCGGACTTCGAGATCAGCCTGCGGAAGGGTGTGGAACAGGCCGGGCAGGTCGGCCGACATCCGGTTGATCGCTTCGCTGGCCAGCGCGATGTATTCGGCGCGGCCTGCTTCCGTGTCCGGCAAGTAGAAACGCGGATCGGTTCGCATGAACTCGAAAAAGTCCGCCAGGCTGCCCTCGAAACCGACAGTCTGGATGATGGCATGCATTTCGCCATGGATGCGGGCAACCTCATCAAGGCCGATCTGGTGGATCTCCGTGGCAGAAAGATCCGTGGTCGTCATCTGCCTGAGGCGCATCGCATAATAGGCGTCCCCATCCGGCAGCTTCCACACGCCATCATCGGCCGTCGCGAAAAGCTGCTGATGCGAGAGCTCTGCAATCATCGCCTCATAGGCCGGCCCGGCCGCGTTGCTCAGCGCATCGGCTGCGCGCGCCTTCAGGTTTTCAGCCACCTCCGGCGCGGCAGCGCCAGCCGCGACAAGTGCATCCGCCTTGCTGGCAAAATCGGCCATGAGCGTGTTCGGCTCGTCGGGATTGGTGTCGAACGGATAGCCGCGCAGCAGCCCCCGGGCATCGGCCAGGACATAGTCATAGACGAAGGCAGGCGGCTGGATGCCGGCTTCAGCGGCCTGGCGGGATCGCCCGACGATTGTTGCCAGGTAATCCGGAATGCCTTCAAGCCGGGCGATATAGGCTTCGGCATCCGCGACCGAAGCAACCCGGTGCTGGTTGATCAGGAAGGCCGGGATCCGCGCCTGCGCGCCGAACATCTGGTTGAACGGGTAGCTGTGATGGCGAAACGGGGCGGCCGCCTCGTCCTGAGCCAGGCGATACTCCATGATGCGCCAGGTCAGCCGCGCCTGTTCATCGAGCCGGGCCGTATCGAAGCCCTCACGCATCTCAGCCACAGTGGCCCGCATCCATTCGAGTTCGGCCTCTTCAAATGCCTCGGACGGATCAGTCCAGATATCATAATCCGTCTTGATCCCCAGCACGGTCTGCCGGTTGGGGTCACGGGCGAGGGCCTCGTCGAATTTCTCATCCAGCCAGGCATTGAAACGAAGGGATTCCGCTGCCCTGACCTCGGTCGAATAGGAAGGCTCGCGGGCGCCCCGGTGTTCCGGCGCGCCGCAGGCAACCGCCAGCAGGCTCAGCATCAGGGCACATATCGTCAGCCGCAGCATCACCTCAGTTCCTTATCGCATCCGGAAGCGGGAACACAGCCGGTCTTAACCGTTTTTTCGCTTTCGTTAACCTTTCCCGTGCCACAATTGATAATGTGATTTATCGGATAGGCTGGCGAATCAAGTGCCGGCACGATCCCCCATGTGCCGCGTACCCGCCCGACAGGATGGCCTCATCTGATGCGTTTTGAACCTGAAGCCCCGACATCCGAGACTGACCTGCCGTCTGCAGACACGGCAGCTGACATGACCGGCCAGGCGGGCCAGGCAGGCGAGGCCGGGCCAGAGAGCCGGATCGACTTTCTCCAGCTGGCCTTCTGGGCCTGCATGCTCGGCGCGATTGCGGCCGCCAGCGTGTCGCTGGTCTGGCCTAACGCATCCGGCCTGCCGGGCTCGATCCTCTTGTTCGCCATGGCCTCCGGCGGCCTCGTCTTCCTGCTGTGGACGGTGCGCGGCGCCGGGCGCTATATCGGGCTCTTCCCGGAGCGCGGCGCTGCCGCTCGCGCGATCAAGGCAGCCACACCGCGGTTTCCGTGGATCGAAGCCCTTGATGAGGCTGTGCTGGTAGCGGAAACCGGCGGCGCCTCGGTGATTGCCAACCAGGCCTACCGCGAGCTGACGGCCCTGATGCTGATGACCGGCGCGGATGAAAGCAAGCCCGTCACCGTGGACCGGCTTTTCGGCGCCAATCCGGGTCTCGCCGCGCCGGTCTACCGGCTGTCGAAAGCCGCCACGACGGGCACCATGCGGCGCGAGGTCCTGCCTCCGGTTGCGGTTGGCCCGGAGCAGGTTCCCGCACAGTTCGAGGTCACGGTCTCGCCGCTCTCGCGCGGGCGGGTGCTGTGGCGGTTGCGCCGCATCACCGGAGAGGCCGCCGCGACCGGCGCGGCTGACCTCAAATCCCTTTATATCGAGGAAGCCCCTCTGGGCTTCTTTACGGCCCGGCCAGACGGCACGGTCACCTATGCCAATGCCTGGCTCCGCGAGCTGCTCGGCCTGGCTGAAACGGCCAAGAACATCCGCACCGACGACATCATGCGCCCGGAGTTCGTCAAGCTTCTCGCCCGCGACCGCAAGTCCGGCGCGCCCGGCCGCGCCGACATCCAGCTGCGCGGGCGCGACGGCGTCGAGATTCCGGTCCACACGATCACCAACTGGACCGGCCGGGGTATCGAAGCCGTCGGGCGCACGATCGTCATGGCCAATACCCCGCTGGCCGGCAGCGAAGGCCGGCAGTTGCTTGCGACCGCCTCGCGTCCGCCGCGGCCGGACAGTGATCCGATGTTCGACGATGCGCCGTTTGGCGCCGTGCGCCTTGCCGGCGACCGGGTCGACTGCGCCACGATCCTGGATTCGAACCGCGCCCTGATGGAGGTGACGGCCGGCGCCGCCACGCCGGGCTCATCCTTTGTCAGCCTGTTTGCCAGTGCTGAGGATGAGGCGCCGGTGGAAACCCTTCTTCCCGATGCGGTCCACAAGCCGGTTACCCTGAAAACGCGCGGGCCTGCGCCGCGCGATGTCAATGTCTTCGTCACGCTCGACACCATGGGACGCCCGTCGGTGGCCTATGTGATCGACGTCACCGAACAACGCCTCCTCGAGCAGCGCCTTGCGCATGGCGAGAAGATGCAGTCGGTCGGCACGCTTGCAGGAAAGATCGCGCATGAAATCAACAACATGCTGCAGGGGATATTCTTCAATTATGAAGCCCTGATCGTCCGCCATCCGGCCGGTGATCCGTCCTTCGACAACCTCAAGGCGATCCACGAATTTTCCGTGCGCTGCAAGGAGCTCGTGCGCGGCCTGCTCGCCTATGCCCGTGCGCAGACCTTCAAGCGTGAAATCTTCAACATGACGGACCTCCTGTCGGAGTTCTCGATCCTGATGCGGCAGATTCTCGATGAGCGTATCGAGTTGGATATCCATCACGGCCGCGACCTGCCCTGGCTCAAGGCGGACAAGTACCAGATCGAGACGGCGATCATCAATCTTGCCACCAATGCTCGCGATGCCATGATTGCCCACAAGAAAGGCGGGAAGCTGACGATCCGCACCTCGCGCGTCAGCGCTCAGGACGCCCATGCCAAGGGCTTCGACTATGTCGAACTCGGCGAATACCTGCTGGTCGAAGTCTCCGATACTGGCCATGGCATGCCTCGCGACGTGCTCGACAAGATCTTCCAGCCCTTCTTTACCACCAAGGAACAGGGCGCAGGCACGGGGCTGGGCCTTGCTACCGTCTACGGAATTATCAAGCAGTCGGGCGGCTATATCTGCCCCGTTTCCGCCGTCGGCAAGGGCACGACCTTCTATATCTACCTGCCCGCGCTTCCGGCAGAGGAAGTGCCGGCGCCGGCCGACGTCTCAATGCTGCAGACGGCGTCACAGCGCCCGATGGATATGTCCGGACGCGGACGGATCCTGCTGATCGAGGACGAGGATGGGGTGCGCTCCATCGCGGCAACGCATCTGCGCTCGTGCGGATACACGGTCGAGGAGGCCTGCGACGGCGAAGACGCCTTCGATATCCTGAAGGAATCGCCCGGCGCCTTCGACCTTGTCATTTCCGATGTCGTGATGCCTGGCATGGATGGGCCTTCGCTGATCCGGGAGGCGCGCGACCTGCTGGGCCGGGCGCGGGTGATCTTCATCTCCGGCTATGCCGAGCGCGATATCGCCCAGCAGCTTGATGACGATATCGATGTGTCATTTCTGCCGAAGCCCTTCTCGGTGCGCCAGCTGGCCGAGCGCATCAAGACCGAGCTCGCCAGCGCGGCGCGTGATGCGGCCTGAGAGGGCGGGCTCAGGACCAGTGCGTCCTGAGCAGGCCCGCGAAAGCCGCCGCCCGTTCATGGCAGGCCCAGTGGCCGGCGCCGCGTGCGACATCCAGCGGCACAGTCCAGCGCGTTGAAAAGCGCTCGGCCACCTCAAGGCTGACAAACGGATCTGTCTCCCCCCAGAACAGCTGGCCGCGCGGCGGCAGCCGGGCGAGATCATCCACCCAGGCGCCGCGAAAATTGAGGCCAAGGGCGGAGCGGTAGAGTTTGAGGATCGACTGGCGCATGCGCTTGTCGATGTGCGGGACCTCCTCTGCCGCCAGCTCCGGCGGCATGCCGCCCCTGATCAGGGCCGCCTCGAGGCGGGGCGTGTTGCGCATCCCCAGCATCACCAGCTCTCCGAGCAGCGGCGTCGCCCACATCCGCGCGGTGCGGTGGCCGCGATAGTCGCGGTCGATGACGGCATTGGTGACGCACCAGCTGCGCACGCGGTCTGGCCTGAGGCAGGCCGCTCTCAGCACTATCAGCGCGCCCCAGTCATGCCCGACAAGGTCAACCGGCTCTCCGGCCGCCTCGATTTCGCCCGCCAGCCAGCCGGCATAGGCATCCTTGGTGCAGTCGAACCCCGGCGGCACCGGGCAGCCGAAGCCCGGCAGGGCAGGGGCGCGGTAGGCGCTTCCGGGCAAGCCGAGGGCTGCAATGAGGGGGTGCCACAGGCGCGGCGTATCGGGCACGCCATGGATGAAAAGGATCATGCGCGGCTCCATCACCGTTGCGGCAGGCAGGGGCCGGTCATAGCCCTCCGCCTCCGACCGGCAGAGGCGTATCACGCCATGCGGGACAGAGGACAGGGGCAGGCGTCGCAGGATTGCCTGTATGCTGCGGCTCAAATCGTTTGTGCGGCGCAGCGAAACGTGCCATGGGCATCGCGACAGCGCCAAAGGCGGCTGTTCTCGCATTGATCGAAGACCCCCCGGTTTCGCGTCGAGTGCGCCCATGAAACCGGAAGGCCGATCCTCAAGGCTTTCCCCTGACCAGAAGCCATCCGGGCATGCGCGGCCAATACCGGCCTGCGAGCGCCCTTACAGAAAGACGATCCTTTGACACAATTTTCCGAGCTCGGCCTTGCCGGGCAGGTCCTTTCGGCCGTCAAGGCCGAAGGCTACAGCGTCCCCACCCCGATCCAGGCCCAGGCGATCCCGCCGCTTCTTGAAGGCCGCGATGTTGTCGGCATCGCCCAGACCGGCACCGGCAAGACGGCCGCCTTCGTGCTGCCGCTGCTCTCTCGCCTTGCCGCCGCGCCCGGACATCCGAGGCCAAGATCGGCCCGTATCCTCGTTCTCGCGCCGACGCGCGAGCTTGCTGCGCAGATTGCTGACAGCGTGCGCATTTATGGCAGCCATCTGCGTGTATCGGTCGCTGTCATTGTCGGCGGGGTGAGGCCCGGCGCGCAGGTCAAGGCCCTCGCGCGCGGCGTTGACGTGCTCGTTGCGACGCCCGGCCGCCTGCTCGACCACATGAACACCCGCGCTGTCGGGCTCACCGAGACGACGGCTGTCGTGCTCGATGAAGCCGACCAGATGATGGATCTCGGCTTTCTCCCGGCGATCCGCAAGGTAATGGCGGCGCTGCCCGCAAAGCGCCAGACACTCCTGTTCTCGGCGACCATGCCGAAGCCGATCCGCGCGCTGGCCCAGGATTTCCTGCGCGAGCCGGTCGAGATCTCCGTTACCCCCGTCGCCAGGCCGGCCGACCGGATCGAACAGGCGGCCTATATGGTGAAGGGCGCCTCGAAGCCGGACCTTCTGGGGCAACTTCTGGCCGCTGATGACATGGACCGCGCCATCGTCTTTACCCGGACCAAGCACGGGGCCGACAAGGTGGTCAGGCTGCTGGCCAGTAACGGCCTCTATGCCGAAGCCATCCATGGCAATAAGAGCCAGAACCAGCGTATCCGCGCGCTCGACAGTTTCAAATCCGGCCGGACGCCGATCCTCGTGGCGACCGATATCGCCGCGCGCGGCATTGATGTCGACGGCGTCAGCCATGTCGTCAATTACGACATGCCGAACCTGCCGGAGCAATATGTCCACAGGATCGGGCGCACCGCGCGCGCCGGCAAGAGCGGGATCGCGGTTTCGCTCGTCGGCAATGATGAGCGCGCCTATCTGCGCGACATCGAGAAGCTCATCGGCCGCCAGATCGAGACGCGCGATCCGCCTGAGGGCATGGCCCTTGACCTGTCGCTGCCCGAGGAGGCTGGCCCGCATTCGGTCCAGTCGCGCGGGCGGGGCGGAGGCGGCCGGGCCCAGCAAGGCCGCGGGCGCGCCCAGCCGGGCGGCGGTCCAAGAGCCAAGGGCGGCCCGTCACAAGGCAAACGGACAGACGGCGGCGGGCGTCAGACAGCCGGGGAGGCCGCGCCAGCCCGGTCGGAAGGCACGGGCAAGCGGGCTTCTGCATCGCAAGGGGGTGGGCAGCACGGCAGAAAGCGGGGGCACCGCAAGGGCGGCTCATGGGCCGAAGAGGGCGCTCAGTCCGGTCGTCCACGCACACGCAGTCTCGGCAGCTGGTCGCCCGTCTCGGGCTGAGCGGCGCTGCGCCGGGCGCCGCGTGTTTCCCCTATGACAGACTTGCAGGCGCGGGCGGCCTTGGCCAAGGATGCCTGTGATCAGACGCGGCTGCCAGGAGGAAACGCACAATGAAGACCCGGATTACCGAAATGCTCGGGATCAAGCACCCGATCGTTCAGGGCGGCATGCACTATGTCGGCTTTGCCGAAATGGCGGCGGCCGTCTCCAATGCCGGCGGCCTCGGCATCATCACGGGCCTGACCCAGCGCACGCCGAAAGACCTCGCCAATGAGATCGCGCGCTGCCGCGACATGACCGACAAGCCGTTCGGGGTGAACCTGACCTTCCTGCCGGCGCTCTCCCAGCCCGACTATCCGGGCTATGTGAAGGCCATCATCGAAGGCGGGGTGAAGGTTGTCGAAACCGCCGGGAACAATCCGCAGCAGGTGCTCCCCGTGCTCAAGGAGCATGGTATCAGGGTCGTGCACAAATGCACCTCGGTGCGCCATTCGCTGAAAGCCCAGTCGATCGGCTGCGATGCGGTCTCGGTCGACGGGTTCGAGTGCGGGGGCCATCCGGGTGAGGACGATATCCCGAACTTCATCCTCCTGCCGCGCGCAGCTGACGAGCTTGAGATCCCGTTCATTGCCTCAGGCGGCATGGCGGATGGCCGCTCTCTGGTGGCGGCCATGGCGCTCGGCGCTGACGGCATGAATATGGGCACCCGCTTCATCGCCACCCGGGAGGCGCCGGTGCATGAGAATGTCAAGCAGGCGCTGGTCGCCGCCTCTGAGCTCGACACCCGGCTCGTCATGCGCCCCTTGCGCAATACCGAGCGTGTGCTGAACAATGCCGCCGTCGAGCGCCTGCTCGAGAAGGAGCGGACGATGGGCGCCGAGCTCAAGTTCGCTGACATCATCGAGGAAGTCGCCGGCGTCTATCCGCGCATCATGAAAGAAGGCGAGATGGATGCAGGCGCCTGGAGTTGCGGCATGGTGGCCGGCCTCATCTATGACATCCCGACCGTGCAGGAACTGATCGACCGGATCATGGCCGAGGCCGAGGAGATCATCTCGAAGCGGCTGGCAGGCTTCGTAAACGCCTGACGGCTTGCAAGAGGCGGGTGGACAGCGGCCGGCCGTTCATATTATGTTCCGGTAGAATCGCTGTAAGGCCTGCCGGATGACACCCGTAATGACCCTCGGCGCCGTCAGCCTCGACGCGCTGCACCTGATCCTTTTCCTGGCCCTCGGCCTTGCCGGCTTCCTGTTCTGGCAGGCCCGTCAGGACCGCCGGCTCGACGCGGAGCGGGCCACCGAAACGCTCGAGGCGGCCGGGCGCGAAGCCGCTCTCCGGCTGGACGCCGCCCGGCGCGAAATCGACGCGGCAGAGGCCCGTGCAGCCGACCTCGATCAGCAATTGAAGACACAACGAGCCGTGGCCGATGAACTTAGGGCTAAAGCTGCTGCAGCTGAAGCACGCCGCGAAGAAGACGACAAGCGCTTTGCCGAGCTCGCGCAGAGCGTAATGGAGCGCGCTACCGGGCAATTCATGCAGATCGCCAATGAAACATTCGAGAAACACAAAGCTGGCGCCAAGGGTGATCTCGAGAAGCTGATGGAGCCCATCAGCCAGACCTTCAAGGATTTTCGCGCGCGTGTTGACGCAATTGAGAAAGCCCGGACCGAAGAAGGCTCGACCCTCAAGGAACAAATTGCTGCCATTTCTGAAGGCTTGCGCCGTTCCTCCGATGCGACTGGCAAGCTAGTGACAGCTCTTTCTGCGCCACGTGGCGGTGGCAGCTGGGGCGAGGAGAGCCTTAGAAATGTGATGGAGCTGGCGGGAATGTCGGCGTTCGCGGATTTCCAAGAGCAGGTGCATGACCGGACTGAGGAAGGCACACGCAAACCAGATGTAATCATACGCATGCCCGGAGGGCGCGAGATCGTAATCGATGCCAAAGTATCCGTAGATGACTTCCTGAAAGCCACCGAAGAGACAGATGAAACCCAACGCCGTCAGTACCTTGCGACCCACGCACGCAAGATGCGGGACCAAGTCAAAAGGCTATCGGGGAAGGCTTACTGGAAGGACTTCGAAGACAGAGTTGATTTTGTCGCCATGTATGTACCTGGAGAACAGATCTACTCTGCCGCGCTTGAGGCCGACCGCGAGCTTTTTGATTTTGCCGCACGAAACAAGGTGATAATCGTCACACCGGCAACACTGATTGCATTGGCTAAGGCTGTCGCATATGGGTGGCGGCAAGAAGAGTCGGCGCGCAATGCCCGCGAGGCGGCTAACATTGGCCGACAGCTTTATGATAGTCTGACAGCAATGGGCGGACACGTCGAGAAACTCGGTCGCTCGCTTGGTCAGTCAGCTAGTGCCTACAATGCCTTTGTCGGATCTTTGGAACGGAATGTTCTGTCGAAAGCGCGCAAGTTCGAAACCCTTCAAATTGCGCAGTCTGGTGAAAAAGCTCTCAGCGAGCCTACACTTGTAGAGGAGACGCTTTGCGTTCCAGACCGCTCAGGCGAGCTGCGCTTCGATGACGACGATAATATGTATGTCGATGCCGCCGAGTAATCACAATTGACGGAGGCCTGCGGCCTTCATATCTCCTCCCCATGGCTATTCGCGAGATCCTCACCGTTCCTGACCCCCGCCTGAAACAGGTCTCCAAACCTGTCGAAGGCGGCGTGACCGATGACATTCGCGCGCTGATGGATGACATGCTCGAGACCATGTATGCCGCCCCCGGCATCGGTCTTGCCGCCATCCAGGTCGGCGTGCCGCTGCGCGTGATCGTCATGGACCTCGCGCGCGACGGCGAGGCGCCCCAGCCGCGCTATTTCGTCAATCCGGAAATCCTCGAAACCGTCGAGGAAACGAAACCCTATGAAGAGGGCTGCCTCTCGGTGCCGGATATTTTCGAGGAGGTCGAGCGCCCGGCCCGCTGCCGCCTGCGCTATCTCGATTATGACGGCAATCCCGTCGAGGAATGGGCCGAGGACCTTTATGCCGTCTGCATCCAGCACGAGATGGACCATCTCGAAGGCACGCTGTTCATCGACTATCTCTCCCGCCTGCGCCGCGACCGCGCCATCGACAAGGTGAAGAAGGCCAGGATCCGCGCCATCCGCGAAGAGGCCAGCTGATCGCATTTTTCCGCTCACCCCCGCCTTCGCGGGGGGTGAGCGGTCAAGGACAGTCAGGCTTGTCATTCTCGCGCCGATGATGTTCCGGTGCGACCGGATTTCCTGGAGCTTCTCCTCATGCCTCTCCGCATCGCCTTCATGGGCAGCCCGCCGATCGCGCGCGGCGTGCTCGAGGCGCTGATGGCTGCCGGCCATGACATCGCCTGCGTCTACACCCAGCCGCCCCGGCCGGCAGGCCGCGGCAAGAAACTGACACCGACCGCGGTTCATGCCTTTGCTGAGCAGGCTGGACGAGACGTGCGCACACCGAAATCCCTCAAGAGCGCAGAGGCGCAGGCCGCCTTTGCCGCGCTTCGCCTCGATGCCGCGGTGGTGGTCGCTTACGGCTTGATCCTGCCGCAGGCGGTGCTGGATGCGCCGCGTCTCGGCTGCCTCAACCTGCATGCCTCGATCCTGCCGCGCTGGCGGGGCGCCGCGCCGATCCAGCATGCGATCATGGCGGGCGACACTGAAACCGGCATCGACGCCATGCTGATGGAAGCCGGGCTCGATACTGGCCCGGTGATCGCCTCCGTCCGCACGCCCATCACGCCCGAAGACACGGCCGGCACCTTGCATGACCGGCTCGCGGGACTGGCGGCAGACCTCGCGCCGCGCGCATTGGCCGGACTGGCCGATGGCAGCCTCACGCCTGTTCCGCAGGCGGAGCAGGGCACAACCTATGCC
>DAIRTA010000058.1:0-10898 GCA_036804125.1 Hyphomonas sp.
ACCGGCACTGACGGGGCCGGGCCCATTGGCGGGACCGCCGGGGCCGACTAGACACGCGCCATGCTCGATTCTCCCGCGCCATCGCCCAAGTTTCGTGATCCGGACATCACCGTCAAAGGGGAGCGGCGCGCCAGCGTCGGCTGGACGGGTCTCAAGACCCTCTGGCTGAACACCGGAACCCTCTGCAACATCGAATGCCGCAACTGCTATATCGAGAGCAGCCCGCGCAATGACCGGCTGGTCTATCTGACGCTTGCCGATGTCACGCCTTTTCTTGATGAGCTGACAGAGGCGGTCGAGATCGGCATCACGGGCGGCGAGCCGTTCATGTGCCCGGATATCCTGGCCATTATGCAGGCGTCGCTGGAAAGGGGACACAGCCTCCTTGTGCTGACGAATGCGATGCGCCCGATGATGCGCCCGCATATCCAGAAGGGGCTCGTGGCGCTGGCCGGCAACTTCCGTGAGCGGATGACAATCCGCGTTTCACTGGATTCGCATGACATCGAGACGCATGATGCCGAGCGACAGCCGGGCGCCTTTGCCGAAGCCTGCGAGGGGCTGCGCTGGTTGTCTGGGGCGGGTGTCGGCCTTGCCCTCGCAGGGCGCAAGGCGCTGCATGAAAGCGAGACGGCCGCGCGCGAGGGCTACCGGGCGCTGATTGCGGGGCTTGGCCTCGCCATCGATGCCGATGATCCCAAGCAGCTCGTCCTGTTTCCGGAGATGATCGCGCGCGATGACCCGCCGGAGATCACGACCGCCTGCTGGGGTATCCTCGGTAAATCGCCGGAGAGCATCATGTGTGCCAGCCAGCGCATGGTGGTGCGCCGCAAGGGAGCCGATGGCCCGGCCGTGCTCGCCTGCACGCTGATCGTCGATGACCCGGCTTTCGAGCTTGGCCGCAGCCTGAAGGAGGCGACAGCCGAGCCGGTCAAGCTCAACCATCCCTGGTGCGCGAGCTTCTGCGTGCTCGGCGGGGCGAGCTGTTCGGCCTGACCCCGGCCCCTTGCCCGTCTCGCGCACAATTGCCACATGGGCGTCTTCAAGACGAGCCTTCCGCCATGACTGCACCCGCCTATTTGGGCAATGATTTCGTTGCCAGCTTCCAGATCGAGGACCGTCCCGTGCGCGGGCGGGCCGTGCGCATGGGCGCCGGCAGCGTGGCGCGGATCCTCGCCCGCCACGAATACCCCCAGCATCTGGCGCAGATCCTCGGCCAGGCCGTTACGCTCGCCGCGCTGGTCGGTGCCTCTCTGAAATTCAAGGGCCGGATCATGGTCCAGGCCGAAGGGGACGGGCCGGTGCGCCTCCTGGTCGGCGAGTTCGCCACCAGCGGCAGCGTGCGCGGCTATGCCCGCTACGATGCCGGCGACTGGGAGCAGCTCGAGAAGGTGAACCGCGGCACGGCTCCGCATATGCCGCAACTCTTCGGCCCGACCGGGCGGCTGGGCATCATCCTGGTTGACGAGAACCCGGCGATCCATCCCTATCAGGGGATCGTGCCGCTGACCAAGGCGACGCTGGAGCTGTGCGCGGAAGACTATTTCGCCCAGTCCGAACAGGTCCCCACACGCATCAGGCTCGCCGTTGACGGGATCGCCGGAAAGGCCCCCTGGACGGCGGGCGGCATGATGGTCCAGCGCGTCGCTGGCGATGCCACGCGCGGCGATACACAGGAGAGCTGGCGTGAGACGGAAGCCCTGTTTGCAACCCTGCGGCAGCAGGAGCTGACGGATCCCCGTCTGCCGGTACCGGAGCTTCTCTACCGCCTGTTCCATGAGCAGGGCGTGCGGCTGGATCCCGGCCTTGCCATCTCCGACCGCTGCACCTGCAATCAGGAACGCCTCGTCGCAACCCTCAAGACGATGCCTGACGAATCGCTGCGCGAGCTTGTCGAGCCGGACGGTACGCTGTCGATCGACTGCCAGTTCTGTGCGCGCCAGTATACCGTGCCGATCGAGGACGTGACCGGCCCTGTCAACTGACAGCCCGGATGTTTCAGCCCCTCGCCCGGGCCGCCTGAGCGTTGAGGCTCTCGACGAGTTCCGGCGTGATCGTTCCGGTGACCGCCAGACCTGACTCCGACTGGTAGGCGCGGATGGCGCGGGCGGTCATCGGGCCCAGCACGCCATCCGGCGCGCCCTGAAGAAAACCGAGATGGCCGAGTGCGGTCTGAACGCCTTGCACCTGAAGCGGATTGCCGGTCTTCCAGCGCTGCGCCCCGAACCTGCCATTGGCGAGCGCCGGCGGTGTCTCGGACTGCCAGGCCGCCGCGCGCTCGCGGGCCGCGAAGGCCTGGTTCATCGGCAAGCCAGCCTTCAGGACGGGCAGTTCGGCGCGCGCCAGCGCATCGCCCTGGGCGGCGGCGAGTTCGAACCAGAACAGGGCCTCGGCAATATCCTTTGGCGTGCCGATTCCTTCAGCGTGGAGCACGCCAAGATTGTACTGGGCATCGACAAAGCCATAGCGCGCAGCGCGCTCGAACCAGTCACGCGCTTCCTCGGCAGACTGGTATCCGCCATCTCCCTCAGCCAGGAACAGGGCATAGTCGTACATGGCCGGGACATGCCCGCTGCGGGCCGCGGCCGCGATCAGCGTGCGCGCCATCACGAGATCGGCGGGTGCGCCCTCGCCGCGCTCATGCATCTTGCCAAGATCATACTGCGCAGCCGCCAGCCCCTTCTGCGCAGCGCGCCGCAACAGCGTGAGGCCGTCCTCGGTCTCGCCGCCCGCCAGCCGCTTGCGGGCCAGTTCGTACTGCGCGACGGCATTGCCGGCGGCCGCTTCGGATTCGAGGGTCACGACAGGCTGGATGGGCGGATAGTTTGCCGATATGGGCCGGGCCGGGAGAGCCGCTTCAGGCTGGATCTCAGGCTTCGGCTCCGGCTTCGGCTCCGGCTTTGGCTCAGGCTTGGCCTCCGGTGCCGGAACGATGACGTTCAGACTGGGCGTATCGCTGCTCTCGCCGAAAAGGCTGCCGGACATCTCGGCATCGCTGGGCTCGAAGAGAAGCGACTCGCCGTCAGCAGAAGCAAGCGATGCCTCTGCCATTTCGGCGGTTTCCGCACTAGGCAGGGCCGGGCCGGGATCAGCATAGGTTTCCGCTGCAGGCAGGCTAACCGCCGGACTCGGCGCCTGCTTGCCGCGCAGGTGCAGATAGCCGGCCGCCCCCGCGCCGGTCAGCACGACAGCAGACGCCGCGATGTAGAGCGGTGCCTTGCTGGTTGCGCCGGTATTCTTTGCCGGAGCGGCCAGCACTGGCTTGCGCCTGCCGCGCTCTTTTGCGACCGGCGCAGCCGCTGCCATTGCGGCCTGGCGCGCCTGGGCAATGTAATCCCGTGTCGGATCTCCTGCGGCGGGGCGTGCGCGGGGCGGCTCCGGCTCCGGCTCCGGCTCAGGGCCGGGCTCTGTGAGCGTGTCGAAAATGTCGGACTCGCGGGCCTCTGTCCGGCTTTCCTCAAGGCTGTCGAGTTCGGATCCGGAGCCGAGTTCCGCCAGCGGATCAAACAACCGCCCGGCATCATCCTCGGCGGGAAGTTCTGCTACATAGTCGTGCTCGTGTGCGGGCGTTGCAGGGGCGTCTTCGGTCGTGCGCCCATGCGTGGCGCCGGCCTGTCGCGCCGCGTCCCGGATCGCCTCAAAGTCATCGGCATACGAACTTTGAGTGGCAGCTTCGGGCGTCGCCTCCCAGCCTTCGAGGCCGGGTTGAAAATCGTCTTTTTCCGGAGACTCATATCCGTCATCATCGGTGCGGCTCTTGTCCATGCCGGCCAGGATTTCCTCGAACAGGTTCGTGGTCGGAGCGTTTCCGGAGCTGGCTGGCGGAGCCGCTGCGGGTGACGGCCGGTCGATCGGAGGCGGCAGCGGAGCTTCCGGCGGCGCCGTGAAGGCTTCGAGGTTTTCAAGCCGGGTCGCCAGCTGCGCGATTGCGCGCTGGACGGGAGAGAGCGACTGCGCCGACTGGGCCTGCATCGCCTCGAAACGCTCGGAGATGTTTGCCAGGGCATCTGACAGCCGGGTGTCGGCCTGCTTCCGGTTGGTATCGATGTCCTGGGCCAGTTGCATCAGGGCTTCATCCTGGCGCTTCTGCAGGCGCACAGCCGCGACGGTGACCTGCTCGCCGACCTGTTCAATGGCGCTGGCGCTGCGGTCCTCGCTTTCGCCGATGCGCTCGTCCACATGCGCCGCCAGGGCGTCGATCCGCTCCGCGACACTGCTGCCCAGACGGCCGATCTCCTGCTTGATGAGATCTTCCGGCAGGCTGAGTTCCTGGTTTTCAAGCTGGCCAAGGCGCTGGCCAAGGCTCGACAGCTCGCTTTTCATCATTTCGATGAAGGCGGTGTCCTGGCCGGCTGCGGCGCGGGTGATCTCGGAGGCCAGTTCCTGGCGGGCATTCTCGACGGCGGTGCGCACGAGCCGGCTCATATCCTCAAACCGGCTGTCAAACTCAGCGCGCAGGCGCCGGGCCTGTTCGGGATCGGCGGCCTGGGCGACCGCTTCGATGCGCTGGTCGAGATGGGCGAAGGTCGATTCAAGCCCCTTGAGGGCTGCATCGGTCGTGGTCTCGGCCCGGTTCAGCCGGTCCTGGATCTTCAGCAGGGTCGATTCCATCGAACTCAGGGCGCCGGACACGTCCGCCTCGACGGTTTCCAGGCGTTTTCCGGCATCGCCCAGCCGGGAGAGCTTGTCCTGGACCTGGCCTTCGAGGGTGGACATCCGGTCGGCCAGATGCCGCGCGGTGCCTTCGGCGCGCAGTTCGGCCTGTTCGACGGCCCGCTCGACCCTCGCTGCAGCATCCGAAAGCGTGCGGTCGACACGCGTTTCCATGCCTTCGACCCGCTCGGTCAGCTCCGTAAAGCCGGCTTCGACCCGGCCCTTGATCGCCTCGGTCTCGTTCTGCGCGTGTTCGGCTTCCTCATAGACATGGCTGGCCAGCTTGCCGAGCGCGTCCTCGAGTGTTTTCAGGGCATCCAGGCTTTTCTTGCCGGTCTCGTCATGTTCAAGCCGGCGGACTTTCGCCTGCAAGGTCTCATGTGTTGCCCGCATCTCGTCGATGAGGCCCTCGACATGGCCGGCGACGGCGGCCGTCGTCTGCTCGGCATTCTGCAGGCGCGAGACAAGGCCGAGTACGGTATGGTCGATGCCGGTGATGGCGAGGGTCGAGCGGGCCTCGGTCGCCTCGATCCGTCGCGAGAGGCGCTCCAGCGCGGTGGCGGCATCCGGACCAGAGCGCCGCGAGCCGGACGGTCGCACCTCATTGGGCTCCGGCGCGCCATCGGTCTCGATCAGTCGCGTGAGATATTCTGTCAGTGAAATGCCTTCGGCCAGAGCGGCCTCGCGCGCCGCGTCGCGGGCTCGCTGGTCGATCCCTCGCATGTTCCACGCCCCGCTCTGACTCATCCTGAACTCCTCGGCAGGACAGGCATGCCGATGGTTAAGACATGGCTGCCGATTATTCACACATTGCCGGTATCGCGGAGCGGTCCTTTCAAACTGGTTAAAAGGTAAATTTCGTCCGGGACATAGAGCTGCGCGGATCATCATGAGAGCCGTCGCGGAAGCTGATGTTTCCGTTCACGTCAAATTGACGTTGACGTTCGCGGCAAGACGAGCTAATTTATGCAAAAATTACATGATGGAGGAAACAGACATGTATCGTTCGACCCTGCCGCGCGCGGCCAGCCTGAAAGCAGCCCCGTCCATCTCGGCCGCAGATTCGCGCACCTACACGATTTCGGAGCTGGCCCGGGAGTTTGGGGTCACCCCCCGCGCCCTGCGTTTCTATGAAGACAAGGACATGCTGCACCCGGCCCGGGACGGCATGATGCGGGTCTATTCCAACCGCGACCGTGCCCGCCTGACCATTATCGTGCGCCTGAAGCGCCTCGGCCTGCCGCTTGCCGATATCCGGGAAATCCTGGATCTCTATGCCCTCAATGATGGCAAGCGCGCCCAGACGCGGATGATGCTGGAGAAGTTCCGCAAGCAGGCCCGTGAGCTGGAAGACCAGAAGGCCGACATCGATACTGCTTTGACCGAGCTCTATAAAGGCATCGCCTGGCTCGAGGACATCGTCGAGAATAACGGCGCGTCCGAAGAGACCAAGCGCCAGGCCGCCGCCTATGAAGAAGTTGCCCGCAAGCAGCTGAACGAGGCCTGATCGGCCCTGCACGTCCCGGTTGAATGGGGTGGCTTTCCCCATGAGACCTGCGACACGAAGCAGCGCGGCGCAGCCGCAATGCCCCTAGCGCTTTCCAGAGGAGACCTTGCCCATGCCGCGCTATGACGCGCCCGTTCGCGACATGCAGTTCGTCCTGCACGAATTACTGCAGCTTCAGAATTACTCAAACCTGCCGGGCTTTGCCGATGCGGCGCCTGAGACGATCGACCAGATTCTCGAAGAGGGCGCGAAATTCGCCAAGAATGTGCTGTTCCCGCTGAACGCTGTGGGTGACCGGCAGGGCTGCAAGCGAAATGGCGATGCCAGCGTCAAGACGCCTGACGGGTTCCCGGACGCCTACCGGCAGCTGGTCGAGAATGGCTGGCCGCTGCTGTCCGCGCATCCGGAAATGGGCGGGCAGGGCCTGCCGCATGCCGTCAACATCGCCTGGACGGAAATGGTTTCCTCCTCGAACATGGCCTTCGGCATGTATCCCGGCCTCACCCATGGCGCCTATCAGGCGCTGATGGCGGGCGGCTCGGATGAGCTGAAAGCCAAGTATGGGCCCAAAATGGCCTCGGCCGAATGGGCCGGCACCATGAACCTGACCGAGCCGCATTGCGGCACCGATCTCGGCCTGATCAAGTCCAAGGCCGTGCCCCAGCCGGACGGCACCTACAAGATCACCGGCCAGAAGATCTGGATCTCAGGCGGCGAGCAGGATCTGACGGATAATATCATCCATCTCGTGCTCGCCCGGATCGAAGGCGGCCCGGAAGGGATCAAGGGCATCTCGCTGTTCCTCGTGCCGAAATTCTTCGTCAAGGAGGATGGCAGCCTCGGCGAGCGCAATGCAGTCAGCTGCGGCGGCCTTGAGGAGAAGATGGGCATCCATGGCAACGCCACCTGCGTGATGAATTATGACGGGGCGACCGGCTGGCTGGTCGGCGAAGAGCATAAGGGTATGCGCACCATGTTCGTGATGATGAACGAGGCGCGCCTTGGCGTTGGCCTGCAGGGCATGGCGCAGGCCGAGATCGCCTATCAGAACGCGCTGGATTTTGCCCGCGACCGGTTGCAGGGGCGCTCGCTGTCCGGCGCCTCGGCGCCCGAGAAACCGGCCGATCCGATCATCGTGCATCCGGATGTGCGCCGCATGCTGCTGGAGCAGAAAGCCTTTGTCGAAGGCGCGCGGGCGCTGACTTACTGGGCGGCTTTCCAGGGCGACCTCGAGCACAAATCGCCGGACGAAAAGGTCCGCGAGCGCGCCGGCGATTATATGGGGCTGCTGACGCCGGTGGTGAAAGCCTTCCTGACCCATAAGGGCTATGAAAGCGCCAATCTTGGCCTGCAGGTGCATGGCGGCTCCGGCTTTACGCGCGAATGGGGCCTCGAACAGATCGTTCGCGATTGCCGCATCTCGCTGATCTATGAGGGCACCAATGGCGTGCAGGCGCTCGACCTCGTTGGCCGCAAGCTCGGCGCCAATGGCGGGCGCGCGGTGTTCAGCTTCTTTGCCGAAATCGACGAATTCATCGCCGAGAACGGATCGACCGAGGGGCTTGGCGATTATCTCGAAGGCCTCAAGGCGGTGCGCGCAGACCTGCAGGACGCCACAATGTGGCTGATGCAGAACGGGATGAGCGATTTCAACAATGCCGGCGCCTCCAGCCATGACTATCTCCACCTGATGGGGCTGACGGCGCTGGCCTATATGTGGGCGCGGATGGCGAAGATCGCGTTGGAGAAGCAAGGGTCGGGCGACCCGTTCTATGAAGCGAAACTCGCCACCGGCCGGTATTTCGTCGAGCGCATGCTGCCTGACCGCTCCGCCCATCTTGCCAAGGTCAAGACCGGCGCCGGGCCGGTGATGGCGCTGGCGGCGGAGGCGTTCTGAGCGCCCCGGCCTGACCCGGCGGCACGGCTGGAGAAACCGCGCCGCCGATCTTACATCCTGACGCGAACGTAAGCGGCAGGGACACAGGCCGAACCGGCCGGAGAAGACATATGTATGAGAGCCCCCTGAACGTGCCGAAATCGCCCTGGCGGCAGAGCGAGGAGATGGACATCTTCTCCGATGCCGTGGGCCAGTTCTTCGAGAAGGAATGCGCCCCGCATGTGCCGGCCTGGCGCAAGGCGGGCCTTGTGCCCCGCGAGATCTGGACCAAGGCCGGCGAGATGGGCCTCCTGTGTGCGTCAATGCCGGAGGAATATGGCGGCGCAGGCGGCGATTTCCGCCATGAGGCCATCATCATCGAGCAGCAGCAATGGAAGGGGATCGACGGCTTCGGCATCACCCTGCACAACGCCATCGTTGCGCCTTACATCCTGCATTACGGCTCTGAAGAGCAGAAGCGCCGGTGGCTGCCGAAGCTTGCAACCGGCGAGATGGTCTGCGCGATTGCGATGACCGAGCCCGGCACCGGCTCGGACCTGCAGAACATCAAGACGACCGCCCGGCGCGATGGCAATGGCTTTGTCATCAATGGCTCGAAGACCTTCATCTCGAACGGGCAGACGGCGAACCTCATTCTCGTCTGTGCCAAGACTGATCCCGCAAAGGGGGCCAAGGGCCTCTCGATCATGGTGGTCGAGACCGATGAGGTGGAAGGCGCCGGCGGCTTCAAGCGCGGGCGCAATCTTGAAAAGGTCGGACAGCACGCGGCCGATACGTCCGAGCTGTTCTTCGAGGATGTGCGCGTGCCCGCCATGGCCCTGCTCGGGCCGGAGGAGGGGCAGGGCTTCATCCAGCTGATGCAGCAGCTGCCGCAGGAGCGCCATATCATCGGCCTGCAGGGCATCGGCATGATCGAGCGGGCGCTGACCGAGACGGTCGCCTATGTGAAGCAGCGCAAGGCGTTCGGCCAGACCATCTTTGATTTCCAGAATACCCAGTTCAAGCTCGCCGAGGCCAAGACCGAGGCGACAGTGGCGAAGGTGTTCGCTGATCACTGCACGGAGCAGTTGCTGAAGGGTGAGCTCGACGCGGCGACCGCCTCGATGTCGAAATACTGGATCAGCGACCTGCAGTGCAAGATCATCGACGAGTGCCTGCAACTGCATGGCGGCTGGGGCTATATGGACGAGTATCCGATCGCCCAGATGTATGCTGATGCCCGCGTGCAGCGCATCTATGGCGGCGCCAATGAAGTGATGAAACTGCTGATCGCGAGGACGCTCTGACAGGCCATGCCTGACCGCCACCGCATCCATGAAACCTTCCAGAACCCTGCGCGCAGCTCCGTATCACTCGGTTTTGAGTTGCTCGGGCTGGATATGAAGGCGATGACGACGCGGGTGCGCTTTGACGGGCGGGCCGACTTTACCAATCCGGCCGGCTTTATTCAGGGCGGTTACCTGGTGGCCATGATGGATGACGCAATCGGCATGCTGGCAACAATGAAGGCGGGCCGCGCGAAACTGCCTTCGACGGTCGACCTGCACACGCATTTCTTGCGCCCGGTGCGCATTGGCGCGATCGAGGTTGTTGCCCGGCTGCGCAATGTCGGCCGCGCGATGGTGTTTGCCGAGGCCGAGCTGTTCGATGCCCGCGGCAAGGAGGCCGCCCGCGCCACTGCCTCGCTGACGCTGAACCCGGTGTCGAAGCCGGCGGGGGGTGCGCAATGACCCTCGAAAAGTTATCCGTCATCCCGGAAAGCGCGCAGCGCTTGTCCGGGACCCAGGCTGGCCACAGAGCCAGGCCGCTCCTGGCTCCCGGTCTTCGCCTGCAGCGAAACCGGGATGACGCCGCCGATCAGGCACAGGCCGTGTCTGCATGTTCTCTTCTCCAAGTTCCAAAAGGAGCCTTCCATGCCCGAAGCCTATATTTATGACGCCGTCCGCACACCGCGCGGCAAAGGCAAGTCCAGCGGCGCGCTGCACGAGATCACCGCGCTGAGCCTCGGCACACAGGTGCTGCAGGCGATCCGTGACCGGAATGATCTCGACACGTCCAAGGTGGATGATGTCGTCTTCGGCTGTGTCTCGCCGGTTGGCGAACAGGGCGCCGACATCGCCCGCATCGCCGTGCTGAATGCCGACTATGCCGAAACGACAGCGGGCGTGCAGATCGACCGGTTCTGCGCCTCCGGCCTTGAAGCCTGCAATATGGCCGCTTCGAAAGTCATGACCGGCGAGGCCGACATGGCCATCGGCGGCGGGGTCGAGTCGATGAGCCGCGTGCCGATGGGCGCGAGCGGCGGGGCCTGGTCAACCGACCCGCAGGTCGCGCTGAAGACCTATTTCACGCCGCAGGGCATCGGCGCCGACACGATCGCCACCAAATACGGCTTCAGCCGCGATGATGTCGACGCCTTTGCGCTGGAAAGCCAGAAGCGCGCCGCCCGCGCCTGGACGGAAGGCCGGTTTGCAAAGTCCGTGGTCCCCGTGCGCGACCAGATGGGCGGCGTGCGCCTCGCCCAGGACGAGCACATGCGCCCCGATACGACAATGCAGAGCCTCGCGGCGCTGGAGCCCTCCTTCGCAGGCATGGGCGCGATGGGTTTCGATGAGGTCATCAAGCAGCGCTATCCGGAGCTGGAGAAGATCAACCATGTCCATCATGCCGGCAATTCGTCCGGGATCGTCGACGGCGCCTCGGCGGTGCTGTTCGGCTCAAAGGAAATGGGCGAGGCGCTCGGCCTTAAGCCACGCGCCAGGGTCCGCGCGATGGCCTCCATCGGCTCGGAGCCGGGCATCATGCTGACGGGGCCGACCTATGTGACGCAGAAGGTGCTCA
>DAIRTA010000059.1:0-10711 GCA_036804125.1 Hyphomonas sp.
ACTCGCAGCAAAAGGCAAGCCCACAAGATATGGCATGTTTATAGACCGATTCGCCTCCATGCTGAAGGCGGCCACCGTCGGTCCGCAGGCACAGCTTCGGGCTTGCCGGGCGACTTTGAAGGCTGGAGAAAAATGGGGGCTGCTCCGCAGACCCTGGTCAAAACAAGAAAGCACAGGACGTAAAGAGGTAAAGCCTGCAAGTCGCGCGTTCATCAATCACTGGTGGGGGTGCGCGCCGCTCTACGCGCTCAGTGCGCTTGGTGGAAGCGTGAGGTGCTGGTTCCTGTCGACCTTTATTGAGGTAGAGCCGCTTACGGAAACGCCCGCTTTTCTTCACGCACTCTACGCCATCATGAGCCTTGCCATTTAGATCGTGTAAGACGCTCATGAAAGTGTATTTTCTCATGAGGCTGGTAGCGAATGCCGCTTTACGGGTGCCATGTTTTGCACGGCTGATGTATTGAGAGGCATGGGCTTTGACCCTCTTCAGCCCGGTCACGCTGTTGGCCGCGTCTTACCAGTTTGCGTTAGCTGAAAGCCTCTAGCGCTGCCCAACATCGGCAAGGTGATCATTCATGACCTGTATTGATCCCCGGAGTTTCTGGGGTAAATCCCGAACGAGCGATGGCATGATCCATCCACTCCCCTATCATTGCTTAGATGTGGCAGCGGTTGCGGATGTGCTGCTTGAGCGATATCCCCGCCGCTTGCAATGGCTGGCGACTAAGTTAACAGCCGACCCTCAGACCGTGAAGAGTCTTTTGGTCCGGCTGATTGCGCTGCATGACATCGGCAAGTTTCACCCCGAGTTTCAGAACAAATTTTCAGGATATTGCCTAGATCATTTTCCTGATCTCGAAAAATATGCGAGATATGGAGGCCGTCATGATCTTTTGGGTTGCAAGATCGCCGAAGAACTTGAGTTCTTCAACTCATTTACGCCTAATTTAGAGAAATGGAGTCCAACCGACTTCGACAAACTATTCGCAGCCGTCGCATTTCATCATGGCTCGCCGAAAGAAACAGATTTGAGCAGCGCCTGGTGCAAAGGCGCGAACGCCGTTGCCCCGACGATCCGCCAGTACGTTGAGGATGTCTTTCAGCTTATACCCTGCGAGGGAATACTGCCGCGGCCGCAGAAATCGGCACTCGAAATTGTTTCATGGGCCGTCGCTGGTTTGACGGTATTGGCCGACTGGATCGGCTCAAACTCCGAGATCTTCGAGTTTCACGAGCCAAACCTCACCTTAGCGGAATACTGGTCAATCGCGCAGAAACTTGCGGAGCGCGCCGTAACTGAAGCCGGGATTTTGCCGGTCGCAGTCCGCGAGCTTGCCGCGCCGGCCGATCTTCTACCCTCTGGAAAGACGGCAAGTCCGCTTCAGATCGCTGCATTCGATGTGCCAATCAGCAAAGATCCGCAGCTTTTCATCATCGAGGATGTGACCGGCGCGGGCAAGACGGAAGCTGCACTCATCCTTGCATCCCGCATGCTCGCGGCAGGGCAGGCCAATGGCCTTTACTTCGCGCTGCCCACCATGGCGACCGCGAATGCGATGTATCACCGGATGCGCGATGTCTACCGGCGGCTCTTCGTAGCGAATGAGCTGCCTTCACTCGTGTTGGCGCATGGCCGCCGTGCTTTAAATGACGGCTTTACCGATACTATCCTCACTGCGCCTTCTGTTACAGCGATTGCGAGCGACGGGACCGAACCATCCGAGGCGGCCTGTACAGCCTGGATCGCCGATGACCGTCGCAAGTCTTTCTTTGCCCATGTCGGCGCGGGAACGATCGATCAAGCATTGTTGAGCGTGTTGCCGTCCCGGCATCAGGCGTTGCGCCTGTGGGGGCTGGCGGATCGCATGCTGATCGTCGATGAAGCGCATTCCTATGATCCCTACGTCAACCGCGAGCTGGAACGGCTGATCGAGTTTCATACTGCGCTCGGCGGATCGACGATTATTCTGTCGGCCACACTTGCCACACAAGAAAGGAACCGGCTGGCTGATGCGTTCAGCAAAGGGGCGCTGCATCAAACTGGCATCACCGTGGCTCCTGCATGCAACCAGCATTATCCGCTTCTGACCGCAATATCTGTTGGCGGCCGCCTGGAACGCGAAGTGGAAAGCCGGGAGGACCTGAAGCGCATATTGCCTGTGAGGCGGTTAGTGGATTTTGATGCGGCCGTGGAAGCGGTTGTGTCTGCTGCGACAGGGGGCGCGTCCGTGGCATGGATCCGCAACGCCGTTGACGATGCCATCGAAGCCGCGCAGGCGCTCGAAGCACAAGGGCTTGAACCGCTTGTGCTGCACGCCCGCTTTGCCATGGGCGACCGGCTCGACAAGGAGAAGGAGATTGCGCGCCGGCTGGGCCGAGACAGCAAGCCTGACGACCGGCGCGGCTTTGTGATCGTGGGCACGCAAATCCTTGAGCAGAGCCTTGATTATGACGTTGATGCCATGATGTCCGATCTCGCGCCGATCGACCTCATCATCCAGCGGGCGGGGCGGCTCTGGCGGCACCCGCATCGCGCTGAACGTCCCGTGGGCCATGCCGAACTGCTTGTCGTATCGCCAGATCCGGATGATGTACGCGATGAGCGCTGGTATGCCGAGATCAGTGAACGCGCGCCCTATGTCTATCGCGATCATCGTGTGATCTGGCGCACGGCGCGGGCGCTGTTCGACGCGGGGCAAATCGAGACACCCGAAAAAGTCCGCGATCTCATAGCGCGTGTTTATGATGACGGGGCGGAGCCTTGCCCCGAGGTTATTGAAAATGCATCGTACCAAGCCGATGGACAGCGATATTCCCATGTCTCAGTGGCAGAAGGCAATCTGCTGCGGTTTGAGAAGGGGTATTGCGGCAACAATCAACTCTGGCGGGACGACCGCAAAATCCCGACCCGACTGGAGGAAGAACCATCAGTGGTCTTCCGTCTCGGTCAGGTGAGCAATGGCCAAATTGTGCCGTGGTGGAGCGATGGCATTGATAGGAATGACGCAAGGCAGAAGCGTCAAGCCTGGGCGCTTTCCGAAGTCAGCATCCAGCAACGGCGCGCGTCCGGTGTGCCTGCGCCCACCGGTGACCTGGCGCGCATGATACAGGCAGCCAAAGCCGACTGGGGCAAGTGGGAGCAGGACATACCGCTCCTGCTTCTGGAGCCTGACGGAGTTGATTGGCAGGGGCGCGTCACGACCAAGGATGGCGAGCGCACGGCGCAGTATGATACCCGACTTGGCTTCAGGATCGTTTGAATGACGCCGAAGCAAGATACAGCTTCATGGTCGCTGGAGTGGATTGCGCAAGCCCAGTTTGACGGCGCAACGAAATCGGGCTAGACACATGTTCGCCTGCTCATGCGGGCCTGAACCGGTACGAGCGCGATGCGCAGCAGGTTCTCCATGAAAGTTCCCCGCACACGCGGGGATAAGGTACGAGCGCGAAGCGCTTTGGTGTTGCATTTAACAGATTCACATGCTACGTAAAGAGTGACGCCGGAGCTGTGGCGCAGCCCCGGCGTCTTGATCTCTCACACGACTTTAGAACATGAGGAGATACCTAATGATTAGCAGGAATAAACGCCCTGCGCGGCGGCAAGCGGCCGCGCTTTGTCCGCAGATGATGCAGCAATCGTCAAGGGCATGCTAGCCCGCGGTGACCGGCAGCATGATATAGCGGCCTATTTCGGGGTAAATGCCGGACGCATCTCCGAGATTTCAACTGGGCAGAAATTTGCCGGTGTTCGCCCGGCAGACCCGGCATCGCTACCTCAGCCGGACTATCATCTGTCGGTGCGCAACGCCGTAGTTCCCGATGTGCGGCAACAGTTGCATGACTTGAGCGAGCGAATTGACCGCATAGAGCGATATATCAACCGATCTATACAGCCGAAACTGCAATAGCTCTGGACAATTGCGGCTAATACTTGTGGAGGAGGCGCGAGTCGCTTCTCCTTCTACGACCCTTAAATTTAGTAAAAAAGAGATTTGACATGACCGAGCCTTATTCGCTCGCGGTCGAGCCGTGGCTACCTGTTGCCATGGCCGACGGCACCCGCAAATTTATCCCCATTCGTGACATCGCCAACCCCGATATTCTCACGATCAACATCGGCCGCGCGGATTGCGACATCTGCGTAACCGAATTCCTGATCGGCCTAGCGGCGATCGCGCTTGCGCCCGATGATGAGCGCGACTGGCTGGACCTGTTCCACAATCCGCCAACGCCGGACGCCATTGACGCAGCGCTTAAGCCTTTCGCCCATGCGCTAGTTCTGGATGGTCCCGGGCCGCGTTTCCTGCAGGATTTCGACCCGTTGCAGGGGGATGAGGTGCCGGTTTCGTCGCTGCTGATGGACCAACCCGGCGCAGCCACTCTCAGGGACAATGCCGATCATTTCGTGAAGCGCGGGCAGGTGCGAACGCTGTCGCGGGCAGGCGCGGCCATTGCCTTGCTGACGCTACAGACCAGCGCGCCGAGTGGCGGGGCCGGGCATAGAACCTCGATGCGCGGCGGCGGGCCGGTGACAACGCTCGTCGTTCCCCGGCTCAACGGTAAGCCGCCAAACCTTTGGCAACTGATCTGGGCTAATACGCCGCTGGAATATCGTGTCGATCCGGCGAATGCGGCGAAAGCGATGCCCTGGCTTGCGCCAACGCGCACATCCGCCAAGGGCGATCCGGGCGCGACAACTGCACCGGCACACCCCGACGTTCACAAGGCGCAGACCTTTTTCGGGATGCCCCGGCGCATCCGGCTGAACTTTGACCAAAATACTCGAGATCAGCCCTGCGATCTCATTGGGCTTATGGACACGATTATTGCCCAGAACTATGTCACGCGCCCCTATGGCGTGAACTATACGAACTGGATACATCCGCTCAGCCCATATTACAAAGTAAACGAGCAATCGTCTGATTGGCTGCCGCATCATTTCAAGTCGTCCACGATCAGTTACAGAAGCTGGGTCGGCCTGACCTTGCGGGGAGGGAAGGGGACCCGTCTTCCTGCTGATATTGTCAACCACTTTAGGTTGAGCCGGATACGCGGCCTTGGCATCAAAGACAGCGATCTGAACCGCAGCGGCGGCTTGCTGGCTTGCGGCTATGCCATGGACAACATGAAGCCGCTCGACTTCACAGAAGCCATGCTGCCGCTGATTTCGACCGGCGATAAAGAGCGCGACAAAGACCTCGCGGACTGCGCACTCAGTATGGTGGAGGCGGCGGAACTCACTGCATCGCAGCTTCTGACTGCGCTCAAAGTCGCGCTCTTCTCAGGCGACAAGGTTGATAACGGTAAAACCTTGCTGGATACGCCGCGCGCTCGCTTCTGGGCGGAAACCGAGGCGGATTTCTACCGCCTGCTAGCGGAAGTGGCCGGTTTGGAGGAAAACCCGGACGCGCCCTTCGCAATGCTTGATCATATCGCCGCCACCTGGCTCCCGATCATCCGCAAAGCTGCGCTGCGCATTTTCGACGAAACCGCCCCCATCGACGCGCCGGAAGAACCAGACCTTGAAGACATTATCAATGGGCGCAGCCTGCTTCATTTTTCCCTACTCGGCTATGGCTCGATGGGCAAGAAAATCTACAAAGCGTTGCGGATACCCTCACCAGAAAAGAAGAAAGCGGAAGGAAAGGCAGCATGACACAGCAAGAACAGAAGAAGGAATATCTTCATCCCGCTCGCTTTTGGTGGAAACAACTTCAGCCCAGCAAGACCGATAATGGGACATACAGCCGGGGCGACAGGGCGGCGCTGGCCAGGCTGCGGCGCTGTTCTAGTTGGGTCGAGGCCGCCGCCGAACCGCAGACGCTGACGCTGTTTCACATGCTGCGCAAGAGCAAAGACTGGGAATTGCCGCGTGTAGCCGTGCTGGCGACGGTGCTGGCCCATGTTCGCGAAGATGTCGAACACCAGAAGGTAGCTGACGACATTGGAAAGTATGCGGGCAAGAAAGATGAGCAGGCGAAGTTGAGCGAGAATCGCTTTCGCCGGCTACTGACCGCAACGGGCGATGACGAGATCCTTACCGCATTCCGCCGCCTCGTCGCTATCATGGACCAGAAAGCCAATGTTGCTGATCTTGCCCAAAACATCCTCTACTGGGATCATCCGGAAACCGGCGACAGTACGCGCGTGAAATTCGCATTTCATTACTGGAAGGTAGGCAGTGCCGCACCCAGTAACGTCGCGACCGAAAACCTGCCCGCATAACGTAACACCTCATTTCAAAAGGACATTGTCATGGCACGTTTTATTCAGCTTCATGCCCTCAAGGTCTATGCGCCTTCAAATCTCAACCGGGACGACACCGGCCGGCCCAAAACCGCGAAGTTCGGCGGGGTGGAGCGCCTGCGCATCTCCAGTCAGGCGCTGAAAAGGGCCATCCGCACATCGGCCAATTTTCGCGAGCGGCTCAGCGGCAATCTCGGCGACCGCACGCAGCGGCTTGGGGAGACCATTCTGTCGCATCTTCGCAGCAAGGGGCTGGACGAGGCCAAGGCGCTGGAGATCACGCGGCTCGTTGCCGGTGCATTTGGCAAGATCGAAGACCCCAACGACAAAAACCCCACATATATCAAGCAGCTTGCCTTCGTTTCCCCGGAAGAAAAAGAAGCGGCTATGGCCCTTGCCGATCGACTCGCATCAGATGAAAGCAATGGTAAGGAATCGAAGGGCCTTGCTCCAGAGATGCTGCGCCGCGCCGACACCGCCGCCGACATTGCCATGTTCGGGCGAATGCTGGCCGATAACCCCGATTATAACCGCGAGGCAGCGGTTCAGGTCGCACACGCCATCACCACGCACCGGGTCGAAGTCGAAGACGATTTTTACACTGCGGTGGACGATTTGAAAAAGCCATCAGAAGATGCGGGCGCGGGCTTCATCGGCGAATTGGGCTTCGGATCGGGGCTGTTCTATCTCTATGCCTGCATCGACCGCGACCAGCTTGAGAGCAATCTCGGCGGTGATGCCGCGCTTGCTGGTAGGGCCATTGATGCGTTCACCGAAGGTTTCGCCTGTGCCTCGCCGACCGGCAAGCAGAACAGCTTCGCCGCGCATTCCCGCGCCAGTTTTTTGCGGGTCGAGAAAGGCCCCCAGCAGCCGCGCAGCTTGGCGGCGGCGTTTTTCAAGCCGGTCCGGGATGACCGTGATTATGATCTGCTGGGCGCTTCGCTCAAGCGCCTTCATGGCAATGGACGGGACGATGAACCCGGGCTGATCGCACAGATGAACGACGCGTATGGTCCCTGCTATGCCGATGACTACGAGATGCGTTGCATCCCCGGCTTGCCGCTGAATGGATCGCTCTCGATGGCTGTATCATTCGCTTCGGCTGAGTTAGCGCCATGACGAACTATCTCATCTTCACCATTGCCGCGCCGATGGCATCTTTTGGCGGGCAGTATGACCCTGGAGAACGGCGCAACTCCGCCGATCGTCCAGCGAAATCCGGTATCCTTGGCCTGATCGCTGCCGCGCTTGGCATTGAGCGCACAGAAGAAGAACGGCTGGCGCAACTGCGCGATAGCCTCCATTTCGCGGTGCGCGTTGATGATCCGGGGCAACCCGCCTTCGATTACCACACCACGCAGGTGCCCCCCGCCCGCCGCAACCGGCGTTTTGCAACGCGCGCGGACGAACTGGCCGTGCCGAAGACGGAGCTGAGAACCATCCTGTCGACGCGCGGATACCGGATCAATGCGCGCGTTTCGCCTGCGGTCTGGCTGCGCGGGGACAATCCGCCCGTATCTCTTGAGGATGTCGCTGAAGCACTGCGCAAACCACGGTTTGCGCTCTTCGCCGGCCGCAAGGCGCATCCACTTATGCTGCCCTGCGCGCCTCAGATCATAGAAAAGGCGGACAGCATCACCGCAGCCTTCGCGGCTTTTGACGCGGATGAATGCGAAAAAAAACTGGCCTTTCGGAAAAAATGGCTGACGGCGCCATCGCGGTTCCAGCCGTCATCGCTGCCTCTTATCTACGCCGATCTAGACGCGGCCAGCAGCGAACCAAGGTCTCGCGTTGAGCAGCGCCGCGACTGGCCGGACAGCGCCTCGAAACGTCGGTTCGGTCTGCGGCAGGAAGCCGTTCTTAAACCGGTTTCAGGAGGTGCGATATGATTGCAGGACCTCTTTATCTCGCACGCGCACGACTCAAGACCGGTCGCGGCGAGGTACTATCCGCCATTTCGCCTGCGCTGCTCAACGGATCAAAGGGCCAAACGGTCGGCCATGCCCATCGCATCCTGTGGATGCTGTTTCAAGGCCGCGCGGAGGGCGAGGAACGCGACTTCCTCTGGCGCGAAGAAAGGCCCGGACAATACATGATCCTGTCGCGCAGGCCACCATCCGACCCGCATTCCCTGTTCGATCTGAAGCACAAGGAGTTTGCGCCGGAACTGAGCGCAGGCGATGTGCTGTCCTTCGAGCTGCGGGCAAACCCGGTCGTTCATCGCAAGGCTGGGTGGGAGCCCAGCAAAGAAAAGCGTGACGGGAAGGGGCGAGTGCGCGGAATGCGCTGCGATATCGTCATGGACGCGCTTTCCTCGTTGCCGGGCAGAATGCGCGGCGAAGCTCATGGAGAGACAGCACGCGCAAAACATCGGCACGATCTCACGAAATCTGCTGCGCGCGCATGGATCGATACGCAGAGCGAAAAAAATGGCTTCCGCCTCGTCATTAACCCGGAGAATGATGAGCCTTATCTCGATGCGACGAATTACGAGACCATCAAAGTCCCCCGTATGAATGGCTCAAGGCTTGCACCGTCCGCATCCTTTGGCGTGCTTGATTTTTCCGGACTGATCGAAGTCACAGATCCAGAGGTTTTTGTAGCACGCCTTGGGCAAGGCTTCGGCAAGGCCAAAGCGTTTGGCTGTGGCCTGATGCTGATCCGGCGGGCGGGGGTGAGCCATGGCTGAACCTGCCACTTACATCCCGCTGCGGCCAATCCCCATAAAGGACCGGGCGTCCATCGTCTTCCTCGAATATGGCGAACTCGACGTCCTAGACAGCGCTTTCGTGCTGGTGGACAAAACGGGCGTGCGCATTCAAATCCCGGTGGGGGGCGTTGTCTGCCTGATGCTGGAGCCGGGCACGCGCGTTTCCCATGCGGCGGCTGTGCTGGCCGCGCGCGTGGGCTGTCTCCTGGTCTGGGTAGGTGAAGGCGGCGTGCGGCTTTACGCCTCGGGGCAGCCCGGCGGCGCGCGCGCTGACAAGCTCCTTTATCAGGCGCGTCTTGCGCTGGATGAAAGCGCTCGATTGAAGGTCGTGCGCAAGATGTACGAATTGCGGTTTGGCGAAGCTGCACCGGAGCGCCGCTCCGTCGATCAATTGCGCGGTATTGAGGGCGTTCGTGTGCGAGAAATGTACAAGCATATGGCGCGGCAATACAGCATCGAGTGGAAAGGCCGCAATTACGATGTCAAGAACTGGGACAAGGGCGACCTACCGAACCAGTGTCTCTCGGCAGCCACAGCATGTTTGTATGGCTTGTCGGAGGCTGCAATCTTGGCGGCTGGCTATGCACCGGCAATCGGCTTTCTCCATCGTGGCAAGCCACAAAGCTTCGTGTACGACATAGCCGATATCTTCAAGTTCGAGACCGTCGTCCCTACTGCGTTTCAGGTCGCTGCGCGTGTCTTGAAAGGGAAAGGTGACGGAACCCCGGCCGAGCGGCAGGTGCGCATTGCCTGCCGCGACAGTTTCCGACGAACGCAGCTTCTTGATCGCCTAATCCCCGCGATAGATGATGTTCTGTCCGCGGGAGAGATCGCAAAGCCGGAGGAAGCGCCAGAAGGCGTGGACACCGCCATTCCGCGAGGGGAGGTGTCGGGCGATGATGGTCATCGTGGTTGAGAACGCGCCGCCCCGGTTGCGGGGGCGGCTGTCTCTCTGGCTGCTGGAGGTTCGAGCCGGCGTCTATGTAGGCACGTTCAACCGGCGCACGCGCGAGCGGATATGGGGCGAAGTCTGTGTCATGATCGGCGATGGTAACGCCGTGATGGCATGGTCGGCTCAGAATGAGGCGGGCTTTGCGTTTGAGGCCGTCGGGCAAAACAGGCGCGAGGCGGCGAATTTCGACGGCTTCTTGCTGGTGAAGTTCAAGCCGGTTGATGTGCCCGTGGATACGTCTGTCTGACCTGTTTCTGGGCATCCAGAACAGAATGTGATTTCGGTACGTTCTTTGACATTGTGCAAGGTATTGATGTGCCATTGATTCTTGAGAAGAGTGTTCCCCGCACACGCGGGGCTGAACCGGACAGATCGTCGAGCAGTGCGCCGATGCGGGTGTGTTCCCCGCACACGCGGGGCTGAACCGCGCGATCACGCCCTCGGCGGTGGCTGCAAGGCGTGTTCCCCGCACACGCGGGGCTGAACCGCATATTGACGAAACTCACCTCTGGGTCCACAGGTGTTCCCCGCACACGCGGGGCTGAACCGCATGCAGCCGAACTGAACCGACAGGCGCGCGCGTGTTCCCCGCACACGCGGGGCTGAACCGGCAGCGCACCACGCCACCTCGTCGTTCTGGATGTGTTCCCCGCACACGCGGGGCTGAACCGGCGGAGTTTGACCGCCTGATGCGCGACATGGGGTGTTCCCCGCACACGCGGGGCTGAACCGGATGTCTCCCAGCATCTTGTCCAGCAAATGTTGTGTTCCCCGCACACGCGGGGCTGAACCGAGCCTCGACA
>DAIRTA010000060.1:0-10691 GCA_036804125.1 Hyphomonas sp.
TCAGCCTCTGCGGCAGCGCCCGGAGCAAAAGCGGACCTCGTCCCAGACCCGTGCCCATTTCCTGCGCCAGCTGAAAGGCCGGCCGCAGCCGGCGCAGATTTTGGTCGGAAGGTTGGCCTTGCTGACCGGGCGGCGGCCATCGGCGCTACGAGGCATGGCGGGAACCGGCTTCTGTCAGGTCCAGATCAAGATCCAGCTGGCGGGCGGACGTGCGCGGCAATGTTGTGTTCCGGCCGCGCGGCGGTTGCGCCTTGCTTCCGCGGAAAGCAATCCCCGAGAGGCGGCTGCCATGCCGGCTTTGAATGGCCTCGGCCGGAGCGGCATGGCCCGTGTCGCGGCGAAGTCCGAACATCCGGTCGCGCGCGGCCCGCGCGGTCGCAAGATGATCGACGATTCGCATGGGATAGGTCTGGCCGAGCAGGATGCCGGCCTCAGACAGTGCGGCCGCAGGCGCCTCCCAGGGCGCATGCAGATATGGCGCGGGCAGGCCTGCAATTTCCGGGATCCACTGGCGAATGAATTCGCCGCCGGGATCCTGATCCCTGGATTGCTTGACAGGATTATAGATACGCGGCGTATTTATTCCCGTTGTACCCGACTGCATCTGCGCCTGGGCATAGTGAATGCCCGGCTCGAAGTCTGTGAAACGCGAGGCCAGCTGCTCGGCGGGTCGCTTCCAGTCCATCCAGAGCTGGTAAGCGGCGAAGGACATCACCATCGCCCGCATGCGGAAATTGAGCCAGCCTGTCTGGTTGAGGGATCGCATGCAGGCGTCAATGAAGGGGAAGCCGGTCTGCCCGTTGATCCAGGCCAGCAGCCGGCGATCATCGCCCTCGGGAACAGGCCTCAGGCCATCATAGGCCGGGTGGAGATTGCGGGTTTCCAGTGTGGTTTCATCCTCGAGCTTCTGGATGAAGTGGCAATGCCAGTAGAGTCTCGAGGTGAAACTGCTGATGGATGCGGCATATTCCTTGTCCCCGCGGCTCCTGTAATCATGATGCGCACGCTGCGCGGCCTGCCAGGCTTCGCGGATGGAGAGTGTTCCGAAGGCGAGATGCGGCGACAGGCGGGAGCATGTCAGCGCGCCGCCGGCCGGGCTGGACATGTCCCGGCGATAGGTGCGCCCACGCAATTCAAGGAAGGAGCGCAGCAACTGCACGGCGGCCGCACGGCCACCGCCTTGCCTTTGCGGCGCGTCACCCGGATCGAGTCCGAAATCCTGCGGGAGGGGCCAGCCCTCGCCCTCAAGCGATGAAGGCGGTATCACTGCCGGGGCAACCAGCCTGACCGCGCTCATCTGTCCCTCCCAGCGCCTGGCCCAGCCATCCCTGGACCGAAGGCCGCGAATGACGCCATGTTGGGCCTGTTCGCGAACATCGACACCCGCCTGCCGGGCCCATCGGCGCACAGCGCGGTCACGGTCATAGGTCCATTGCAGGCCGGTTTCCTCATGGGCGTGGATTGCTGCAATACCGTAGCGATGGTGAATCCCGGAGAAAATCGCGGCAGCCTCGCCTGTCCGGATAATGAGCCTGTTGCCGCGCGCCCGCAGAGCGGCGTCAAGATCCATCAGCGAGTCCAGCAGGAAGCCGAACTGCCGGCCGGAATGCTCGGCAAGCAACCAGTAGTCCGGCTCGAAGATGTAGAGAGGCACGACCGGGCTGCCGCTGGCGACAGCCGCACAGAGCGGAGCATGGTCGTGGACCCGCAAATCTCTCTTGAACCAGACAACGTGCAGACCGGGCATGGAACAAAACTAGAACAAACGGGCGCTGGTGACAAGAGCGCGCAGCGGGCTTGCCGTCCTGGCATTCGACCTAGGTCGCACTGGCTATTCGAAAAGGCGTTCGGAGCGTGTCATGACAACAGCCATTATTGGTGCGGGGATGGCAGGTCTCGCCTGCGCCCAAGCCCTGGCGGCTGACGGCCGGGAAGTCCGGCTGTTTGACAAGGGGCGCGGTCCGGGCGGTCGGATGGCGACGCGCCGCGCCGAAATCGGCGGACACACCATAAGTTTCGATCATGGCGCACAGTATTTCACAGCGCAGTCGCAAGAATTTGCCAGGCAAGCCGCGCAATGGTGCGCGGCCGGCATCGCAGCGCCCTGGGTCGCCCGGTTTTCGGACACTCCGCCGCATCACCGCTATGTCGGCGTGCCCGGCATGAGTGCCATCATCCGCCACATGGCTGGACCGCTCGCGGTTAGCTGGGGATGCGAGGTTGTTTCTCTCGAACGGATGGCAGGGGGCTGGATGGTCTCCCTGAAGGGTGCAGGGAGGGCAGGCCCATATGAAACGGCCGTCATTGCTGTGCCGCCGGAGCAGGCAGCCACACTCCTGATGAACGCCTGCCCGTCATTTGCGGCCCGCGCAGCGGGTGTGCGCTCGCGTCCTTGCTGGGCCGCCATGCTCGCATATCAGCAGGCGCCGGAGCTCGAGATTGACGCGGCGAGGGCAGGGTCTGACATCATCGCCTGGCATGCGCGCGACAATTCCAAGCCGGGCCGCGGGGCCCGCGCAACCTTTGTCGTGCACGCCGCCCCGTCCTGGTCGGAGCAGCATCTCGAGCGGGACGCTGGCGATGTCGCGATGGCACTGGCCCACGGTTTTCGTGAGCTGACCGGGGCGCCGATGCCGGACCATGTTGCAGCACATCGCTGGCGTTATGCGCAGGTCGTGAAGCCTCTTGGCGAGGCCTTTCTGCTTGATCAGGCGTTGCGGATCGCGACATGCGGCGACTGGCACCTCGGCAACACGATCGAGGCCGCATGGATGAGCGGCAGGGCGCTGGCAGAGGATTTGTTGCGCTAGCAGAACAAATTCAATTCAAGGTTTGTGGATAATTTCAGGATCCATCCATGATATCTCTGGATGGGAGCGGATGGGGAAGACGGCCCTGCCGGCGGGCAGTGGCCCAGCCGGCAGGCCTTGACCGAGCCGGCTCAGGATCTGGCTGCCATGCGGGCGGCCGCGCTCGGGCTTTGGCAAGCCTACCCGGCACGCTCGGCAATCCAGACGATCACCCGGCGACAGGCGGCATTGCTGGCCATCACGGCATTTCTGGTCCTGCTGCTGGCGATACTGACGCCGCATGCCGCCGGGATCGCTGCCGGTTATCTTGCTCTGGCGATCTTTGCGGCCAGTCTCGGTTTCCGCCTCTGGCTGTTCTGTACTGCGCCTTCTCGCAGCGCGGCCTTGCCTCCCCTGCCGTCTGAGGAGACCTGTCCCGTCTATACGGTGCTGATCGCGCTCAAGGACGAGGTAGCGACGGTGCCGCAGCTCGCAGCGGCCATAGCAGCACTTGATTATCCTGCAGCGAAGATTGATCTGAAACTGATTGTCGAAGCCGCTGACAGGCCGACTCGGATGGCCTTGCGCCAGGAAATCTGGCCGCCCGGAACGGAACTCCTCAGCGTTCCCGACGGCTTGCCGCGCACAAAGCCGCGCGCCCTGAACTATGGTCTGGCCCGCGCGCGCGGCGCGTACATTGTCGTCTATGATGCCGAAGACCGGCCTGCTCGAGACCAGCTGAAGCATGCGGTTGCCGCCTTCCGCACCGGGGGCAGCGCTCTCGCCTGTGTTCAGGCGCCCCTGACCGGGCAGGGCGCGCGGGGATGGATTGCCGGTCAATGGGCGCTGGAATACGCAATCCAGTTCGGCTGCCTGATGCCGGCCCTGGCCGCAAAGCGCCTTCCGCTCGCCCTCGGGGGAACCAGCAATCATTTCCGCCGCAGCGCGCTGGAGGCCGCCGGTGGATGGGATGCGTGGAACGTGACGGAGGACGCCGATCTCGGCCTCAGGCTGGCCCGGCTCGGCTGGCGCGTCGAGATGATCGCGCCAGCGACAGCAGAGGCCCCGCCGGAGAAACTGACGGTCTGGATCAACCAGCGCTCACGCTGGCTCAAGGGCTATCTCCAGACCTGGCTGGTACAGATGCGAAATCCGCGTGCGGCGCTCGCTGAGCTGGGATGGCGCGGGTTCATCACCGTGCAACTGACACTCGGCGCTGCGCTGCTGTCCGCGCTGGTGCATGGACCCTGGGCGCTGTGGTGCCTGGCCTGCCTTTGCAGCGACCGTTACAGCATGCCGCTTGCCGGCTGGAGCTTTGCCGGACTGGCCTATGCCGCCGGCGCCTGGATGGGGCTTGCAGCGCCGGGCGAGCGCAACACCGGACGCATCGGGCTGGCGCTGACCCAACCGCTATACTGGCCGCTTCAGACATTCGCGATGGTGCGCGCCATCTATGGCCTCATCTCCTGCCCGCATTTCTGGGCCAAGACACCGCACTCTTCTGTTGATGCCGGCCGGAGCCCAGTCGTTGCGCAAGCGCAACGTTCGTTCTATGTTCCGTTATCGCAAGGAGGATTGAGCGATGCCAAGCCCACAGGATATGATGACAATCGGCGCCGAACTCGTGCGCCTCTGCAATGAAGGAAAAGAAGCTGAGTTTCAGTCAAAATATTATGCAACTGACGCGGTCTCGGCCGAGGCGGCAGAGTTCGGCGGGGGCATGAGCGCCGAGTCGAAGGGGCTCGATGCCATCAGGGCGAAAGGGGAGTGGTGGTTCGCCGCGCATGAGGTTCATTCGGCGCAGGCCGAAGGACCGTTCGTGCATGGCGGTGATCGTTTCTCGGTGATCTTCGAGATGGATGTGACGCGCAAGCAAGACGGCCAGCGCCTCCAGATGAAAGAGGTCGGCGTCTATCATGTCAAAGGTGGCAAGATCGTCCGGGAGGAGTTCTTCTATCCCCTCCCATAATCCCGCCTAACGCCGCGAGAGCGCTTGGCGGAAATCGGGTGCAGGCTTAGGGTACAGGCCAGTCGGCAGCATCCGAAGGGAGTCCGGCCAATGGCCTATGATACAGCAGAGCAACTTGAGGAATTCCGCCTCGAAGCCAGAAAATGGCTGGAGGCGAATTGTCCGCCATCCATGCGCACGCCCATGCCCGATGACGAGGTTGTCTGGGGCGGACGGAACGCGACTTACAAGAACCCGGACTCAAAGGTCTGGCTCGACCGGATGGGCGAGAAGGGCTGGACCGCGCCGGAATGGCCGAAGGAATATGGTGGGGGCGGCCTCTCGCGCTCCGAAGCGCGGATATTGGAACAGGAGCTGCGCCGCATCAAGGCGCGCCCGCCGCTGTTCTCGTTTGGACTCTGGATGTTCGGCCCGGCGCTGCTTGAGTTCGGCAACCATGAGCAGAAGCTGCGCTTCATCCCGGATATCGTGAAGGGCAAGACGCGCTGGTGCCAGGGCTATTCCGAGCCTGGCGCAGGCTCGGACCTCGCCGGCCTGCAGACGCGCTGTGAAGACAAGGGTGATCATTACCTGATCAATGGCCAGAAGGTCTGGACCTCCTATGCCGACAAGGCCGACTGGATCTTCTGCCTCGTGCGCACCGATACAAGCGCGAAGCATGAAGGCATCAGCTTCATCCTGTTCGACATGAAATCGCCGGGCGTCGAAGCCCGGCCGATCCAGCTGATCTCCGGCGAGAGCCCGTTCTGCGAAACCTTCTTCACCGATGTGAAGGTGCCCAAGGACCAGCTCGTCGGCCGGGTGAATGGCGGATGGGACATCGCCAAGCGCCTCCTGCAATTCGAGCGCTCATCGATCTCGGCTGGCGGCTTCGGCGGCACGGGCGGCTCCGGCATCCTCGGACCGGAGGATTATGCCAAGCAACACATCGGCACAGATGAGGCCGGGCGTGTTGCCGATGGGGACCTCCGGGGACGGATTACAGATCACAAGATGTATGCCAAGGCTTTTGCACTCACCGTCCAGCGCCAGACAGAGCAGGCCAAGGCAGGACAGGCCGTCGGACACACCGCCTCGATCCTGAAATATGCCGCCGCGAAGATGAACCAGGACCGGCATGAACTCCTGATCGAGGCGCTCGGTACCGAAGGCTTCGGCTGGGACGGGGAGGGCTTCGACCCCACCGCGCGCAAGGTCACACGGCAATGGCTGCGCTCGAAGGGCAATTCGATCGAGGGCGGCACTTCCGAGATAAACCTCAATGTCATCGCCAAACGTGTGCTGGGCCTGAAGGAGCATCAATAGTCATGGGCTTCCTTTTGACAGAAGACCAGGAAATGCTGCGCGAGACGGCGATGGCGTTTGCGGCAGGCGAACTGCCCGTGACGCATCTACGCGCCCTGCGCGATGCCGGCGCCAAGGGCAAGGATGACGCGACACGCAGGAAACTCGCCGAGCTTGGCTTTTTCGGCGTCATCATTCCGGATGAGCCGGGCGGGGAGACGTTCGGCCTCACCGGCCTCGGCCAGATCCTCGAGGCGCAGGGGCGCACGCTGGCGGCAACGCCGCTCCTGCAGACGGCCCTGATCGCGGCCTCTGCGCTACAGCTTGGCGGCACGCCCGCCCAACAGGCCGAATGGCTGCCGAAGATTGCTGCGGGCGAGACGACGTTCGCGCTCGCCCTCGATGAAGGCCCGCACTTCTCGCCCCACAGTATCGCGACAGAGGCTGAGCGCGACGGGCAGGGCTATACGCTCAACGGCCTCAAGAAATATGTGCCGGATGGACATCATGCCGGCATGCTGATCGTGGTCGCCCGCACCTATGGCGAGCCGGGCGACCGGCATGGCCTCAGCCTTTTCCTTGTGCCGGCCGATGCCAAGGGTGTTTCGGTGCAGGCGCTGAACACTGTCGACAGCCACGGGGCAGCCCATATTGCGCTTGAGGGCGTGCATGTGCCCGAAAGTGCCCTCATCGGGCCGGCTGACGAAGGCGCGGACATACTTGATCCCGTGCTCGACCGCGCAGCCATCGGGCTTGCCGCCGAGATGCTCGGCTCGGCCCAGGCCGCCTTCGACATGACGCTCGATTACCTGAATAACCGCAAGCAGTTTGGCCAGCTTATCGGCTCCTTCCAGTCGCTGCAGCACCGCGCGGCGAAGATGTTCATAGAACTTGAAATGACGCGCTCCTGTGTCGCGGCCGCGCTATCGGCAGTCGATGAGGGCAAGGCTGGCACGGGCGAACTGGCGAGCCTTGCCAAGGCGAAAGCGGGCGAACTCGTGCATCTTGTCTCGAACGAGTGCGTGCAGATGCATGGCGGGATCGGCATGACAGATGCGGCTGATCCCGGCTTTTATCTCAAGCGCGCACGGGTCCAGGAGGCGCTTTACGGCTCTGCCAGCTGGCACCGCGACCGGTATGCGCGGCTGAACGGCTATTGAAGGCCTGCACGAAGCGAGGCGTATCGTCTCGATTTGGGGTTGGCATATGATGGCTGTCCGCTATCCCGAGGGCTTGTCAGCTAGAAGAATGAGAGGATGACGCCGATGGCCATTTCCCGCACTGTTGCGAAACCACTCTGCACGGCCGCCGAATTCGCCCTGGCGAATGAGAGCTTCCCGCCACACATCACGCAGTTGTCCGAGAAGGATCTGCGCCAGCGGATCGCGCGCACGCGCAAGCTGAGAGACAAATATGCCGACCTGTCCAAGAAGCAGGCGCGGGAAGTTCTCGGCCGCGCCGCGCCGACCAGCAAGCGCGCGGCCACCGCCAATCATGGCACGGTGACGAAGCGCGATTTCTTTAGCGAAACACTTGACCGGTTCGAGAAGAAACTGGAAATCCGCCAGCGGGCCGCAGCGCGCAACAGTGCCAAGGCGGCGCTGAATGAGGCCCTGGAGCGCAAGCAGGGAACCAAGGGCGGTGCACCGAAATCACGCACCGCGGGCAAGGGCATGAAGAAGGCCTCCAACAGGAAGGCGAAGGCCTTTCCCAACCTCAAGACGATGCGCGGATCGACCCGCGCGGCCCATGCCAGGTCTCAGGCCAAGCGGGACAATCGCGGGCGCTGAACAGCCGGCAGGCAGCACAACGCCCGCCGCTGATAGCCGATCAGTGGCGGGCGTCGCGGGCCAGGATCCTGACTGCGGATCAGGCGGCCTTGAGGGCTGCGCCTTTTTTCAGCTCTTTTGCGATCAGATAATAGACGACGGGGCGATGCTTCTGGCGAACAGAGCGGCCGTACCTGTCTATGGCTGCGCCAATTGCAGCCGCAGCCTTCTCATCATCCTTGACCCCGAGGCGGCGCGCCACAAAATTAGTCCGAACACGTTCTATCTCGGATTTGTCGCTGGCCGCTACCAGCGCCGAATCGGAGCGATAGATCGAAGGGCCGCAAACTTTGACGCAGGCTTCAAGGAGCGCCATATCGAGCCGCGTCTCACCGGCTTTTTCCTTAAGGTCGGCAACATATTTTTCCATGAGCGCTTCCCGGGCGCTTGGCGCTTTCGACATGATTATATTCCTTTTCATTTTCGCGTTCAGGCTGACTCGATGCCGGCGTGAACCCAAGGCGGCCACAGATGCATGGCCAGGCTTTCCGGGGACACTTGCCCCAATGGCGATCTAAACCCTGATTTGGGCAGCAGATCAAGCGCGGAGCGGGACAGCAAGGTACGTAGTACTAATCTGTATAGGGAATTTACAGGCCAGAACCAGATGCTGTAAAGCCTGATGGCATGATTGCGTCATGACGGAGAGCAAGAGTCCATCTGTATAAGGACTTCAGCGGATTCGCCTTGATGCCTTCGCTCGTGAGGTGAAGGCGCGGGCCTGCCCGCAAGGGAACCAGGCGCCGGTCTTCAGCCGAGGCTTTCGTTGGCCTCGGACTGGAGGAGGGTGTAGCGCTCAATCCCGATACGCTCGATGAGATCGAACTGTGTCGAGAGATAGTCGACGTGCTCCTCCTCATTATGGAGGATCTTTCCGAAGAGCTCGCGGCTGACATAATCCTGAACGCTTTCGCAATGCTGGATCGCCTCGCGCAGGAGGGGGATGGCAATATTCTCGAGCTTCAGGTCGCACTCCAGGATCTCCTGGACGCTCTCGCCGATGTGCAGCTTGCCGAGGTCCTGAAGATTCGGCAGGCCGCCAAGGAACAGAATCCGCTGGATCAGCCAGTCGGCATGGGTCATTTCTTCGATTGATTCTTTGTATTCATATTTGCCGAGCTTGGTGACGCCCCAGTCCATCAGCATCCGGGAGTGCAGGAAATACTGGTTGACCGCGGTCAGCTCGTTCTTGAGGCAGCGGTTCAGGTATTCGATGACTTTCTTATCGCCCTTCATGGCAGGCTTTGCTCCCTCGCAGCAGTGCGGCTGATATCTCTATCCAATTAGGCGAGCGGGGCGGAGAAGGCAAGAAAAAACACAATAAAAACAACTGCATATGCAAGTGCGATACAATTGCAAAACCTTGCGGGCCGAGGCCCCCCGCCACGCCTTGTCCTGATGGGTGAAGCGATTGTGCGGCCTATTCGGCGGCGACAGCCGGAAAGAGGCTGATTGCGGCATCCATCTCGCGCGAGATGATGTCGCCGATCTCCGAGGAGCACTTGCCGCAATTGAACCGGCAGCCATGATGGGCCTGCACGTCCTTCGGGCTGCGAGCGCCTGAGGCGACGGCGGCCCGGACCGAGCGGCAATTGATGCGGTTGCAGACACAAACGATCATGCAAATCATTTGCAACAGATGAGAATGATTGTCAATCCCAGCCAGAGCCCTGTAAACTATCAGCTTTCCTTGTCCTCTTCCCAGTGGAAGACATCATCAAGGCGCTTGCCGAACAGCCGCGCAATCCGGAAGGCGCTTTCCAGGGAAGGCGAGTACTTGCCGAGTTCGATGGCGATCACGGTCTGGCGGGTCACGCCGATGGCTTCAGCCAGCGCGGCCTGGCTCATCTGGCCATGGGCTTCGCGCAGCGCGCGGATGCGATTGCTGATCGGCGGCGGCTTGGCCATCGCTCAGCCGCCCCGGCGATAGAGGATGATCTGGAAGATGTACTCGGCGATCTGCGCCAGCATGAAGCTGAGGAAGACCGCATGGAACAGCCTGTTGCCATCCAGAGTCACGGAATAATGCAGCATGGCACCGAAGATCGGCACGGCCAGGACATAGCCGGACCAGTTGCCCGCCTTGTGGGCGATCATCGTCTCGCGCTCATCTGCGGGCGTGTCCGCTTCCTTGCCGGAGGTGGCCGCCAGCACGCTCATGACGATGATCGAGGCGATCACGACCAACACGACATAGGCAATGACAAGGCCGATAATCGGCGGCGCTGTCTGGCCAAGGCCGGCGGAGATGCGCACGACCTTGTCGAAATAGAAAAGGGCGGCGGCTGACAGGATCAGTGTCATCGCCCAGGCGGACTTCTCGCGGAAAGACATCTCGCGAATGGCATTCAGAACAGGCATGGACGACCTCCGGTCATGTCAAAAATATCTTACATCATCACTTAGTCGAATATCTTTGACATGTCAAACATATTATACATATGATATCTGCCTTGCTTGACGCTCCCCTGCCTCCCCTCTAGGTCCGCGCCCTAAACCCCGATTCATCCGGCAGCGATCCGATGACCAACCTTTCCACACTCGCCCAATCCGCCAGGGCCTGGCCGTTTGAGCTGGCGCGCGCGCTGGAGAAACGTGTTGCCGGACAGGTAAAGGCCGGTGAGCGCAAGGCCGGCGACCCGGTCATCTTCGAAACCGGCTACGGCCCCTCGGGCTTGCCGCATATCGGCACATTCGGCGAAGTCGTGCGCACGACGATGGTGCGCCACGCCTTCGGCGTGCTGACGGGCGGAGAATACGCAACGCGGCTCATCTGCGTGTCCGACGATATGGATGGGATGCGGAAGATTCCGGACACCG
>DAIRTA010000061.1:0-10450 GCA_036804125.1 Hyphomonas sp.
GCATCGTCTATTCGCGCTCCGTGCGCGTCGGCGGTGACAAGATGGACCAGGCCATTGTCAATTACCTGCGCCGCGAGCAGAAAATCCTGATCGGCGAGATGTCGGCCGAGCGGATCAAGAAAGAGATCGGCACCGCGCTGGCGCCTGAGAATGGCACCGGCATGGCCCTGACCGTGCGCGGCCGCGGCACGCTGGACGGCGTACCGAAGGAGACCGAGATCACCGAGGCGATGATCGCCGAAGCGCTGAAAGAACCCGTCACCGATATCGTTGATGCCGTGAAGATTGCGCTCGAGGCCATGCCGCCTGAACTTGCCGCAGATATCGTCGATCGCGGCATCGTGCTGACCGGCGGTGGTGCGCTCCTGCGGAATCTTGATACAGTGATCCGCAAGCAGGCGCAGCTGCCGGTGATGATCGCGGATGAGCCGCTGCGCTGCGTGGTCAACGGGTGTGGCAAGGTGCTCGAGAATTATTCGAAGATGAGGAGCGTTCTCTGCCCGGAGGTCTAGCCTCCGGGCGGCGCCCGGCAGGAAAGGGCCCATCATGGGCAGCAAAGGCCTGAACTATCGCAAGTCCGGATCCCGGCGGGTTACGCTCGGTATCATGCTTGCGATTTGCCTGGCCTTCGTGCTGGCGCAGTCTGCCCCGCAGATCGCCAACCTGTTCAACCCTGTCCGCACGACCGTCAGCGACCGCATCGGCGCGCCGGGCGAGCCAGCGCTTTGGGCACAGATCACCGGTCAGGCCGCCCGCGAGCGGCGCATACGAGAGCTGGAGAATGAGGTGCGCGACCTGGCGCGCTTCAAGGCGGCTGCGATCTCGATGGCCGAGCGGCTAGAGACCTATGAGGAAATGCTGCGGCTGATGGGCGAGCCGCCCGAGCGCGGCGTGACCGCGCGCGTGATCCTGGAAGTCAACGGGCCGTTCTCGCGCACCCTTCTGGCCAATGCCGGACGCCGGCACGGCGTCGAGCCCGGCGCTGTCGCGCTGAACGAAGGCGGGCTCGTCGGGCGGGTGATCCAGATCGGCGAGCGCTCATCACGGATCCTTCTGATTGATGATGCCCTCAGCCGTATTCCCGTCATGGGCGAGTCCAGCGGCATGCGGGCGATCATGCGCAATGGCGACCTGCGCACGGCGCGCCTGCTCGACATGCCCGAGGAAGGCCGGTTCATTCCCGGCGAAAGGGTCATGACCTCCGGCGATGGTGGTGTGTTCCCGCGCGGTATCGTCGTCGGCCTCGTCGAGGAAGACGGCGCCGCCTTCCGGGTACGCTACAGCAAGAATGACCATTCCCGCGGTTATGTGCGCCTGATCCAGCCCGTTGTGATCGAGCCGCCGCCGCCGGAGGGGGAGATGGAGGTGCCGGAAAGCCAGCTCGCGGCCAGCCCCGCCCAGGGAGCGCCCTGAGCGATGGCCCGACACCTGTCTCATATCCGCCGCCAGGATACGCTCTGGTCGAAGGCCGGTCAGCTGCCCCGCCTCGCGTTCGGGTCGATGATTATCATCCTGACCGGGATTGCGGCCCTTGTGCCCCTGTCGATGTACCATCTGGCCCTGGCCTGGCCCTATGCACCGCTCTGGGGCGCGCTGGGTTGGGGCCGTTCCGGCCTGTCGCTGCGCCCGATGATCGTGCTCGCCGGTTTCGGTCTCGTCCAGGATGTGATCATGGCCGCGCCCCTTGGCTGCTTTCCGATCATCAATCTGGGCGTTTACGGTCTCAGCGCCGCGATTTCGCGGGAAACCGACCGCATGCGTACGCCCCTGATTGCCGTGCTGGCGCCCACCATGCTTCTGGCCCTTGCCCTGCTGGGCATCTGGGCAGCTGCCAGCATTGCCCGTGAGAGCGCCCTTCCGCTTGTGCCCCTGATCGTCTCGATCCTGCTGACGGGCGTCATCTATGCCTTCATCCACAAGGCGTTTGATCTCGGCCGGCGCGCTGCCAATGGCGGGGAGGCGGGTGCATGAGCAAGAAAAAGAAGACAAGCTGGAGCCTGCGCGGCTCCCACCACAGGACGCCCGAGGAGGAATTCAGCCGCCGCGCCGTTCTGGCGGCAGCCGGGGGCGGCGTGGTCTGGGCCGGTCTCGTGGCGCGGCTTGTGCAGATCCAGTTCCTCGAACGCGAGGAATATCAGGACCTTGCGGAGAAGAACCACATACGGCGCGTACTGGACCCGCCCGAGCGGGGCCAGATCTATGACCGCTTCGGGCGCCCGATTGCCGCGCAGCGGCAGGCGGGCCGGGTCGATATCATTCCCGAGGCGCTGGACGATGTTCAGCGCACCTTGCACCGCATTGCCGACCTGATTGACCTGCCCGAGGCCCGGCGCCTCCGGATCCTGGAAGAGATCCGCGCCAACAGACGCCGCAACGCGGCCTTCCTGCCCGTTACGGTCGCCCATGAACTCACCTATGAGGATTTCTCGCGGATGCAGGTGCATGCCGCCGGCCTTGACGGCGTCGAGGTCCGGATGGGCTCCACCCGGTCTTATCCGCGCGGGCGCGATTTTGCCCATGTGCTCGGTTATGTTGCACGGGCGAGCCTCGAAGACGTCGACCGCCTGACCGGCGGGCTGCCCGAGGCCGAGCGCACGATGCTCTCAGGGATGCTGCGCCATCCCGATATCCGGATCGGCCGGCAGGGCATGGAGCGCTTTGCCGATGAGTGGCTGCGCGGCCGTCCGGGCCATCAGCGCGTGATAAGCAACGCGCATGGCCGTCCGCTGCGCTATCTCGATCCGGACCCGGGCATTGCCGCCACGCCGGGACGCGATCTGCATGTCACGATCGATGCCGAACTCCAGCGCACGGCGATAGAGCGTTTCGAAGGCGAAAGCGGTGCGGCTGTCGTGATAGATATCGCGTCGGGTGACATCCTCGCGATGGTGTCCACGCCCGCTTTCGATCCGAACGCCTTCGTCAACGGAATCTCCTCCTCGGATTATGCGGTGCTGCGCGACGATCCGCGCGCCCCGCTCTATCCACGCGCGCATGGCGGGGTCTATCCGCCGGGTTCGACCTTCAAGATGGTCGTGGCGACGGCCGCGCTCGAGGCCGGCGTGGTGCGTCCGGCCGACCGGGTGCACTGCCCGGGCCATTACCGTTTCGGCAACCGCACCTGGCATTGCTGGAAGCGTGGCGGGCATGGCTCGATGAACCTGCATGAGGCCATCAAGCAGTCCTGCGATGTCTATTTTTACGAGATCGCGCGGCGAACCGGCGTCAACAAGATTGCCGAAGTCTCCCGCAAGTTCGGTTTCGGTGAAACCTTCGTTCTCGGCATGACCGGCGGGCGCAGCGGCGTCGTGCCCGATCCGGCCTGGAAGCTGCGTGTGCAGGGCGAGCCCTGGTTCGAAGGCGAGACCCTGAATTTCGGTATTGGCCAGGGCCAGCTGGGCACAACACCCTTGCAGCTCGCTTTGATGACGGCGCGGATCGCCGCTGATGGCGCGCCGGTCCGCCCGCGCGTTATCGGCTTTGGGCCGGCTTCCGATGCCGATCCGGTCATCGATGCCCCGCTCGATCCTGAAATCATCTCGATCCAGCAGCGCGGCATGTTCGGCGTCACCTCTGAAGGTGGCGGTACGGCGCTGCGCTCCGGCGATCTGGGCCTGGGCGGCCCGCGCCTCGCCGGCAAGACCGGAACCGCCCAGGTGCGCCGCATTACGGCTGCCGAGCGGGCGAGCGGAGTGATTCGCGGCGGCGATGCCATTGCGCGGGAACTGCGCGACCATGCCCTGTTCGTGGCCTACGCTCCGGCAGACAATCCGAAGCTCGCCATATCGGTGATCGTCGAGCATGGTGAAGGCGGCTCGCGCACCGCTGGTCCGGTCGCCCGGGATATCCTGGCCTATGCGCTGCGCGAGGATAGTGCCCGCGCGCCCACTTACGCGCAGCGCGCTTCGCCCGCCCCCCGGCCAGCCGGAGAAGGAGACCCGGCATGAGCCGCGAGGGTTTCACCGGCTTCACCCGGGGCGAGGCCCGCACGCGCATGGCCAACAGCCTGAGCTTCGACACCTTCGGCCCGTTGACGAAGATAGCGCGGCTGCCCTGGGGGGTCATTCTCCTGATCGTGGCCATGGCCCTGCTCGGCGCGGCAATGCTGTTCTCCGTCGCCTGGGATCCGTTGCGTGATGCGCCCAACCCGGCGCAGAGCTATCTCTGGAGGAACCATCTCGAACGGACGGGGCTGGCACTCGCGCTGATGCTCACCCTCGCCATAACGCCTCTCACTATCTGGGCGCGGCTGGCCATCCCGGCCTATATCGGCACGCTGGTCCTGCTCGTTCTGGTCGAACAGTTCGGAACGGTCGGAGGCGGGGCCCAGCGCTGGCTGAAAATCGGGCCTGTGATGCTCCAGCCCTCGGAATTCGCAAAACTTGCGGTCACGCTCGCGCTTGCGCGCTACTACCATGTCCTGCCGCAACTGCGGCGCAACGAACCCGTGCCGCTGACGGCGCACCTGGTCGCTCTGGCGATCATCCTCCTGCCCGCAGGGCTGGTCTTCATCCAGCCGGATTTCGGGACCACGCTCGCCCTCGTCGCGGCAGGCCTCGTAATGATCTTCTTTGCCGGCCTCTCAGGAAAGATCATCGGCGGCGTCTTCGCCGCCGCCATCGCGGCGATACCTGCGATGTATCTGGTCGTCCTAGAACCCTACCAGCGCGAGCGCGTCGATACGTTCCTGGCCGGCCTGACGGGCCAGACCACCAATGGGCTGGGTGAGAGCTACCAGATCGAGCAGGCCAAGATCGCCATCGGCGCAGGCGGATGGAATGGCCGGGGCTATCTCAACGGCATCCAGTCCCAGCAGGACTATGTTCCGGAGCAGCATACAGATTTCATCCTGACCATCGTTGCCGAGGAATTCGGCTTTATCGGTGCGGTCGGCATGCTCACGGTGTTTGCGGTCCTGATCGCCTGGTCCTTTTATGTCGGGATCAGGAGCCGAAGCTGGTTCGGCCGGCTCGCGGCCATCGGAGCGGCCTCGATCATCGCCTTCTATACGATCTTCAACGTCGCCATGGTGATCGGCCTTTTGCCGGTCGTGGGCATGCCGTTGCCGCTCATTTCCTATGGCGGGACCGCGCTGCTGACGGTGATGGCCTGCTTCGGACTGATCATTTCCGCCTATATGCACCGGGACGACAAGGTCACGGCGCACGGCTTTTTCTATTAGGCTGATACATCCTGCCTGACACAGGCATGCGTTGATTTTTGCCCGCACCCGGCTAGGGTCCCGGCAAATCAGCCTGCGGGGAGCGTATATTATGGTAGAAATTGGCCGCAAGGCTGAAAACTGGGGCTCACGGTTCGGCTTTATCATGGCCGCCGTAGGCTCGGCTGTCGGCCTCGGGAATTTCTGGCGCTTTCCCTATACGGCCGGCCAGAATGGCGGCGGCGCGTTCATCATCATCTACATCGCCTGTGTCCTGCTGATCGCCCTGCCTCTGCTGATGGCGGAGTATTCGATGGGCCGGAAATCCGGCATGTCCGCGGTCGAGGGGGTGCAATCGCTGGCCCGCGCCGAAAGCAAGAGCCAGAACTGGGGCATCGTTGCCTGGATCGGATCGCTCACGGCCTTTTTCATCCTCACCTTCTACATGGTGATCTCCACCTGGCTGCTGGCCTATGTCATCCAGGCATTGAGCGGCTCGCTGGCCGGCGCCTCGGCGGCAGAATCGACGCAGAACTTTCTCAACACGATCGGGCAGGGCGAGCACCCGATGCAGTCGAAATGGTACATGCTGTTCCTGCTTGGCTGTTTCGTTGCCACGAACATCATGATCGTCGGGCGCGGCATCAAGGGCGGCATCGAGCGCGCGGCCATCATCCTGATGCCGGCTTTCTTCCTCATGCTGATCGTCGTGGTGATCTTCTCCGTCACCAATGGCGACACCGCCCGCACCATCGCCTTCATCTTCGAGCCGAAATGGGAAGATGTCGGCTTCCGTACCTTCCTGGCCGCGCTTGGTCAGGCTTTCTTCTCGATCGGTGTCGGCGTCGGCCTGATGATCACCTATGGCGCCTATCTCGACCGGCGCACCGACATTCCGCAATCCTCAGGCATCATCGCCGGGTCCGATACCTTTGTCGCGCTGATCGCAGGCTTTGCCATCTTCCCGATCGTCTTTGCGGCGGGCCTTGATGTCGCGGCTGGCCCGAGCCTGTTCTTCATCTCCATGCCGGTCGCCTTCGAGGCGATTCCCGGCGGGGGCCTGTTCTCCATCATCTTCTTCTCGCTGGCCCTGTTTGCGGCCTTCACCTCGTCGATCTCGCTGATGGAAGTGGGCGTCTCCTGGCTGGAGGAACGCCAGGGCGTTACCCGGATTGGCGCGGCAGCCGGCGTCGGCTTCGTGCTGTTCATGGTCGGGGCGGCTTACATCTTCTCGCTCGAATATCTCGACTTCATGGACTTCATGACCGAAGGCCTCCTCTTGCCGCTCGGCGGGCTTATGGCGGCGATCTTCGCCGGCTGGATTCTCAGCCGCGAGATGCTGACCTCCGAACTCGGCGAGGGCCGCATCATGAATATCTGGCGGTTCCTGATCCGCTGGTTCGTGCCGCCCTTTATCGGCATCGTCCTGGTTTTCGGCTTCCTCGACAAGATCCAGGACCAGTACCGTGTCCAGCTCCCGGCGCCGCTCGAAGCGCTGCTCGGGCCGAACTGGTCGCCGGAGGAGACGGAGTAGGGGCAGAGCAGGAGGCGATGGCGCAAGGAGCGGCGTTCTCCGCTCAATGCCTGATAACCCCTTTGATCTATGTTCGCCTTGTCAGGCTTGCCTGATAAGGCAGTTCGCTGTCAGTTCGCCATGCAGAAAATCAAACACCATCCTTATGCGCCGGCTGGTCTTCAGGTCGCGGTGCGCCACCAGCCACATTGAATGAACGGTCACGTGATCGGGCAAAACCCGCTCCATAGCCGGTTCTGCATCGCCAATCATTTCCATGCCCGTCACAATGCCGGCGCCGCTTTTTGCAAGCTCCCACTGCACAAGATGGCTTTCCGCGCGCACCGGGAAGTTACGCGCCGTGAGATTGAAACCGAGATCGTTGAGATACCTGCGATAAGCGCCGCTATCATCAAAGTCGATGAAATCAGCCCGGGACAGATCTTCCCTGGTTTGTGGATAACCTGTTCTTTCAAGGTATCCCGGCGATGCATAAAACCGGCTCGCTAGATCACCCACCTTTTGGGTGATCAGGTCGGGTTGCGCCGGTGTAATAATAGCGCGGAAGGCGATGTCTGCTTCACGGCGCCGCAAATCACTTGTGCTGTTTGATGCGACAATCTCGATCTCGATCCCAGGCTCCTGTCTGCGCAATTTTTCAATGATGGGCGGCAGTGCATGCCCTGCGAATAATTCGCCGACGGATATACAAACGGTTCCTTCAATCGATTGAGACTGTCCGGATGCGGTCAATGACACACGGGTTGCCGCATCGCCCATGGCGCGGGCATGTTCGATCAACTCGAGCCCGCCTGGCGTCAATATCAGCTTTGCGCCAACGCGTTCGAACAACGCCAGGCCAAGCTCCTCCTCCAATGCGGAGACTTGCCTGCCAAGCGTGGGTTGTGAACTGTTCAAGGCGCGCGCCGCCGCCGACAAAGACCCTTCTTCAGCGGTCACCAGAAAGGCCCGCATCCGGTTCCAGTCAAATCTGACGGACTTCCAATCCATTCAATAATGAATAATCAGAATACCAATATAGTCAATTGCCATTCACTTTAGAATGAATATGTTCGGCGCGGAATCAAAAGCGCCTGACAACATAAATCTTTGCTGGCTGATAAAGCATCAGGGTGAAATCATGAATGATACTAGCAAGTCATCGATAGAAATGATCCGTGTACCCGCACCGGTGAAGTTGTCTTTGCTGTGGGCGTCGCTGATGGCATTGTATATCTACAATGATTATCTTGTCTTGTTTATTCCAGGCCAGATTGAGGAGATGTCGGCCGGATTGATGGGGCCGCTAGGAGAGGCGACAGATTTGACGCTGCTCGCGGTCGCAGTTGTTATGGCAGTACCTGCCAGCATGGTTTTTTTATCCTCGATGTTACCGTCGAGCATCTCTCGATCATTGAACATGATCATGGGGCTGATTTACACCGTTTTTGCAGTGCTGACCCTCTTCGGGTCAGCACTGTTTTATCAGTTTATTGTATTGATCCAAATTATAGCCACGCTTCTCATCATCTGGACCGCTGCGCGTTGGCCAAGGCAACAAGATTGAGTCAGCGATTGCGTTCGCGCGGCTTTAGCGCTCGCTACGACAAGCTCGTGACGGTATCAGACATCCGAATTGAGATAGCCAATACCGCCTTGGGGTCAGTTCTCGCCCTTCGGGCACTCCTAAACCCGCGTCCGCACCGTCAGCCTGTCTGCAAAATCATCTGTCGCCTGAACAAGCCGGTCGATGATGCCGGGCTCCATCGAGGAATGGCCGGCATCGGGCACGATGTGCAGCTCGCCCCTCGGCCAGGCTTTCGCGAGCTCCCAGGCCGAGGCGAGCGGCGTGATCACATCATACCGTCCGTGCACAATCACGCCCGGAATATTCTCTAGCCGCTTCGCTGCCTGTTCGAGCAGCCAGCCATCAGAGGGGAAAAAGCCCTTATTGATGAAATAGTGGCACTCGATCCGGGCAAACGCATCGACAAAGTCATCCTCGTTGAAGCGCGGCGGCGGCGAGGCCGGCCCCTTGATCGAGAGGGTCTGGCCTTCCCAGCGCGCCCAGGCGCGGGCCGCATCAAGGCGCGTTTGCGTGTCCTCGCTGGTCAGGCGCTTGTAGAATGCGCCCACGAGGTCATCCCGCTCGGCCTCTGGAATGGGCTCGATGAAACTTTCGAAAGCATCCGGGAAGAGATTGCTGGCCCCGGACTGATAGAACCAGCGGATCTCTGCTTCGGTCAGCAGGAATATACCCCGCAGCACCAGCCCGAGCACCTGCTGACCATGCGTCACGGCATAGGTCAGGGCCAGTGTCGAGCCCCAGGAGCCGCCGAAGACGAGCCATTTTGGCACACCCGCCGCTTTCCTGAGGGCCTCGATGTCGGCCACAAGGTCCCATGTCGTGTTTTCGGCCAGCTCCGAGTGCGGTGCCGACCGCCCGCAGCCGCGCTGGTCGAACAGGAAGATGCGGTAGCGTTCCGGATCGAAGAAGCGCCGCATTTCAGGGCTGGAGCCGCCACCGGGTCCGCCATGCAGCGCCACGACCGGGATCCCCTTTGGGTTGCCCGATTCCTCCCAGTAGATTTCATGCACCCCGCTGACGCGCAGATGGCCCGTCGCATAGGGTTCATGGCGGTGATAAAGTGTGCGGCGGGACTGGCGTCTGTTCATGCTGTCTTCACTTCTTGCGCCGAAAATACAGGGCTTAAGCTGGACTTAGCTGCCTTGTATCCGTAGTAAATACTGGAGGGCAGCCAGAGGGGCTGGCGAGTGGCCAAGTTGTTGATGCGTAGTCTTGTAACGGCTCTTTCCGTAGGCTTTTTGGCCGGTTGTGCAACCGTTTCAGTCGTTGCAAACGAAACCAGCATCGAAACACCCCTCACCGCCGGCCAGACGGAACTGCGCCGGGCCGCCAATGCTTACAGCGATGAAGCCGTCTCGGCCGGCTGGGTCGAGGAGGGAGGCGGGCTGTCCGGCTTTGTCGGCCGGCTGCTGCACGGACGCGGCGCCGCGGCCGACGCGCCTCCCGCCTATGCCGTGCGTATCGGCGCCGGCGAAAATGCCCCCGCGCTGGTTCTCGCCCGCATCGCATCCGACACGCAATCGGCCCGCCAGGGGCTGGAAGCGGTGACGCTGCAGGCCAAGACCCTGATGGCCGATCCGGATACCGGCGCAGCCGGGCGGGCGGATGTCACGAGCTATGAGCGCGCGCTGGTGCGGGCCCAGGCCGCTTACAGGAATTTCGGCGAGGCCCTGTATCATGTCGCCGGCCGCGCCGATCTCGATACGGCGCCGGTCGAAGCCGAGCTTGACGGCTTCTGGGGTGCAATCGAGCAGGCCCGGCAGACCGCCGACGCTCTCGCCACCCGCTATTCCGGCGATATTTCGCCCGCCTCCTGAGTCCCGAGGAGGCGGTTTGCCGGCCAGGCAAAGCTGTTCACGCAGGGTCACTGCTTGACCCGCAGCGCGCCCGGCCGCCACTAAACGCTGTGCAGCGCGCCGCGGCGCGGCAGGGGAGGACACGATGCTGACAGCCGGAGACGAGTATCCCATCCACCAGACGCCCGAGCCCGTGGCCTTTGCCGGGTCGGACCGCAATTTCTATGACCGCTTCTTCTTCAATGGCTACAACCAGGATGGCAGCCTGTTCTTTGCTGCCGCGATGGGAATTTATCCGCATCTCAACATTCTCGATGCCGCCGTTTCTGTTCTTCGGGAGGGCCGGCAGTCCTCGCTCTTTTTCTCCCGGCCGCTGAACATGGAGCGGATGG
>DAIRTA010000062.1:0-10371 GCA_036804125.1 Hyphomonas sp.
GCGTCCCCCAAAAGGGAAACCCAAGCAGAAAGGCCGCCCCAGAAGGGCGGCCTTTTTCTGTCTGCCTTCAAAGGCCTGAAAAGCCATCGGCTGGGGCCATCGACAGCGGCTACGCCTGCATTCTGAAACGGCGACAGGGCGCTGGCTCGCAGGGGCTTGTTGTCCTGCAGATTCCCGCCCGGTTGTGGTTGACGCCTTCGATACTCTCCACTAGAAGCCCGGTTTCGACGGGATGGCCGCGCTTTTGACAGCGAACGCTCCCACGAAACTGATAATTTAACCACACGGTCGCCCGGGCGCTCGAGACCAACGAGCCATAGCGCCTTGGGCATGAAGTGTTTTGTGCGGACGGAACCGACGATGGAACGACAGAACATCCGGATCAGGCTCAAGGCCTTCGATCACCGTGCGCTCGACATGTCGGCGCGGGAGATCGTGAATACTGCCAAGCGTACCGGCGCAGAAATCCGCGGCCCCATCCCGCTGCCGACGCGTATTGAGCGTTTCACGGTCAACCGCTCACCGCATATCGACAAGAAGTCGCGCGAGCAGTTCGAGATCCGCACGCACACCCGCATCCTCGACATTGTCGACCCGACGCCCCAGACCGTTGACGCCCTGATGAAGCTCGACCTGTCGTCTGGTGTCGGCATCGAGATCAAGCTGGAGGGAGCCCGGTCATGACACTGCCCGCAGCCCGCCCCGGCGTGCTCGCCCGAAAGGTCGGCATGACCCGTATTTTCGATGCCGAAGGGCGTCATGTCCCCGTGACGGTCCTGTCGCTTGATGGCTGCCAGGTCGTTGGCGTGCGCACGGACGAGGCGCGTGCGGTAACGACCAAGAAGGGCGGCGAAGTCACCCGGACTGATGGCTACAAGGCCGTGATCATGGGAGCCGGAGAGAAGAAGGCCAAACGCACGCCCCAGCCCATGCGGGGCCAGTTCGCGAAAGCCGGCGTTGCGCCGAAGGCAAAGCTCAAGGAGTTCCGCGTGACGGGCGACTTGCCGGAAATCGGCGCAGTTGTCCTTGCGGACCATTTTGCCGAAGGGCAGCGCGTAGACGTCACAGCGCTTTCCACCGGCAAGGGGTTTGCCGGCGCGATGAAACGCTGGAACTTCGGCGGCCTCCGGGCCACCCATGGTGTTTCGATATCCCACCGCTCTCATGGTTCAACCGGCATGCGCCAGGATCCGGGCCGTGTTTTCAAGAACAAGAAGATGGCCGGACACCTCGGTGTCGAGCGCGTTACGACGCAGAACCTTCAAGTTGTGCGTACGGATGTTGAGCGCGGCTTGATTCTGATCAAAGGCGCGGTTCCCGGAAAAGACGGGACGTTCGTGGAAATTCGCGATGCCGTGAAGAAGGCCTTGCCAGACAACGTCCCGAAAGGCGGCTCGTTCCGCGTCGCAGAACAGGCCGCTCAGGGGGGTGAAGGCTGATGCAGCTCTCCGTCAAAACACTCGCAGGGAAATCCGCTGGCAAGATTGACCTGGATGACGCCATCTTCGGTATCGAGGAAATCCGCGGCGACATCCTTCAGCGCACCGTGCGCTGGCAGCTTGCCCGCCGACAGGCCGGTACCCACAAGACGAAATCGCGGTCGGAAGTGAACCGGACGACCAAGAAGTCGATCCGCCAAAAAGGTACGGGCGGCGCTCGGCACGGTTCGCGCAATGCGCCAATCTTTGTGGGCGGCGGCATAGCGCATGGTCCGCGCGTTCGCAGCCATGCGCACGGGCTACCCAAGAAGATCCGCAAGATGGCGCTGGCCCATGCGCTGTCAGCCAAGGCCAAGGACAGCGCCCTGCTCGTTCTGGACAAGGCCGAACTCGCAGCGCCCAAGACGAAAGACCTCGTGGCCGCGTTCAACAGCCTTGGCATCGAGAACGCCCTGATCATCACCGGCGCTGAAGTGAATGAAAATTTCGCGAAAGCCGCCCGGAACATACCGAACATTGATGTGCTTTCGGTCGCAGGACTCAATGTTTACGATATCCTGCGCCGCCACACGCTTGTCATCACCAAGGAAGCAGCCGGCGGGATCGCCGCGCGCTTCGAGGTCGCAGGTGAAGAACCCATCCCGGCGCCTGAAGAGAAGTCGCCCAAGCGCCGCGCGTCGCGCGCCAAGGCAGAGGAGTAAGCCATGGCCGAGATAAAGCCGCACCATTACGATGTGATCCGTCGCCCGATCATCTCGGAGAAGTCCACGATTATCTCCGAGCACAACCAGTATGTGTTCGAGGTCTCGGGCGATGCAGACAAGAAGTCGATCAAGGAAGCCATCGAAGCCCTGTTCAAGGTCAAGGTGACCAGGGTCAATACCTTGATCCAGAAGGGTAAAACGAAGCGCTTTCGTGGAATTCCCGGGCGGCGCTCCGACGTCAAGAAAGCCATCGTAACTCTGGCCGAAGGCCAGTCTGTCGATATTTCGACCGGGCTGTGAGCGAGGAATAAGTCATCATGGCGCTGAAAAAATTCAACGCGACATCCCCTGGCCGCCGCCAGCTTGTCCTGGTCGACCGGTCCGCTCTTTATAAAGGACGGCCCGTCAAGTCGCTGACGGAAGGTCTCACATCCAAAGGCGGTCGCAACAATCAGGGGCGCGTGACCGTCCGCCACCAAGGCGGCGGTGTGAAGCGGCTGTACCGGAAGGTCGATTTCAAGCGCAACCGCTGGGATATCCCTGCGACCGTCGAGCGGATCGAGTATGACCCTAACCGGACGGCTTTCATTGCCTTGATCAAGTATGCGGACGGGCAGTTGTCTTACATCATCGCGCCGCAGCGGCTCGAGGTCGGCGACAAGGTCATCACATCAGCGTCGGCAGACATCAAGCCTGGTAACGTGCTGCCACTCAAGAACATTCCTGTTGGCACCATCATCCACAATATCGAGCTGAAGCCCCAGAAGGGTGCCCAGATGGTCCGGTCCGCCGGAACCTATGCGCAGCTCGTTGGCCGCGACGCCGGCTACGCACAGATCAAGCTGTCTTCCGGTGAGCTGCGCATGGTGCTCGACAATTGCGTCGCCACGATCGGCGCGGTGTCGAACCCTGACAAGATGAATGAAGTCAGCTCCAAGGCTGGACGGAACCGCCATCGCGGCCGTCGCCCCTCCGTTCGCGGCGTCGCCATGAACCCCGTCGATCACCCGCATGGCGGCGGCGAAGGAAAGTCTTCTGGCGGACGTCATCCCGTAACGCCATGGGGCAAGAAAACGCGCGGGCCAAAAACCCGTAAAAACAAGGCGACCGACCGGCTCATTATCCGCCGCCGGAACGCAAAGCGCTAGCGAGAGGAGCGAGCAGAAAGATGTCCCGTTCTGTCTGGAAAGGCCCGTTTGTTGACGGCTACCTCCTCAAGAAGGCCGACGACGCGCGCAACTCGGAAAAGCGCGCTGTCATCAAGACGTGGTCGCGGCGGTCGACGATCATGCCGCAATTCGTCGGCCTGAATTTTCAGGTTCATAACGGCAACAAATTCATCCCCGTTCTCGTGACGGAGGAAATGGTGGGCCACAAGTTCGGCGAGTTCGCGCCGACGCGGACCTTTTATGGTCATGGCGCCGACAAGAAAGCGAAGCGGAAATAGTCATGGGACAGGCCAAGAATCCTCCGAAGCAGGCCGCCAACGAAGCGCGCGCCGTGCTGCGTATGTATCGTTCGAGTCCGCAGAAGCTGAACCTGCTCGCCCAGCAGATCCGCGGCCTCCCCGTCGAGCGGGCTCTCGCCGAATTGCAGTTCTCGCCCAAGCGCCCCGCAAAGGATGTTCGCAAGCTGCTGCAGAGCGCTATCGCGAATGCCGAGAACAATCACGGGCTCGATATCGACAGCCTTGTCGTCGCTGAGGCGCATGTCGGAAAGAACCTCGTGATGAAACGCATAAGGGCCCGCGCGCGCGGACGCGCCTCACCCATCATGAAACCCTTTTCCCAGCTCACCATAGTCCTGCGGGATACGAGCCAGACAGCGGAGGCCGCATAATGGGCCAGAAAGTCAATCCAATCGGGCTGCGGCTGGGCATCAACCGGACGGCGGACAGCCGCTGGTATGCTGATGGCGCGGACTTCGGCCGCCTGCTTCATGAAGACATCGCGATGCGCAAGGCCATCCGCGAGAAGCTGAAGCAGGCCGGAATTTCGAGGATCATCATCGAGCGGCCGCACAAGAAGTGCCTGATCACGATTCATACTGCCCGCCCGGGTCTGGTGATCGGGAAGAAGGGCGGCGACATCGAGAATCTGCGCAAAGAGCTGGCCAAGATGACCAGCGACGAGGTGCGTGTGAACCTCGTGGAAATCCGAAAGCCTGAAATCGACGCCAGCCTGATTGCTGATGATATTGCCCGTCAGCTTGAGCGGCGGGCGAGCTTCCGCCGCGCAATGAAGCGGGCTATCCAGTCAGCCATGCGCCTCGGCGCCCAGGGTGTGAAGGTGGTTGTTTCCGGTCGCCTTGGCGGCGCAGAGATTGCCCGGACGGAGAAGTATGCCGAGGGCTCGGTTCCGCTTCATACGTTGCGCGCCGATATCGACTATGGAACCGCCGAAGCCGAAACGACCTATGGAATCATCGGCGTCAAGGTCTGGGTCTACAAGGGTGAAATCCTTGAGCATGATCCGATGGCGCAGGACAAGCGCCTTGAGGCGACCGGCCAGTCGCGTGCCCGCGCCAACGCGGCGCAGCGCGGTCCGGCCTCAGGCGCCCAGACGGCAGGAGCATAAGCGATGCGTCAACCGAAGCGAACAAAGTTCCGCAAGGCCTTCAAGGGCCGGATCAGTGGTAACGCAAAAGGCGGCTTCTCGCTCGCTTTTGGCGAGTTTGGGCTGAAGGCACTCGAGCCGGAGCGGGTGACCGCTCGCCAGATCGAAGCGACCCGGCGGGCCATCACCCGCGAGATGAAGCGTCAGGGTAAAGTGTGGATCCGCGTGTTCCCGGATGTCCCGGTCAGCGCCAAGCCGATCGAAGTCCGCATGGGCAAGGGCAAAGGCTCGGTCGACCGCTGGATCGCGCGTGTCGCTCCCGGACGGATCCTCTTTGAAGTTGACGGTGTGCCGGAAGATACCGCACGCCAGGCCCTGCTGCTCGGGGCAGCAAAGCTGCCTATCAAGACCAAGATCGTCAAGCGGGTCGAAGGTATCTGACCATGGCAAAGAAGATCGTATCCCGGCGTGAAGACCTGCGCGGCAAGAGCCCGGACCAGCTGCGCGAAGAGCTCAGCAAGCTGAAGAAAGAGCAGTTCAACCTCCGCTTCCAGGCGGCGACCGGACAGCTCGAGAAGACAGCGCGCTTCTCGGAAGTCCGCCGCGACATTGCGCGGGTAAAAACGTTCCTGCGCCAAAAAGCCGAAGCCGGTAAGGCCTGAAGGAGACATACATGCCAAAGCGTATCATGAGGGGTGTTGTCGTTTCCGCGAAGCAGGACAAGACAGCCGTTGTGCGGGTTGAGCGCACATTCACCCACCCTCTTCTCAAGAAGATTGTGCGTCGGTCCAACAAGTACCATGCCCATGACGAGGCAAACTCGGCAGTCGAAGGGCAGACCGTGACCATCCGTGAATGCCCGCCGCGCTCCAAGCTCAAGCGCTGGGAACTCGTTGCCGAGGAAGGGAGCGAGGCATGATCCAGATGCAGACCAATTTGCGGGTTGCTGACAATTCCGGTGCCCGGCGTGTCATGTGCATCAAGGTGCTGGGCGGCGCTGGGCGGCGCTATGCCTCGGTTGGTGACGTGATCGTTGTATCGGTCAAGGAAGCCATCCCGACCGGGCGTGTGAAAAAGGGTGACGTCCGCAAGGCCGTTGTCGTGCGCGTGACAAAGGACATCAACCGTCCCGACGGGTCGACCATTCGTTTCGACACGAATGCCGCCGTCCTTGTGAACAATAATGGCGAACCGATCGGTACGCGTGTGTTCGGACCGGTGCCGCGTGAACTGCGCGCCAAGAACCAGGTGAAGATCGCTAACATGGCGATGGAGGTGCTCTGAGCATGGCAGCGAAGATCAAGAAGGGCGACCGGGTCATTGTCATTGCTGGCAAGGACAAGGGTGCAAAAGGCGAGGTTCTCAAGGTGATGCCGGAAGAGAGCCGCGTTGTCGTGCAAGGCGTTAACATCGTGAAGCGTCATCAGAAGCCTGGCCAGATGGATCCGGGCGGTCTCAAGACTTTCGAGGCCCCAATTCATGTGTCGAATGTGGCGCATGTCGATCCACGTGATGGCAAGGCCGTGCGGGCCGGCTTCAAGACCGATCAGCATGGCCGCAAGACGCGCTATGCCAAGCGTTCAGGGGAGTCGATTGATGTCTGAGGCTTACGAACCCCGCCTCAAGCGGCGTTACAAGGAAGTGATCCGGCCGAAAATGCAGGAGCAGTTCCAGTACACGAATCCCATGCAGGTGCCCAAGCTCGACAAGGTTGTGCTCAATATGGGTGTCGGTGAAGCTGTTGCGGACTCGAAAAAGATAAAGCTGGCTCTGGCTGAACTTGAGCGCATTGCCGGACAGAAGCCTGTCGCGACGCGAGCGCGCAAATCGATCGCGGGCTTCAAGCTCCGTGAGGGCATGCTGATCGGGGCGAAAGTCACCCTGCGGCGTGACCGCATGTATGAGTTTCTCGATCGTCTTACGACAATCGCGCTCCCGCGCGTGAAAGATTTCAGGGGCCTCAACGGGAACAGCTTCGATGGCCGGGGTAACTATGCCATGGGCCTGAAAGAGCACATCGTGTTCCCCGAGATCAATTATGACGACGTCGAAGAGGTGCGGGGCATGGACATCATCGTCTGCACAACCGCTCAAACGAATGAGGAAGCCAAGACGCTCTTAGCAGAGTGCGGCTTTCCGTTCCGGAACTAGGGCCAGGAGACCCGACCAGATGGCGAAGAAAAGCGCAATTGAGAAAAACAACCGGCGCCGGTCGCTCGCAGCCCGTTATGCGGCGAAGCGCGCACGGCTCAAAGCTGCGGCAATGGATGAAAGCCTTTCGCTGGAAGAACGCTTCCGTGCGCGGCTGAAGCTGTCTGAGCTGCCGCGCAACTCTGCCGCGAGCCGGATTCGCAACCGTTGTGATGTGACGGGGCGTCCACGCGGATATTACCGTAAGCTGAGGATGTCACGCATTGCGCTTCGTGAACTCGGCGCCAGTGGCCAGATTCCTGGTCTTGTAAAAGCAAGTTGGTGAGGAAAGGCGGGACACGATGAATATCTCTGATCCCCTCGGTGATATGCTCACCCGGATCCGGAATGCCCAGATGCGTGGGCTGACAAAGGTTGTGACGCCGGCCTCAAGGCTGCGCGCACGTGTGCTCGATGTCCTGATCGATGAGGGCTATATCCGCGGCTACACCGAAGTCGAAAAGGACGGCCACAAATCGCTTGAGATCGAACTCAAGTACTATGAAGGCCAACCCGTCATCTCCGAGATCAAACGGGTCTCGAAGCCGGGCCGGCGTGTCTATTCATCTGTAACCGACATTCCGCTCGTGCGTAACGGTCTTGGAATATCCATCCTCTCGACGTCACAGGGTGTGATGTCGGACAACGCCGCCCGCGCCAAGAATGTCGGCGGCGAAGTCCTTTGCCGCGTGTTCTAGGAGGCGCCTGATCCATGTCCCGAATTGGAAAGCTTCCGATCCCGGTGCCGGCCGGCGCGACTGTAACGGTCGCGGGCCAGGTCGTCAGAGCCAAAGGGCCGAAAGGAGAACTTGAGATTCTTCTTCCGGACGTGATTCTTGCGAAGATCGAGGCCAACGAGCTCAGCGTGAGCCCGCGAGATGACCTCTTGCGCCGCGCTGAAGCAGCCATCGAGGCCGCAAAGACTCGCGGCAAACGCCCGCCAACGCTTGCTGAGGCGCTTGACCCCGATGCGCGTACGCAATGGGGAACGGCGCGCGCCCGCGCCGCGAACCTCGTTGAAGGTGTGACACAGGGCTATTCGAAAACCCTTGAGCTCGTTGGCGTCGGATACCGTGCGCAGATGCAGGGCAAGGATCTCAAGCTGGCCCTCGGTTACTCGCACGACGTGATCTATTCAGCGCCGGACGGCATCAAGCTGGAAGCTCCCAAGCCGACAGAGATCATCATTTCCGGCGCCGACAAACAGGCCGTCGGTCAGGTCGCTGCCGAGATCAAGCGATTCCGCCCGCCTGAGCCCTACAAGGGCAAAGGTATCCGTCTCCAGGGCGAATATGTCCGCCGCAAGGAAGGCAAGAAGAAGTAACGCCATGAAAAGCCCACGCGATAAAAAGCATCGCCGCGCCCAGCGCGTCCGCACAAAGCTCCGCCGGGTTGCTGAAGGCAGGCCGCGTCTTTCGGTTGCCCGGAGCCTGAAGAACATCTCGGCTCAGATCATTGACGATGAGCGCGGCGTAACGCTCGCCTCAGCGTCCACGCTCGAGAAGGATGTTCTCGGCTCGATGGCATCGGGAGGCAATGTCGAGGCAGCTGCGCAGGTAGGAAAAGCTCTCGCTGAACGCGCCCGCAGAGCCGGTGTAGAGGTCGTCGTCTTTGATCGCGGCGGTTACCTGTTTCATGGCCGGGTAAAAGCCCTCGCCGATGCTGCCCGCGAGGGCGGCCTGAAGTTCTGAAGGAGTAAAGCCCAATGGCTGAAGAGAGAGAACGGCGCGGACGCAGGCGGGACCGGGAGCAGACGCGGGACCGGGACGAAGAATCCTCGGAACTCGTCGACAAGCTTGTCGGGATCAACCGCGTGGCCAAGACCGTCAAGGGCGGCAAGAACTTTGGTTTCGCCGCACTGGTCGTTGTCGGCGACCAGAAAGGCCGGGCCGGCTTTGGCAAAGGCAAGGCCCGCGAAGTTCCCGAAGCCATCCGCAAGGCCACAGAGGAAGCCAAGCGCAACCTGGTTCGCGTTCCGCTTCGGGAGGGCCGCACCCTGCATCATGATGGCAATGGCCGCCATGGTGCCGGCAAGGTTGTATTGCGATCCGCCCCTCCCGGCACCGGCGTGATCGCCGGTGGACCGATGCGCGCCGTCATGGAAGTTCTTGGTGTTCAGGACGTTGTCGGCAAATCCCTCGGCTCATCGAACCCCTACAACATGGTGCGGGCGACTTTCGATGCCCTGAAATCCCAGGCAAGCCCGCGCAGTGTGGCGTCGAAGCGCGGCCTGAAGGTCCAGGATGTTGTCAGCCGCCGGACGGATGGCGCGTCCGAGGCCGGCACGGCTGATGCCACGAATTGAAGAGGCGACCCAACATGGCCAACAAGATGATCCGTGTGAAACAAATCGGAAGCCCGATCGGGCGAAAGCCGGAGCAGCGCCAGACGCTGACCGGCCTTGGGCTCAACAAGGTCGGGCGGGAAAAAGAACTGGTCGACACACCGGCTGTCCGCGGAATGATTCGCAAGGTGGCGCACCTCGTTGAGGTCGTGGGCGACTAGCGTTCCGGCATAGCGACCGGATTTGACTTATCGGAAAGGCGACACGCCATGAAACTGAATGAACTCTCCCCTGCAGACGGATCGACGAAGAAGCGCATGCGCATCGGCCGCGGTGTTGGCTCGGGCAAGGGCAAGACCGGCGGTCGCGGCGTCAAAGGGCAGAAAGCGCGCTCTGGTGTGGCTATCAATGGCTTCGAGGGCGGCCAGATGCCGATTTACATGCGCCTTCCCAAGCGCGGTTTCAAATCGCCGGGATCGAAGACGTACGCCTGGGTTAATCTTGGAAGGCTGAACAAGGCCATAGAAGCCGGGAAACTCGAGCCGGCGAACGTGACCGAAGAGACATTGGTCGCGGCCGGGCTGGTCCGGAATGTTCGCGACGGGGTTCGTCTGCTGGCGAAGGGCGATTCCCCATCCAAGCTGAACATTACGGTCACAGGTGCGTCAAAGGCCGCCATCGAGGCTGTGGAAAAAGCTGGCGGCAAAGTGACGCTGACCGGCGCGGCGGCAGCAGCCTCTGAAGAATAATCCAGGGTTTTTGCGCAAGACCCCTTCACAAAACCGCCATCGCCGCCGATTTTGGCGGCGACAGCTTTTACAGGAGGCTCTTGAGGCCTATGGCGAATGCAGCCGAACAGATGGCCCGGAATATCAATTTCGGGACTTTCGCCAAAGCCAAGGATTTGCAGGCTCGGATCCTGTTTACACTGGGAATTCTGGTCCTCTACCGCCTCGGAACTTTCATTCCTATCCCGGGCCTTGATCCGGCCCAGTACGCCAGCCTTTTCGAAAGCCAGTCCAGTGGTATCCTGGGGTCGATGAACCTCTTTGCGGGCGGGGCGGTGGAGCGGATGGGCGTTTTTGCTCTGAACGTCATGCCCTACATCACGGCTTCGATCATCATCCAGATGATGGCCGCCACATCCCCGACGCTCCAGAAGCTCAAGAAAGAGGGCGAAGCGGGCCGCAAGCAGCTCA
>DAIRTA010000063.1:0-10310 GCA_036804125.1 Hyphomonas sp.
GAGAATGCGGTTATGGTAGAGCTCGCTCATGGCGCCTAGATGGCCCGGCCACGCGCTGCCTGCAAGGGCGCCGGATCGGGCGGTCAGACGCGCCGCCAGGCCGATCCCTGCGGCCCGTCCATCACCTCAATGCCTTCAGCCGCCAGCTGGTCGCGGATACGGTCCGCCTCGGCCCAGTCCTTTGCCGCCCGAGCAGCCAGCCGCGCGGTCACCAGCGCCTCGATCCGCGCGGCCTCACCCGCATCGCCGCCCTGCTCCCAATCCTTCGGGGTTATCTGCAGCAGGCCCAGCAACGCGCCCGCCGCCAACAGGTCAGCCCGCGCATCCGCCATCGCCGCTTCGTCCCGGCGGTCAGCCGCCATATTCGCCTCACCGGCGAGGCGCGACAGTTCGGCCAGGGCCTCCGGAGTATTGAGGTCATCCATCAGCGCCGTGCGCACGCCGCTATCACGTGCCGCGCCGCCTTCGGCCTCCCAGACGCGGCGCAGCGCCCCATAGATCCGGCCGAGCGTGGCCCTGGCCTGTTTCAGAAGGTCTTCGCTCCAGTCGAGCGGGGCCCGGTAATGCGCCGTCAGCAGCGCCAGGCGGATGACCTCGCCCGGCCAGCTTTTCAGGAGTTCATGCACGGTGACGATATTGCCGAGCGATTTCGACATTTTCTCCCCGCCCATGTCGAGGAAGCCATTATGCATCCAGTAGCGGGCAAGTTCCTCGCCATGGGCGCATTCGGACTGGGCGATCTCGTTTTCATGATGCGGGAAGACGAGATCCACCCCGCCGCCATGAATGTCGATTGTCCTGCCGAGATGCTTGGCCGCCATCGCCGAGCATTCGATATGCCAGCCGGGCCGCCCGCGCCCCCAGGGACTGTCCCAGATCGCCTCCTCCGGCTCGCCGGGCTTGGCGAATTTCCAGAGCGCGAAATCGGCCGGGTCGCGCTTGTCCTCATCCACGGCGACGCGTGCGCCAGCCTCATTATCTTCCGGCCGGCGCCCCGAAAGCCGGCCATAATCCGGCATCGAGGGCACGGAAAACCAGACGCCCGTCTTGCCGGCATAGGCATATTTTTTCTGCACCAGCTTTTCGATCAGCGCGATCATCTCGGGCACATGCGCCGTCGCCCAGGGCTCGATGGTTGGCGGCAGGACGTTCAGCGCCGCGATATCGGCATTGTAGATGGCGGCATATTTCTGCGTGATCGCGGTGATCGGCTCGCCGGTCTCGATGGCGGCGGCGATGATCTTGTCCTCGATATCGGTGATGTTGCGGGCATAGATGACCGCGTTGGCGCCATACATGTCTGCGAGCAATCGCCGCAGCACATCGAATACGACCGGCGGGCGGGCATTGCCGATATGGGCATGGTTATAGACGGTCGGCCCGCAGACATAGAGCGTGATCCGGGCCGGATCCTGCGGCTCGAAAACCCGCTTTTTCCGCTTGGCGGTATCATGGATCATCAGGGGCATCAGGCAGGGTCCGTCGGCAGCCCGCCCGCCTATCATGGGCCCCGGCGGGTTCGCAAGGCGATTGACCCCGCGGCAGACGACGCCTGCGTTCATCCAATCCCCTCGCCCCGGCGTAGAAAGCAGTGGAACTGGCGCCACCGGCACCTTATGTTCCGCATTATCGCCCTGAGGGTAGCAACTCCGGGCGGGCGTTAAGTCCGGGTACAGGGCCCTGCCCTATCCTACCCCGGCTCGACCCCCGTCCCTCAGTGAAGGACTGATCCATGGCCATGGACGCCATTACACCCAAGAAAGATATTGTCCGCACGGAATCCATCCGGCGGCCCACCCAGGAAGAGGCAGAGGACGCCGTGCGCACCCTCATCGCCTGGGCCGGTGACGACCCGCGGCGTGAAGGCCTGATCGACACGCCGAAGCGGGTCGTGAATGCCTACAAGGAATGGTTCTCCGGCTATGGTGAGGACCCTGTCGCCTATCTCTCGCGTACCTTCGAGGATGTGCAGGGCTATGATGACATCGTCATGCTGCGCAATATCGAGGTCGAGAGCCATTGCGAGCATCACATCGCGCCGTTCATTGGCAAGGCCTATGTCGCCTACAAGCCGTCCGATGCCGTGGTCGGCATCTCGAAGCTTGCCCGCGTGGTCGAGATCTTCTCCAAACGCCTGCAGACGCAGGAGACCATGACCGCGCAGATCTGCGATGCCATCACAGAGAGCCTGGCCCCGATGGGCACCGCCGTTCTGATCGAGGCCGTGCACCAGTGCATGTCAACACGCGGCATCCATCACCGCCATGTCAGCACGGTAACGACCCAGTTCACCGGTGTGTTCAAATCCGATCAGGACCTGCGCAACCGCTTCCTCAAGATGTGCGGCCAGCCCTGATCCTTGCCCCAGCGTCTGCCTGACACCGGAACACCGTCCCCATGCGGACGGTGTTCTGAATTTTGGTGCCGGTCCGGTTGTCATGACTTCCGGTTGTCAGCTTATGCTGTTAGGCAGGTTCCTGAGTAGCGTTCAGGACAAGACAGATCAGAGGGAGATGGAAAATGAGGATGTTTCTGGCAATCGCCGCCACGGGTGCGCTCGCCCTGCCGGCCATGGCGGCATCGACGACGATCGAATTCAATGGCGCAGACGGCACGACGACCGTCGTCGAGTTGAAGTCTGACGGAATGGCCTCGCTCAATGGCGGCGCGCCAGTCGCCTACACCTGGGATGAGGACAGCCGCACACTTTGCGCCAGCATGAATGAAGCGCCGGTCTGCGCGACCTTTGAAGCCGCCGGTTCCGGTATTGGCTTTTCCAGCGCCTACACGACCAGCGCCGGCGGCTCGGGCACGGCAACCATCATCGCCGAAACCAAGGACTGACGGCTCTGCACCTGTGGCCCGTGCAAACGTCCGGGCCAGGCTCAGGCCAGGACCGGACGCGTGCGCTGCAGCCAGGTCACAATATCGGCGACAACCTTGTCCGTACCCGGCTCGTCGACAATCCAGTGGGCATTGTCCGGGTACTCGATGAAATCGCCCGGCACAGGGCTGGCCGCATATTTCGCGGCCACCTTGCGCACCGCCTGCGGCAGTGTCGCGCGGTCCTTGCCGGCGGCAATTGTCAGGGTCGGGATGCGGATGGCGGCGGCGTCGATCTCGATGCCATCGGTGAGATCGCCATAGACCCGGCCGGAATCATACAGCGCCGTTTCATAGATCGCGTCATGGCGCGCCTTCGGCACGGCGTTGAGCACGCCCCATTTAAAGCCCGTCTTCCAGATCTTGTGCGCCTTCTTGCGGTTCTGAGACAAGATGATGTTGAGGAAGGTAAAGGCCACCGGCAGGCCGATCACGGCGCAGTCCTTCGGCTGGGCGGGGGTCAGGAAAACAGCCTGCGAGACCGCCCCGCGGGCGGCCAGCACCTGCGCAATCAGACCGCCCATGGAATGCCCGATCACGGCGGGCTTCTGTCCGCTTCCGGCGTCGAGGCGCGCCGCTTCCTGTTCCATCGCGGTAATGTAATCATCAAGCCCGAGCTGCGGCAGGCTATCCGGCGGGTTCGACCGCACGCGCTGGTCCGGGAACAGGGTTGGCGCCACGCAGGTCCAGCCGGCGGCCTCGAATCCGGGCCGCATGGCGTCCCAGGCGCTGCCATCACAACCGACTCCGTGGATCATCAATAGTGTCCGGCTCATGGCACCTGCCTCCCCCCTTGCGTCCCTTCAGCCCTGCGCCACGCGCGGGCCCAGCACAGGCTCGCTCCATCGCCGGAAGCGCGTTGCCACTTCGGCATAGACCGGCCGCTTGAACGGCACAATCAGCTCTGCCGTCTCCTCCAGCCGCGCCCAGCGCCAGGCATCGAATTCCGGTGTATGCCGGTCGAGGCGGACATCGCTGTCGGAGCCCTTGAAACGGAAGGCGAACCATTTCTGCTTCTGCCCGGCATAGGGTCCCGGCAGGCGCCGGCGCAGGTCGGCGGGGAATTCATAGTGCAGCCAGCTATCGGTCTCCTCGAGGAACTCGGCCAGCTTGGCGGGCACGCCGATTTCCTCCTCGAGTTCGCGCAGCGCCCCCTCCAGCGGACTTTCGCCGGGATCGATCCCGCCCTGCGGCATCTGCCACTGGAATGGGCCCCGGCCATTGATGCGCCGGCCGACGAAGACATGCCCTGCCTTGGAAAACAGCGCGATGCCGACATTCGGGCGATAGAGTGAGGAGTCGAATTTGGCCTGTGTCACCCGCCGGTGTTTAGACCAGCCGGCCGGCGGCTGCCAGTGCGCAGCGACCGCTCTGACACCCGCGCCGGGGCAACGGTCTGCGGCTCGGAGATCAGGGCCGAAACCGGGGCGAGGGCGATGCCCTTGTCTTCCAGCTGCGAAATCCACAGCGTTGCGGCGGCCAGCGTCACCGGAAAGGCGAAGCCGGAGCCCATCGCCGCGCCATGCTCGAGAGCAAGCGTTTCCAGCTCCATCAGCTCCGCGCCGATATCATCGACGGTCTGGCGGGTATCGATCGGCGCATTCGCGCGCACGAAATATACGCCGGTTTCTGCCGCGGCTGTTGCAAAGCTCGCGCGCGAGAGGCTGCCATCATCGACGAAAGCGAAGCCCCGCCCGGCGACCGTCTCCATCATTGCGCGAACGGCCGCCTCATCGGATGCAAATTTGGCGCCCTGATAGTTCATCACGCCGAAGAAACCATGGGTCCGGCTGAGCACCCGCTCAAGCCGGGCGGCATTGGCGGCATGGTCGCGGCCCGCAACCAGCGTGTCGGGATGCATGTTGAGCCGGCCATACTCATAGGCCTCCATCGGAACCTCGATCAGCACCTCATGGCCCTTGGCGCGCGCCTGCCGGACCCAGCGGTCAAGGCCGCGTGCATCCGGGGCGAATGACAGCGTCACCTCCGGTGGCAGTTCGTCGATCGCGGCCTGTGTCTGGCGGCCATTGATACCCAGCCCGCCGATCACGAGGGCAACGGCCGGGCGGCCTTCAGGATTGCTGAACGGCCGGGCGAAGCGCTCGGCCGGAATATCGCGCGCCGGCGCCGCCGCCTGGGTAAGCGCGGCGAGCCTGGCCGGTTCAGCTGCTGCCTGGCTGCTTAGTGCGCCGCGCACGCCCGAGAGCGACTGCCCCGGCGGGACGACCTGACCATTGATGCGGATGCCCTGAGGGCCGGGCGGTGGCCCGCCCTGCCCGCCCGAGACATCGATCCTCAGGCCGGAATTCTCGAGCGGTGTATAAACCAGCGCAAGCTGCTCGCCCCCGGCCGGTCTCTCCTCATCCGGCTCGATGCTGCCAGGCGGCGCAACGGGAACGGCGATCCGCACCGCGTGGCCCGGCAGGTCAGCATAGCTGTCGGCCCCTGCCGCCGTGCGGCCATCAGGCTCGGTCTCGAACAGCGCGATGCGGGCCCGGGGGGCCGCATCGTCCGGATCGGCGGTGACATGAAGGCCGGTGCCGAAGGCTGCAGCAAATGTGCCGAACACGGCGAGGCTCAGGAAAGCGTGAACGATCCCTGTGCGAATAGGCGAAGGCTCGGACACGCGCCGGGAACTCATGGCAGACCCTCTTGGCTTGGCTGGAGGCTAACCCGGCAAGCATGAGGGCCGCATGGTTAACAGCTTGCAAACGCCGCCGGCAAAACCGGAGATCAGGCCGCCTGTTCAGGGCTGCGTGTTGAGCGCCATACGCGAGGCCTGCGCGCGGCCGTCCCGGACGAGTTGCAGCGCCCGTTCAAGCTGGAAGTCGTCACCGTCATAATCTTCCGGTGGCTGCTCGTCCGGCATGCGCATCTGGCGGCGCAGGCCCCCGTTCTCGTTACCGAGTGCGCGCGGCAGGTCGGCCTCCGACCAGCGCCGGATCCGGGCCAGATCCTCTTCCGACAGGCGGGTCTGGCTGATCTCGATATCCGGGTCGATCCCGAGAAGCTGGATGGAGCGTCCGGACGGGGTGTAGTAACGCGCCGTGGTCAGACGGATCGCGCCGCGATCGGCGCCGAGCGGGATCACCGACTGCACGGAACCTTTGCCGAAACTGGTTGTGCCGACAACCAGCGCGCGGCCGCGATCCTGCAGGGCTCCGGCAACGATTTCCGACGCCGAGGCCGAGCCGTTATTGATCAGGACGACCAGCGGCACATCCTTGAACACTTCGGCCCGGGTGCCGTTGCGCCTCTCGGCATCGACCGGCCGGCGCCCCCGGGTCGAGACGATCTCGCCGCCGGGCAGGAACTTGTCCGCCACCGACACGGCCTGATCGAGCAGGCCGCCACCATTATTGCGCAGGTCCATCACGATGCCGCGCGGACGGCCATTGGTGGCGCGGCTGATCTGTTCGATCGCCTCCTCCAGCAGCAGTGTCGTGCGGTCATTGAAGCTCGAAATGCGGATATAGCCGATACCGCCCTCTTCAATGCGCGAGGTCACGGAGCGCTGCTGGATGACTTCGCGCACCAGCGTGACTTGGAACGGGTCAACACCCTGGCGGAGGATCGTCAGCTCGATCTCGGTGCCGGTCTCGCCGCGCATCTCCTTGACCGCATCATTGAGTGTCTGGCCGAGGATCGTCTTGCCATTGATGGCTGTGATGAGATCGCCCGGTTCAATCCCGGCACGTGCGGCCGGCGTGCCGTCCATCGGCGAGATCACCTTGACGAAACCGTCCTCCATGGTGACCTCGATGCCGAGGCCGCCATATTCGCCCGAGGTCTGGACCTGCAGTGAGCGCCAGTCCTCAGGATCGAGATAGCCTGAATGCGGATCGAACGAGGTCAGCATGCCATTGATGGCGGCCTGGATTGCCTCGCCCTCATCGATCGGCACGACATATTCGCGCTGGGCGCGGGCGAAGATGTCGGTGAACAGCTCGATCTGCTGATAGGTCAGGGCCCGCGTATCGGTCTGCTGGCGGGCCTCCTGCGGCCAGGCCAGGGCGGCAAAGCCGACGGCGGAGGCCCCCAATAGGCTGCCAAAAACGGTACCTGCCAGCAGTGATCGCATATTGAACTCCTTAAACATGGCGCTGCGCCTTTAGCCGTCCCGCTCCATCCAGTTTGCGGGATCAAGGATACGGTCGCCCAGTCTTAACTCAAGAGTCAGCTCTGGCAATGGATCGGTCCGGTCCGGCATGCGGCCGACCGGCTCACCGGCGGCAACGCCCTGCCCTTCCGAGACATAAATGCGGCTCATGCCGGTGAGGATAACACGATAACCATCGCTTGTGCGCAGGATGAGCATATGGCCGTAGCTGCGAAACGGCCGGGCATATTCAACGCTGCCCGCAATCGGGGCGGTCACCTGCGCTTCGGGACGGGTCTCGAAGGCGATAAACTCTGCGTTACTGCCGCCGGGCAGGCGCTCCCCGAAGCGCCGGACGAGACGGCCTGCCACCGGCGCCGCCAGCCGCCCGAGCTGGGCCTGGCCGAGCGGGCGGGCCGGAGCGGACTGGATGGCGGGAGGCCTGGCCGGCTCCGCTTGCCGCGGAGTGGCGGCCGCCATCTGCACGCGCGGCGGCGGCGGCTTGCTGCTCGGCGCTTCAGGCGCTTCGGCCTCGAGCGATGCAAGCAGCTCGCGCAGCGTGCCCGCCTCGGCGCCAAGACGCGCAGCCCGCGCGCGCAGGCCGGCCATTTCGCCGGAGACGCCCTCGGCATGAAGACGCTTCTGCGCGGCGAGCTGTTCGATCTCCTCCCGCTTGACAGCGAGGGCGGCCTCGGCCGCAGCCAGCTGGGCCTGTTCGGCAAGCGTCTGGCGTTCCATGTGGTTGAGCTGCTCGATCTCGAGCGCAATGCCGCTGGCCCGTGCATCGAGCTGTGGCAGGGTGGCCTGCACCAGCACGGCCCGGCGGATCGCAATGTTCGCCTGGTCCGGTGTGACCACCAGCGCCGGAGGCCTGCGCCGGTTCACGGCCGCAAGCGCGGCAAGGACATCCTCAAAGGCCGCCTCGCTCGCCAGCAGCTGGCTTCGCGCGGCCTCGCGGCGGGTCCTGAGATCGATCAGGGCTTTCTCCGCCGCCGCCGCCTGCTCCTCCCGGCGGCGCGCATCGACGGCAGCCGAGAGAAGGTCATTCTCGAGCCCGCGCAGATCCTGAACCGCCACAGTGCCGGCGCGGCGCAGGCGCTCGAGCTGCGCTTCGGCTGCGCGCTTCTCGGCTTCCAGCGCCTCGAGGTCCTGCCGGGTGAACGTATCCGGCCGCGCCGCGATAAGGCACACCGCTAGGACAAGACAACCGGCAAGGCGGAGAAGAGGCATCCGGGGACGCTGCCATCAAAGCGTCACCCTGCCGTTAAGCCCGCGCACTTTAGTTCAAGCTCCCGCAGCGCCTCGCCGGCCAGCGCAAGGGTCACGCCATGCGTGGCGCCATCGAAAGCCGGAGCGGCAAACAGCAGGTGGCGGATGTGGCCGAGCGCCACTCCGGCATCGGCGGCAGGAGACAGGGGCACCTCCCCATCCGCCGCGTGAATGGCCATATTCCTCAGGCTGACAAGCCGCAGGATCGCATCATGGTCCGCCTGCGGAAGGCTCAGGCGCTCCGGCGGATTGAGATACTGCCCTGATCCCGCCCGCCGCAGCAGCAGGCCGACCGGCGCCAGCCGCTCCGGCGCGGAAGGGTCAGCGATGTCCTCCGGACGGGCCGTCACATAGCCGCTCAGGGCCGCAGCCAGCGCCGCCTGAAGGGCGGTGACAAGGCCGACGGCAACCCAGTGCCAGCGCGCAGGAAACCGGTCCGCTTCCTGGATTTCGCGCGCGGCCAGCGCCAGCGCCTCGCCCGCCGTCTCCAGCAGGCGGCCGGCGCGCCGGTCAACTGCCTCACCTGCTCCTGATGGCATGATCCCTCCCTCGCGGACAACCGGGATGTCGGCGCCGTCTGAATGCCATGTTCAGGCCGGGTTCAAGCCGCGGCGCGCAGATGCTCGTATCCTCAACAGATTCTGGAGAAAGCCATGAAGACCGCAACCTGCGCAAGCCTGCTGGCCTTATCCGGCGTCCTCGCGGCCCCGGCAGCCCTCGCCGATGACGACCGCCGCCGGGGCCATCATCTCGCTGTCGATTATCATGAGGCCCTCTGGATTGCCGAGAGCTTCGGGATGTACCGCGTCAAGGAAGTCGAACTGGATGACGGCGCGTGGGAAATCGAGGGCTGCACCCATGATGGGCGCGAGATCGAGATTGAAATCTCCGCCCGCAATGGCGCCGTGATCGATCTCGAATATGATGATGACGATGATTGCTGGTAGTCAGCCTGCGGAACGGCGGGCTCGCCAAGCCGCCGCACTCTGGCCGTAGATCTGCCAGGTGAAGCCGGTCATCGGCGGCGGGGGCGCGGCCTCGCGCAGCCAGGCCGCGCCGAGCCGTTCGGCCAGGCGCCGCGACGGCGCATTGTCCTTGTCGATGCAGTGGATGATCTCGCTCCAGCCGAGCTGGTCCGCCGCATAATCCATCACCACAGCCGCTGCCTCGAAGGCGAGCCCTTGTCCCCAGTATTCGCGCCGCAGGCCCCAGCCGATTTCGGGACCCGGCCAGCCTTCGGGAAACCACGGACCCGCCCGGCCGACCCACTCGCCCGTCTCCTTCAGGATCAGCGAGAACATGCCATAGCCGCGAAGGCCCCAGGCCCCGGCCATCATCGCCATGGTCCGCCAGGCGCCATGGCGCGGGCTGACACCGCCGATGAACCGCATGGCCTCTGCGTCCGCTGACATGGCAGCCCATCCGTCAAGATCGGCTTCGATCGGCACCCGGAGGATGAGCCGTGGCGTTTCCAGGACGGGGCCGGCCGTCATGTTCAGGCCAGCGACGGGTCGATGCCCTTGCAGGCTTCGATCAGGCCATTCACGGAAGAGACGGATTTCTCGAACATCGCCTTCTCATCGGCATTGAGATCGAACTCGACGATCTTCTCCGCCCCGGCTGCGCCGATCAGGGTCGGCACGCCGACATACATGTCCGTCAGGCCGTATTCGCCGGAGCAGTAGGCCGCCACGGGAAGCACACGCTTCTGGTCGGCAAGGTAGGATTTCGCCATCGCGATGGCGCTCTCGGCCGGAGCATAGAAGGCCGAGCCGGTTTTCAAAAGGTTCACGATCTCGCCGCCGCCCTTGCGGGTGCGCTCGACGATGGCATCGAGTTCGGCCTGGCTCATCCAGCCCTGCTTGACGAGCTCCGTCAGCGGCAGGCCGCCGACTGTCGAATGGCGCACCATGGGCACCATGTCGTCGCCATGACCGCCGAGCGTCCAGGCATGGATGTCGGCGACCGAAACGCCGGTCTTCTCGGAGAGGAAATAGGCAAAGCGCGAGGAGTCCAGCACGCCCGCCATGCCGACGACCTTGGCCGTGGGAAGCCCTGA
>DAIRTA010000064.1:0-10238 GCA_036804125.1 Hyphomonas sp.
ACGACCGGCGTGCCGCCGGTTTCGGGCGCGGCGATGTTCTTCCGGGGCATCTGGACAGGCCCGGGCGTGTTCAATGTCGAGCAGTTTCCCTCAAAGCCCTTCCTCGAGGACCTGGCAACGCGCGGCCTGCCGACGACGATCATCGATGTCAGTCCAGAAGATCAGGCCGCGCTGTTCGCAGTGGAGACGTAGAGGCCTAATCCATGGCAATGACGAAGAACCAATACATTCGGAGACTGATCAAGGACTGCGAGGAAGCGCTCGCAGCCAAACCTATAGGTAGTGCTTTGCTCAAAGGTTCGGGCACGAATCCACCTCGTTTGGATGCAGTGGTTTCGTTCAGATGCGCGATCTACGTTTTCAGAGAAATCGGCGGAAAACCAGAAACCACCTTCGAGAGGCTTCAGGAATACAAAAAAGTAAATGTAGAGCGCAGCTGTCCCCGCCTCAATTCACCAAGCCAAGTGCTTTACGTCGGATCCAGTATTGGAAATGTCGGCCAGAGGTTACGGCAACACGTTGGCCTTACAAAAGTGCGTCGCACCTATGCCCTTCATATAGATCAGTGGTTTGGCGGCGAATACGAGATTGAAGTACTTAAGTACTGCATTTCACAGAGAGCATTACAGATTTTGGAGGATGCTATTTCCTTCGAACTTCGCCCGGCATTCGGAAAAATGGGCGGGAATAACGCCGTATGAACAAACTTGAACTTCCCACCCCCTGCTTCGTCCTCGATGCCGCCCGCCTGCGGAAGAATCTCGAAACCGCAAAGCGCGTGCGCGAGGAGGCCGGCTGCAAGATCCTGCTCGCGACGAAGGCGTTTGCGATGCCGGCGGTTTTTCCGCTGATGCGGGACTATCTGGATGGCACGACCGCGTCCGGCGAGCATGAGGCCATCATGGGCCATGAGGAATTCGGCAAGGAGGTGCATGTCTATTCGCCCGCCTATACCGAGGATGAAGTCCGCCGTCTGACGAAGATTGCCCAGCACATCTATTTCAATTCGGCCGAGCAGCTGGCCCGGTTCGGGCCTATTGCGCGGGATGCAGGTTGTCTCGTCGGGCTGCGGGTCAATCCCGGCTATTCCAATGCGACGCTGGGCGGCGACCTCTATAATCCGACCGCGCCGACGAGCCGGTTTGGCGAAGTGCCCGCGAAGCTGGATAGCGTCGACTGGTCGGGCGTGGATATCTTTCATGTCCATGCGCTGTGCGAGAGCCTGCACGAAGGGTCCGTTGGCCTGATCAGCCATGTCGCGCACACGCTTGGCGACTATGTCCGGCAGGTGAAGGCGGTGAACTTCGGCGGCGGGCATTTCCTCAACAAGCCGGGCTATGATGTCGAGGCGCTGATCCATGCGGTAAAGGCCTTCCGGGAGCGGCTAGGGGTCGAGGTGATCCTCGAGCCCGGCGCGGGCCTCGTGGTCAATACCGGCGAGCTGCACGCCACCGTGCTGGCGCTGCACTGGAACGAGATGGACCTGGCCATCCTCGACGCCTCGGCCTCGACGCACATGCCGGACGTGCTGGAGGTGCCCTACCGGCCGGACGTGATCGGCGCGTGCCAGCCGGGGCAATATCCGCATACATACCGGTTTGGCGGCAAGACCTGCATGACCGGCGATGTGATCGGGGACTATTCCTTTGAAAAGCCGCTCCAGCCGGGCGACCGCATCATCTTCACCGACCAGATGCATTACAGCTTCGTCAAGACCAACACCTTCAATGGCACGCCCCTGGCCAATCTGGCGATCCGCTGGGAAGACGGGCGCGTGGAGCCGGTCTCCAATTTCGGCTATGAGGAATTCCGCCGCCGCCTCGGGCGCTCCCCCTAGCGCCGACCGCCTCATGCTTATCCGGGCCCCGATAAGGCCTACGGCCAGCCCGTCATCCGGTTACTGCTCTGCGAGGCTTCGGCGTCGACAACAGGAAACCGATCACCAGCGGCACGGCGATCCCCGGCAGTCCTTCGTAAACGCTGTCATGCCAGCCGAGGACAAACCGCCAGCTCAGCGCCACGGACACCCCGGTAACGAGCATCATCACCGCTGTTGTCTCCGACACCCGCCTGCGCAGGGCGTAGAGCGTGAGAAGCGGCGCAAAGGCTGAGGCGAGTGTCGACCAGGCGAGGATGACGAGGCTGAAGACGCTGCGATTCTCCGAGACCGCAAGAATGAGCGCGACCGCGATCGCGATGGCTGTGGCGAGCTTGAGCATGAAAGGTGTCTCGAGGCGCTGGGGAGCGAGGTCGTGCGTAACCGCTGCCGAGCTGGAGAGCACAAGGGAATCCGCTGTCGACATGGTAGCGGCGAAAATGCCCGCCAGGATCAATCCGACCATGACCGGCGGCAACACTTCCACGGCCATGACGGGAAGCGCGAGTTCGGGGTCGAGGCTGGTGAGGTCCGGCAGGTAAAGGCGCGACAACATGCCGACGCCTGTGGCCAGCAAGTAGAAGATGGTGAAATAGCTATAGTACCAGGCCCGTGCCCGCGCCATGTTCCGATCATCATCGAGAGCCATGAAGCGGACCATGACATGCGGTTGTCCGACCACAGAGAACCCGGCGAACAGCCAGCCCAGGACGAACAGGCCCATCCCGGCGAGTCCCGGCAACAGCAAATCGTCAGGGAAGAGGTCGAGATAGCCGGGAACGCCCCGCCAGGCCTCGATGACAGCGCCGATACCGCCCAGTCCCATCACGCCGGCAACAAACAGGACCGTCATGGCACCCATCATCGTCAAGGATTGTGCACCATCGGTCCAGATGGATGCGCGGATTCCGCCGGCAATCGAATAGGCCAGCACCATCGCCGCCACGGCAACAGCGGCCAATCGCGGATCAACCCCGAACACACCCTGGAGGGCCTTGCCCCCGGCTGAAATCTGGGCGCCGGCATAAGCGACAAGGAAGACGACCATGATCAGCGCCGCTATGATGCGCCACACGCCGAATGTTTCGCCATGCCAGCGCGCGATCACGGACGCGAACGAGGCCTCGTCTGTCGCAGCGGTCGCTCGCCGAAGGCTGCGGTGGATGAAGGTCGATCCGACGAAGTCGCCGAGAATCCAGCCGCACATCAGCCAGATTGCGGCAAGGCCCGTCTCATAGGTAAAGCCAATGACGCCGATGAACATGTAGCCGGAATTGTTGGTCGCCACCGCCGACAGCCCGACCAGCCAGGGCCGCACGCTCCGGCTGGCGAGGTAATAGTCCGTCCGGCTGCCCGTCGCCTTTCGCGCAGACGCAAGCCCGATGGCAACAAAGATGGCGAGGATCACGCCGAAACTGATTGCCGTCATCATAGGGCATTCTCCTGCGGCTGGTCCTGCGCCTGGCCGGAAAACAGATCGGGCTGGATCTCGTCACCGCGCGGATCAAATTCAGCAATGGCAAGGCTGGTGGCTGGCGAGACCCTGAAAGGCTCGCGCCCATCCGCAGCCACAGGCGCTGCGACGGCAACACGTGACAGGCAGAGGCAACACAGGCCGAAGAGAACGATCGCCGCAAAGACGAACAGTCCTGAACCACCGGGAACGAAATTCAGGAAGACACCGGCCACAGGCGGCCCGATGACCGACCCAATTCCCCAGATGACAAGGATGCCCGCCATCATCGATGTGATCTCCTCCGTGAGCGCACGGTCTACGGCATTGGCAACGGCAACGCCGTAATAGCTGAGGGACCCCGCCCCAAAGACGCCTGCAAGCCACAACATCAAAGCCGGAGCGGCAGCAGCAGATGCGAATGCGATCCCGGCTGCCGCCGCGGCGCCCAGGGCCGCGGCTGCCGCAATCACAAGACGCCGGTCAAACCTGTCAGACAACAAGCCGATCGGCCAAAGTCCGATCATGGCCCCGATCAGGATCGCCCCGTTCAGCTGCGCTGAAAACCCTGCCACATTCTCGCTGGCAACCCCCGCAGCGAAGACCGGATAGAGCTGCGCAACCGAATTGTTCACGGCCCCGGCGCAAAAGGCTGCAAAGGCGGAAGCGGGAGCGAGCCTGACCAGTCGCATCGGCCCGAACGGTTTTGCGGCGACCAGTTCCGGCTGGCTGCGGTTGGTGGCTGCAACCGGCAGGAGTGCCATCACGAACAGGGCGGCAACGACCATGAATGCGCCGAGCCCGCTGATCGCCGCAGCGACAGCGAACGGCGCCGCGATGGCGCCGGTCTTGGACACCATGTGATAAAAGCCGAGAATGGCGCCCCGCCTCTGAGCCGGCGCGGCGTTGGCGATCCAGCTTTCACCTGCCGTGAGCATGCCTGCCGCACCCAGACCGGCAATCGCCAGCAGCAGCGCCCAGCCCGCCAGCGCAGTGCCGGCCATCGGCAACAGAAGCGCGACCAGCGCGCAGAGACCACCGAGCAGGGTGAACGCGCGAATGTGCCCGATGCGGCCGATCTCGAACGGCGCCGTCAGTGTCCCGGCGAGAAATCCAGCTGAATAGGCGGCAGCGACAAGGCCAATGCCAGCCGCTGAAACGCCGCTCGCGATCAGCGTCAGCGACATCACCACGGCCAGCGCCGCCATGGCGCCCTGAAGCAGAGTCAGGGCCGCAACCAGGACCAGGATGTTCCGGTAAGCCGTCAGTCCTGCGGGCAGAGACGACAGCGCCCCAGACCTCGAAAAAGCCCGCATCATGCCGCCGGCTGAAGCCGCCGCTCCCGGACGCCCGCTCGAACGTCCTCCTCAACCAGCGCCTTGTGCAGGGCGCGGATCGCCGTGTCGAAATCGTCCTCGGCTATCACGGCCTGGATATCGGTCTTACGGGAGACCTGCTGGAGACCCGCCAGCGACACGCCGGAATCATGCAACGCGCGCAGGGCGAGCGCGGTGATACCGGGGATATCGATGTCGGCGCCGATCACCGAGACCATGGCAACACGGGATACAGACACCGCTGCCCCCGGCAGCGCTTTTTCGATATCGGCCGTCGCGCGCTTCAAGGCTTTGCGCGAGCCGTCGACATAGTGGGTGATCGTGTTGGCATTGGAGCATTTGGACACGATGCGGATGGAATGCCGCGTCAGGGCTTCCAGAACCGCGACGTCATATCCCTTTTCCCCGACCATGTCCTGATCGAAGACTTCGAGACTGTAGATACCCCTCATGCCTGTCACGATCTCTGCCCGCGGCGCATCCGGCGCATAGTCAGCAGAAATGACCGTTCCCGCATCAAGCGGGTCGAAGGTGTTCTTCACACGCAGCGGGATTCCTGCCTGCCGCAATATCTTTGCCGCTTTCGGATGTACCGCCTCCATACCCAGGTTCGAGAGCTGGTCAGCGACATCAAAATTGGTCGAGCCGATCTTCCTGACCCTGTCGCTGCCGACAAGCTTGGGATCCGCGCTGGACAGGTGAAACTCCTTGTGGATGATCGCTTCGTCGGCGTTGACAAGCGCGGCTAGCCGCGCGAACGTCACCTCCGTATACCCCCTGCCGAACTGGCGAACGAGCCCGTCCGGGCAACTGGCATAGCCGGTCACGATCGGAAGCTCCTGCGACAGGTCGACCCCGTTGAGGGCAGCCTCAATCCGCTGCTCCAGCGATGGGGATTCTTCGTCGCGCCATCCTGTCAGGTCGATATAGGTGGCGCGGACCCCTCTCTGCTGCAGCAGGAGCGCGGTGTTGAACGCCGAATGCGCTTCGCCGACGGAAGAGAGCACCTCTTTCACCGTCACCAGATTCTCGTCCAGCCGGAACTGGCCGTAAGCGCACAGGCGATGCAGGTCGATCAGGCAGTTGCGAACATCTTCAATCCGCTCCCGGACGAAGCTGTCGGCGGTTTCCTGCTCCGGACTCCCTCCGAAAATTTCGGCATTCTTTGCCTCCATGGCAACCGCCACGTCGGACAGCGCTTCTGTCCAGGCCCATTTGTTGCCTGCGCCGGCAAACAGGCTGAACACGCCGGGCGCGCCGGACTTCTTGTGTTCAAGCAGGCGATCGGTCATGCCCGTATAGGCCGAGACGACAAATATCCGGTTGTAAAGTTGCTGATCCTGTCGCTTGCCGATCAGGACGTTCTCGACGATGGCCTCGGTATTGGCAATCGAGGTTCCGCCAATCTTTTCAACGGTGAGCGGCATCTCATAATCCTCCCTGCGGCGGTGGGCCGCTGAGCGTCCGGATCGGAGCCCTAACCTCGCGGTGAGCCACGAATTCAGGACGCGGCCGGGTCTGGCCGAACGGATCCTCCAGCCGGTTGCTCCAGGCATTGAACACGAAAAACGCGTTGATCCGTTCAAACGGCGTGATGTTGCTGTTGGAGCCATGCATGGTATTGCAATCGAAGATCACGACCGAGCCGGCTCTCGGCGCCGGCGCCGCGACGCCACCGCTCTGAGCGAGGCGGACCAGGCTGTCTGTATCCGGAGTGCCGTAGTCCTGTTTCCTGAGTGACTGGCGGTAGTGCTCCTCCGGCGTTTCGCCAACACAGGTTATGAATGACTTGTGACTGCCGGGCATGAACATTGTCGGCCCGGCTTGCGGGTGATTGTCGGTCAGCATCACCGACATCGAGATGGCCCGCATGCGGGGCATGCCATCTTCTGTATGCCAGGTCTCGAAGTCGGAATGCCAGAAGAAGTCCTTGCCGCGAAAGGCTGGTTTGTAATTGATGCGTGACTGGTGGATGTAGACTTCATCGCCCAGAATGAAGCGGGCCAGCCCGCAGAGCCGGGCATCCGCCGCCAGCCGCTCGAACACCTCGGACTGCTGATGCGGGGCAAAGACAGAGCGCACGGCGCCCGGCCCGGTTTCACCGCGTTCGCAGATCCGCGTCTCCGGGAGCAGTCCGGACTGCCGGCGAAGCGATAGCGCCTCAGCAGCCAGCCTTTTCACTTCGCTTGCGGAGAACACATCCTCCAGCACCGCGAATCCATCGCGCGCGAAGCGGTCGACCAGGGCCTGATTGATCGGCGCAGCTTCGCCGGGCAAGCCATGCACAACCGGGTCGCGTCGCTCCAGCCATCCCGGCTCTGCGCCCTGACGCGAGGGATACAGATCCCGGCTCAGCTCGCTGCTGCCCGCTGCCTGCCTCATGCCGGCGCCGCCAGTTCGGTTTCGGCTGGATACGCCCCGTCCGGCCCATGGACCTCCTGGCCCGTCACCGGCGGATTGAACACGCAGGCCATAACCATCGGCCCGGAAGCATCCGCTCTGAGGACATGCCTGTCATGCGCGTTCAGGGCATACATCACACCCGGACGGATCGCATGGCGTTCGCCCGTCGCCAGGTCTTCGATCGAACCGGAGCCTTCCATGCAGAACACGCTCTCCAGATGGTTCTTGTAATGCATCTCGAGAACGGCGCCGGCATGGATCGTCGTGATATGGAACGAGAATCCCATACCATCCTCTTTCAGCAGCAGGCGGACGGATGTCCATCCTTCGCTGTCTACACGGCGCTGGGTCAGGCTTTCCTCGGAAAGGTCCCTCACAATCATTGTCTCGCCTCCTTCAGGCTGCGGCCTTCTTGCGGCGGGTGGTCACCGCTCGCACGGCGTCTGCCAGGATGGCGAGGCCGGCGTCCAGCTCGCCATCAGGAATGGTCAGTGGTGCGAGCACCTTGACAACTTCGTCATGGCTGCCACTGGTTTCGATGATCAGGCCGCGCTTGAAGCACTCGCCGCAGATCTCAGCCGCGACCTCGCCGCTCTGCATCTCGATACCGGACATCATCCCCCGGCCTTTGACCTGCAGGGCGAGAGGGCTCGACAGGGCGATCCTTTCGAGCGCGCCGCGCAGGCGAGCCGCCTTGCGCGCCGTCTCCAGTTCAAACGTGCTGTCTGCCCAGAAAAGCTCGAGCGCCCGCGCCGCCGTCACGAAGGCATGGTTGTTGCCGCGGAATGTTCCGTTGTGCTCGCCCGGCTTCCATTGGTCATGCTGCGGCCGGATCAGGGTCAGCGCGAGCGGCAGGCCGAAACCCGACAGTGACTTTGCCAGCGTCACGATATCCGGGTGGATGCCGGCCCGCTCGAAGCTGAAAAAGCCGCCTGTCCGGCCAATGCCGGCCTGGATGTCGTCGATGATGAGCAGCGCGCCGTGCTTGCGGGCGATGCGTTCGATCCGCCGCAGCCAGGCATCGGACGCAACATTGAGCCCGCCTTCGCCCTGCACTGTCTCGACGATGATGGCCGCCGGCTTGTCGATGCCCGAAGACGGGTCCGACAGGCGCAGGTCAAGCTGGTCGGCGGTGTCCGTGCCGGCGCCGAAATAGCCATCATAAGGCTCGTGGCTTACGCCAGTGAGCGGAATCCCCGCCCCCTCGCGCTTGCCGGAATTGCCCGTCAGCGACAGCGCGCCGAGCGTCATGCCATGGAACCCGTTGGTGAAGGCGATGATATTTGTCCGTCCCGTGACCTTTCGTGCGATCTTGATCGCGGCCTCGATGGCATTCGCGCCTGTCGGCCCGGGAAACATCGCGCAATAGTCCATCTTGCGGGGCGCGAGGATGCAGCGTTCGAATGCCTCCAGGAAACGCGCCTTGGCCTCGGTATGCATGTCGAGACCGTGCGCCACGCCATCAGCGGAAATATACTCGATCAGTGCCCGTTTCAGTTCCGGATGGTTGTGCCCGTAATTCAGCGTCGAGCATCCGGAGAGGAAGTCGATATAGCGCTGCCCGTCATCGGCCACCATTTGCGCGCCCTGCGCCGAGCGGAACATGTCCGGGAAAGCCCGGCAGTAGCTGCGCACGCCGGATTCGCGGCGCTCAAAGATGTCTGCTGGCCCGCAATTATGTTCGTAAGCCATCGATCGCTCCAGTTCGGAATGGGTTGTCTGACCTGTCGGCTAGCCAGGTCAGGTGAGGTTTCCGGCTGCCGGCAACGGCCCGATCGTGACAAGGAATTCGGACGCGTGCCGGCCCCCGAAATGGCGGTCCCGCTCAAACCAGATGTCCTCGCTGAGTGGCGCGCCCAGCCAGGCCGATACGCTCCGGAACAAAGCCCATGACGCCTCGTTTGCGCGCGTGATCGATGTCTGGATCTGGCGCACGTCAGCTTGCGCGGGGCGGGACAGAATTTCCTTCAGCATCCGGCGCGGCAGGCCCTGTCCGCGCGCCTCGGGATGCACGGCGACCTGCCAGAGGAAGTAGGTGTCGGTGGCCGAGGGCGGACGGTGCCCGGAAATCCAGCCCACGACCTTGCCGTCCGCCCGCGCGACGGCGCAGGATTCTGCAAAATGGGCACACTGGATGAGGTTGGCATAGAGCGAGTTGCAATCGAGCGGCGGGCAATTCGCGATCAGGGTGTGCACCTCGGCAGCGTCTTCTGCCACCGGCACGGCAATGTGGGCGTCTGTTGCCCACGTCGTATGACTTCGGTCAGGAACGGAGTCTGTCCCGGAAATCTCGGCGGTCTCATGTGACATGACGACTCCCTTTTTTTATTTAGGCTGTCTAAATAATGTGCTCTCTCGAAAGTCAACCCGGCAACAGTATTTGCGATGTCATATGCTTGTCAAAGCATCCGTTTAGCTGCCTGATATCGCAGTATATTTTGATCGTATAACTATTTATCCTTAAGTGTAGTTCGCTTACAGTCAGCCGATGGCAGGCCCCTCCCATCCCGGCTCCGAATCGCGTCCCGCCGCCGCCGACGAGGCGCTGATTTCGCTGCGTCGCATCCTCAAGGCGGTCGATGCGCAGGCCCGCACCCTGGCGCGTGAAACAAGCCTGACCCCGTCACAGATCGTCGTCCTGAAGGAGCTTTCCACCCGCCAGAGCGTTCAGCCGGGCGAGCTTGCCCGGTCGGCCGGCCTCAGGCAGGCGACGATTTCCATCCTTCTGGACCGCTTGCAGGAACGGGGTCTCGTCCGGCGCACGCGCGGCGACGAAGACCGCCGGACTGTCCGTGTCCAGATTACTTCGGAGGGTCAGCGTGTCCTCGCAGACGCGCCCGACCTGCTCCAGACGGAGTTCGGCGGGCGCTTCGAGCGCCTGCCCGCCTGGGAGCAGGCTTATATCAACGCAGCGCTGACCCGGCTCGTCGCCCTCCTGGGCGCCTCCGGCATCGACGCCGCCCCCGTCCTTGATGTCGGCGGCCTGACCGAGCAGCCCGCAGACCGGAGTGATTGAGGCCCGCGCAGGCCTCGCGGATCAGGTCTGCTCCCTGCCCTTCAGCCACGGCTCATTCTGCACACGAAGCATAACGCTCATCCGGTTCTCGGCGCCGAATTTGGCAATGATGGCGGAGACATGATGCTCGACAGTGCGCTGCGAGCGTTTCAG
>DAIRTA010000065.1:0-10058 GCA_036804125.1 Hyphomonas sp.
TCAGCGGCAGCCGGTCAGGCGTTGTCGCCCGGATGGCGGCACGCGATTCCGGCTCCGCTCCATCGGCCTGCGCCCACCATTCCGGATCGAGACCGGCGACGGCGCGCCTGTTCTCTTCTCGCGCCTGCGCACTGGCACGCGGCGCCGCCCCGTCTGCCACAGCCTCGAATGTTGCGCCCCAGAGCCGCTCCGCGCCCGAGGCAATCGCGTAAGCGCCGGACGCCAGCGCTGTGGGCGGCAAGTCCGCCTGCCCGCCGAGATACTCAACCTGCCCCATCTTCGCCTGTAGCGGCAGCCAGGGCGCAGCCTGCGCCGCCGCCATCCCGTTGGCAAGCAGGATGGCATCATATGTCATGCCATTTACCGCAAGGCTCTCCGTATCGAGATCAACCGGTTGTCCAAATCGCGTATCCGCCTGCGCCAGAAGCGCCGCGATGATCTCCCGTGGACGGATTATCAAGGCGCGCTGGTGCAGCAAGCTTCCACCGACCCCGGCCTGCAGGTCGTCTTCCGGTAGGGGCGGGTCGGAGAGGATTGTCTCAAAACGCTGCCGCTCGGTCTCGTTTCGTGGGCGCTGAAGGACGTGCGTTTCCTCCGCCCCGGGCAGGATGGCATAGAACTCCCGCGCCGCAAGATAGGCCTCGATCAGCAGGCGCGCTTCCGCCGTGTCGCCCGCATCAAGGCGCGGCATCAGCAGTGCCAGCCGGTTGCCGCTGGCGCCGGAGGCTGCGGCAGGGGCCGGGTCGAACACCGTCACTTCAAGGCCCGCCTGCATCAGCGCGCGGGCCGCTGCGGCCCCGGCGATCCCGGCGCCGAGTATGGCCACTGTCCGGCACTCCCTGTCCGGCGGGCGCAGCCCGAAACTGTCCGGCGCAGGCACCGCCGCCGCCATCAGGCTTGCCTCCAGCCGGTGGCGCTTGCGGCCATGGCCCTCGGCCCGTGCGACTGAAAATCCTGCCGCCTCAAGACCGCGGCGCACACCGCCCGCCACGGTGAAGGTTGCCAGCCGCGCGCCGGGCGCCGAGCGCTCGGCCAGCGCGGGATAGATTCCGTCTGCCCACATCGCCGGGTTTTTCGCCGGGCTGAACCCGTCAAGGAACCAGGCATCGGCTTTAAACCGGCTATCCGGCAGGGTTTCGGCGATGTCCCCCAGATGCAGGATCAGTTCCGCGCCCAGCTCGCTGAACAGGAACCGCCGCACACTGCGCACCGGGGCGGGCCAGGCGGCCAGCAGCGGGCCTGCAAGCGCCGACACCTCCTCCCAGCGGCTGAGCGCCCGCGCCGCATCCTCTCGCCTCAAGGGGTAGCCCTCAAAGCTCACAAAACTCAGCTGCGCGTCCGGGAAGGGCCGTGTCTCACGCCACAGCGCCAGCGCCGCAAGGAAGTTCAGCCCGGTGCCGAAGCCAGTCTCGGCGAGGGTGAAATGCCCCCGCCCGGCCCAGGCCTCCGGAAGGCCGCACCCCTTGAGGAACACCGCCCGCGTCTCGGCCAGACCATCACCGGCGGAAAAATAGACGTCGCCCGCCTCCCGCGCGCGCGGGGCGCCATCATTGGTCCAGTCGATGTCAGGGTGCGGGAGAAGCCGGCTCATCCGCCCTCGCCTACCCCTTGCCGGACCGCGCCGTAAAGACTGGGGCCGCGCCTGAGGGGCCGGGTAGCCTTGCCCGGGGCCGGCCAGCATGGGAGACATCTCCTCTGATTGAGACAGGAGCAGGCAATGACAGACTCAGCCGTGGTGCGCGAGGAAGGGCCGAGCGGGGGCGTCTATCGCATCACCATCGAGGGCCACACGGCCGAGATGACCTATTCAAAGGCGGGCACAAGCCGCATCATCATTGACCACACCAGCGTGCCCGACGCGCTGCGCGGCAAGGGCGCCGGACAGGCCCTCGTGAAACAGGCCGTAGAGGATGCCCGCGCTGCTGGCATCCGCATCATTCCGCTCTGCCCGTTTGCCAAGGCCCAGATCGACAGGCATCCCGAATGGCAGGACGTGCTGGCGTGAGCGCTGAGATCCGCCATGATGAAAAGCGTGGCCGCTACAGCCTGCTCATCGCGGGCACAGAGGCCTACCTGACCTATGAGCGCCCGCGCCCGGGCCACCGGCACGTCACACATACAATTGTGCCCGATCCGCTCGGCGGACGGGGCATCGGACGCCGCCTCGTCGCCCGCCTGATGGAGGATGTCACTGCTTCGGGTGAAACGGTATCGTCCGCCTGCTGGTTTGCGAGCCGGCTGATCGAGCGCTCGCCGGACTGGCGCGCGCGGCTCGCCGCATGAGACCCGGCTGCTGGCCCGGCATTCCCGCCAGAGGGCGTCCGGCGTAGTCTCCCGTGATGCCGGAACCATTCTGGAAAACCAAGTCGCTGGACACCATGACGCGCGAGGAATGGGAATCGCTCTGTGATGGCTGCGCCAAATGCTGCCTGCTGAAACTCGAGGACGAGGATACCGGCGAAATCGCCTATACTCGTCTGCACTGCCGCCTGCTTGATGCCGCCACCTGCCGCTGCTCGGACTACGCCAATCGCAAGGCCCGCGTGCCCGATTGCGTCCAGCTGACCCCGGCGGGAATTGAAGAGATCAAATGGATGCCGCACAGCTGCGCCTACCGGCTCGTCCATGAAGGCAAGGACCTGCCGGACTGGCACCACCTCGTCTGCGGCGACCCTTCGAGGGTTCACACGGAAGGCCACTCCATCCTCGGCCTGACCGTTTCGGAAGATACCGTCTTCGATGAGGACATGGAGGACTGGATCATCGATTGGGAGGGCAATCCACCCTAAGCCCTTCTTAAGGGGCCGCGCCTAGACTGCATGCCATGTCCGCCCTGCTTGCCGAATTCCTGAACCACCTGCGCAATGAGCGCCGGCTCGCGGCGAACACAGTCGAGGCGTATGGCAGCGACCTCGCGATCTTCCTCGCTTTCCTGCGCACGCATCTCGGCCGTGAGCCGGAGGCCCGTGCGCTCGGCGCCCTGCGTGCGGCCGATATCCGCGCCTTCCTCGCGGCGCGCCGCCGCGAAGGCCTCACCGACGCCTCGATCGCGCGGACGCTCTCGGCGATCAAGACCCTGTTCCGCTGGCTCGCGCGCAGCCACAATGTCGAGAATGCGGAAATCCGGTTCCTGCGCGGACCGAAGCGCGCCCGCCGCCTGCCCCGGCCCGTTTCGGCGGACGCGGCCCGCGACCTGCTCGATGAGGCCGGCGGGCTGGCCAGCGCCGAGCCCTGGATCGAGGCCCGCAACGCGGCCGTGCTCTGCCTGCTCTACGGGGCCGGGCTCCGGATCTCCGAAGCCCTGAGCCTGACCGGGGCACAGCTGCCAGCGCCCGACTCGCTACGCATCGCTGGAAAGGGCGGAAAGGTGCGGCCCGTGCCGCTGATCCGCCCGGTGCGCGAGGCAATTGATCTGTATGGCCGCCTTTGTCCTTATGCTCTCCGCCGGGAGGCTCCTCTCTTCCGCGGGGCTCGCGGCGGCCCGCTCAGCCCCCGGATCATCCAGCGCCTGATCGAAGACCTGCGCGCTGTGCTCGGCCTGCCGGATACAGCCACGCCGCACGCCCTCCGCCATGCCTTCGCGACCCATCTTCTGGCCAATGGCGCCGATCTTCGCTCCATCCAGGCACTCCTGGGCCATGCCTCGCTTTCGACTACTCAGATATACACGGCTGTCGATACAGAGCGCCTGCGCACGGTCTTTGCCTCGGCCCACCCAAGGGCCTGATAGCGACTAGTTGCTGAGCTCAGCCGTGATCGCATCGGCCAGCAGCCGCCCGCGCGGCGTCAGGGCCAGTGTCGCGCCGTCGCGGACGATCCAGCCTTCCGACGCAAAGATGCCGAGCTTGTCAGGCGGCAGCCGTTTTCCGGAAATCGTCTCGACCCTGCGGACATCAAGCCCCTCCCCGGCGCGAAGGCCCATCACGAGGATCTCCCGTGCGATGTCCGCATCCGTGAGCTTTGCCGCTGCGCCCCAGCCGGACCCAGCAGTTTGCAGGCCGGTCATATAGGCCTCCGGCCGGGCCTCTGCCTCGGTGGCATAGCGCCCCCCGCCGACCGTCAGGCGGCCATGCGCCCCCGGCCCCACACCGATCCAGTCGCCGCAGCGCCAGTAGATCAGGTTGTGCCGGGACTGGAAGGCGCTGCTGCGGGCATGGTTGGAAACTTCATAGGCCGGCAGCCCGGCGCTGTCTGTCAGCGATTGCGTCAGCTCGTAAAGATCCGCCTGCGCATCATCTGCCATCGGCTCGATATCGCCCCGCTGCGCCGCGAGGCCGAAGGGGGTGCCTGCTTTGATCGTCAGCTCATACAGCGAAAGGTGCGGCATGCCGAGGGCAAGTGCGTCCTTCAGCTCGGCCTCCCAGCTCGCCGGTGTCTGCCCGGGCCTGGCATAGATCAGGTCGATCGAGACATTGTCGAAATGCTTCAGCCCCGCCTCGACAGCGGCGCGGGCTGCGGCCGCATCATGATCGCGTCCGAGGAATTCGAGCGGCGCATCACGCATCGACTGGACACCAATCGACAGCCGGGTGATTCCGGCCGTCCTGAGGCCGGCAATGTCGTGTCGCAGCAGATCGTTCGGATTGGCCTCGAGGGTGATTTCGGCGCCTCGCTTGATGCCGAAGGTCTCGGCGGCCGCAAGCAGGACCCGGCTGATCTGGTCGGGCCGCAACAGGCTCGGCGTGCCGCCGCCGAAATAGACCGTATCCAGCGCGCCATGCTCGGGCAAGCGCGGCCGGTGCGCCAGGATGTCCGCGATGATGGCGGCGATCATCGGCTCGGCATCGCGGTCCTTGGCGGCATAGACATTGAAATCGCAATAGGGGCAGACCCGGCTGCAATAGGGCCAGTGGACATACAGGCCGAAACCGAAATGCGGGCCGATGGGGGCAGGCGTCAGGCTCATTCCAGCAATGCCGACGAGAGCCGGGCCATCGCCTCGGCGCGGTGGCTCATCGCATGCTTTCGGGCCGGGTCCATCTCGCCGAAGGTCTCGCTCTCTCCCGCGGCCAGGAACACCGGGTCATAGCCGAAGCCGCGGGTCCCGCGCGGCGGCCAGACCAGCGTGCCCGTCACCTCCCCCTCGAACACTGCCTCACGCCCATCCGGCCAGACAACCGCCAGCGCGCAGACGAATTTCGCCGAACGGTCCGGCGAGCCCGAAGCCTTCAGGGCCGCTTCGACCTTTTCCATCGCCGCGCCGAAATCGCGCGGCTCGCCCGCCCAGCGGGCCGATTCAACCCCCGGCGCGCCGCCGAGCGCCGCAACGCACAGCCCGGAATCATCCGACAGGGCCGGCAGGCCGGAAGCGATGGCCGCAGCCCGCGCCTTGAGCAGCGCGTTCCCGGCAAAGCTGGACTCGGTTTCCTCCGGTTCCGGCAGGCCGAGCGAACCGGCGGACACGATCTCAAAGCCATGCGGGACAAACAATGCCTCCAGCTCGCGCAGCTTGCCGGCATTGTGGGTTGCCGCAACCAGCCGCCCCGGTGTCAGCTTGAGGGGCTGCGCATCAGATGTCATGAAATCTGGCTCTAATCTTGCTTCCATGGCAAATCAGTATATCGTTATTCGGTAAAACTGGCCGAAAAGCCGCTGCAGCGGCCATTAAGCATCTAAAGCCAGGCAACAAAAGGCGCCGCATGTCACTCAGGGTCCGTAATTCCATGGCTGAGGCCATGACCGTGCTGGTGACGGCGGCCATGTGGATCGCCATCGCAGCGGGGATTGCCGGCCTTCCTGTGCTTGTCCTCGGGCTGACAGCCAGCCTGTCTGGCGGCTCAGCCGAGCTGCCCGGTATCCGGGCCCTCGCCGATGGGGTGAGCCCGGCCCAGTTTGCCCTTGGCCTTGCCGGCCTGGTCGTCATCGTGCCGGGCGTGGTGTTCATCTGCCTCCAGCTCCGGCGCATGCTGCTGACCCTGGTCGCAGGCGACCCGTTCGTGCCGGAGAATGCGCGCCGCCTGGCCCGTGTCGGGACCGCGATCGCGATCATGGAGCTTTTCCGCGTTGGGGCCGTGCTGCTGATCAGCGCTGTTCCGGAGCTTGCCGGAGAGGCGGCGCCGAAAATATCGATCCAGCCGATCCTCTGGATTTCCGTGGCAGCGCTGTTCATCCTCGCGCAGGTCTTTCGCGAAGGCGCCCGGCTGCGTGAAGAAGAAAAAATGACAATCTGAGGAGAGCCCGGCAAAGATGGGAATTCGCGTCACCCTTGATCGTATGCTCCTGGAGCGACGGATGTCGCTGACAGAACTGTCCGAGCGCGTGGGCGTTACCCTCGCCAATCTCTCCATCCTGAAGACGGGCAAGGCCAAGGCGGTGCGCTTTTCAACCCTTGAGGCGCTCTGCCGCGAGCTTGAATGCCAGCCCGGCGACCTTCTCGTCTTCGACACCGAGGATGATGCCCGCCAGAACCGTGTGGCGGCGGAGTAGCCCGCCCTCGCCTACCCCCTGCCGGATATCACGCTGCGCTGCGTTTCGAACAGCGCCTCGCACCCCGCTACGGCCAGCGCGATCATGCCATCGAGTTCGGACCGGCTCAGCGGACGCGCCTCGCCCGTGCCCTGGATCTCGATGAAACCGCCATCGGAGCTCATCACCACATTCATGTCGGCCTCGCCGCCGGAATCCTCGGCATAGTCGACATCCAGAACCGGCACGCCGCCGAACAGGCCAACCGAGATCGCGGCCGCCTGCTTCTGGACCGGATCGGCGCCGATCACCCCTTCGGCTTTCAGATAGCGGCAGGCCAGCGCCATCGCCACGAAGCCGCCCGTGATCGCTGCTGTGCGTGTGCCGCCATCTGCCTGGATCACATCGCAGTCGATCGTCAGCGTGTTCTCGCCCAGCGCGGTCAGGTCCACCACCGAGCGCAGGCTGCGCCCGATCAGGCGCTGAATCTCCTGCGTACGGCCGGATTGCTTGCCCTGGGCGGCTTCGCGGCGGCCGCGCGTATGCGTCGCCCGCGGCAGCATGCCGTATTCGCCGGTCACCCAGCCCTGTCCCTTGCCTTTCAGCCAGCCCGGCACGCCGCGCTCCCAGCTCGCCGTGCAGAGCACATGGGTGTGCCCGAACTGCGCGAGGCAGGAGCCTTCGGCATAGCGCGTCACACCGGTTTCGAGCGTGATCGGGCGCATCTGATCGGCCGGACGGCCGGACGGGCGGGCGGTGACGGTCATCGGGTCTCCTGTCATTTGCGCGGCTTCTGCCCCCCCAGCGCCATCGGGGCAAGCCGTGCTGGCGCAATATCAGCCTATTGAACCGCCCGTTGTGCAGACTTAATCCAGAGGCATGGAAGAATTTCCGACGACCCAGTCCCTGATGCAGCGCCTCGACCAGCGCTCCCGCGACATTTTCCGCGAAATCGTCGAGGGCTATCTCGCCACCGGCGAACCGGTCGGCTCGCGCACGCTGTCAAAAGGCGTTATCGCCCTGTCGCCGGCCTCGATCCGCAATGTGATGGCCGATCTTGCCGACCTGGGCCTGCTTGATGCGCCCCATATCTCAGCCGGCCGGGCGCCCACCCATAGGGGTCTCAGGCTCTTCGTCGACGGCTTTCTGGAATATGGCGAGCCGTCCGCGGCCGACCGCGCAGCGATTGACGACCGGCTGATGTCGGCGGGTGCCAGCCTCGACTCCGTCCTCGCGGAGGCCTCCGACATTCTCTCCGGCCTGGCCGGCGGCGCCGGTCTCGTATCCTCGCCCAAGCGCGACCAGCCGGTGCGCCATGTCGAGTTCGTGCCGCTGTCCGGAGGGGACGCGCTCTGCATCCTTGTCACCGAGGACGGCGATGTCGAGAACCGTGTCATCAAGCTGCCCGAAGGCCTGCCTGCGACAACGCTTATCGAGGCCGCCAATTATCTGTCGACACGGATGAAGGGCCGGACGCTCGCTGAGGCGGCCACCGATGTCCGCGCCGAGCTTCGTGAACGGCGCGCCGCTCTGGATGAGGCGACCGCCGCCCTTGTCGAAACCGGCCTCGCCCAGTGGGGCGGCGATACGGCGGGCCGCGGGCGCAGCCTGATCGTGCGCGGGCGCGCCAACCTGCTAGAGGATGCCAAGGCGGCCGAGGACCTTGACCGCGTGCGCCAGCTCTTCAATGAGCTCGAGCGTCAGGAAAACCTCCTGGATATCCTCGATACGACGCGTGAGGCCGAAGGGGTGCGGCTTTTCATCGGCTCGGAGAACCGGCTTTTTCCGCTTTCGGGTTCAAGCGTGATCGTGGCTCCCTATATGAGCGGCCAGAAACAGGTGATCGGCGCCCTGGGTGTCATTGGCCCGACCCGGCTCAACTATGCCCGTGTCATCCCGATGGTGGACTACACGGCCAAGGTTGTCGGGCAGGTGCTGTCGTCCCGGCGTGATGAGGAAGGGAAGAAATGAGCGAAACCGAGCCGGGCGAGGCCGCCGCCGCACTCGAGCCTGAAGAGACAGGCGCCGGGCTGGAGGCTCCGGAGGACGCGGTCCTTCGGCTTGAGGCCGAGAAGGAGGAACTGCGCGGCCAGCTGCTGCGCGTCCTCGCTGACCTCGATAACACCCGCAAGCGCAGCGAGCGTGAGCTCGCCGATGCGCGAACCTATGCCATCAGCCGGTTTGCCGGCGAAATGCTGAATGTGGCCGACAATCTCTCCCGCGCCCTTGCCGCCCTGCCCGACGCTGACCGCGAAACGCTGACCGAAGCGGGGCGTAACCTGCTCGGCGGGATCGAGATGACCCAGAAAGAGCTGCACACGATCCTGAGCCGCCATGGCGTGCTGCCCGTCGAAGCCGAACCCGGTCAGGCTTTTGATCCGAATATCCATGAAGCGGTGACCCGGATACCCTCGGAGCAGGAAGCCGGCACGATTGCCCAGCTGTTCCAGCCCGGCTGGCGCATCGGCGATCGCACGCTGCGCGCCGCGATGGTCGCCGTCAGCCTCGGGCCGGCAAACTAGCGCGCGAGCTTGCTGTCTCTGGACGGATCGGCGACCTTCTCGCCTGTCGTCTGGCCACGGCGCAGATGCTCGGCAAAGCCATGATTGACATCGCGGTGGCCAGCCTCATCGGCGCGCACGGCAATCACCACATCCCGCAGGGTCGCGTCCGGCCCGAGCTGCCAGTAATTGATGGCAATTTCGGGCGCTGGGGGATTCGGCAAGCGGCCAGCATCGATCTCCTCGAGATATTGGGTGTAGCTGATCACAGCCTCCTCCTCGAAATACCCGACCAGCCGGTGGGCCGGGCGCGGATGCAGGAGGTAGAGCAGGAAGAAGGCGTTGAAGAAGATGCCCTGCGCCAGGATGATCAGTCCCCGCTCGAACCAATTGGGCTTGGCCACAGCGATGAAGGTCATCAGGTGCATCCGCTCATTCTCGGCTTCGTCGAGCAGGGTCCGGATCCAGCCGCGATCCTCTTCCATCCGCCTGAGGCTCTTCAGGTGGATCAGCATGCCGCCGACCATGCCGGGAACCGCAGCAACGGTTTCCAGTACGACCGCGCGGTGGCCATAGCGCTTGCGGAAGAAGGTATCGGCAAGGAAACGCAGAAGTCGGGTCAGCCGGAACGCAATCCAGTCCGACAGGCCCTGCGGCTCGTGGCGGCTGTCGAGCGGCAGCGGGATGTGATGCTGGTCACGGGCCATTTCCAGTCTCCTCTTCCGCAAGAGATCGGTTCGGTCTCCGCATGAGGCAAGAAACGCCCGCAGGACATGGCGCCGCAGTCTGGGCGCGTAAGGATGGCTATAAACGAGGTCTGAGCCTTTCACAGCCGGGTCATTTGCCTCAAGGCCTGCTCAGGTTTGTGCTCTCACAGGCCGGTCATGGCCACCGCTGAACGCGATCCTGCAGGCTGACAGGGCGGCCCGGCTTGGCCTTCTTGCCGGCCTTGCTGAGAGCCGTTCGCAACGGGGCGCCTGAAACCCGTACGGGAAAACGCAGATCAGACCCAGCCATTTCCGCCTGTCCCCCTTGAGCGGCGTGCGGGCTTCACCATATCGGCATCCGAACAGGCGTACGGAGCAGGCCTCCGGATTGCGCCGGCTCAAGAAGACACTGAAGCAAGAGCCAAGGGCGGCGCGGGGCTGCTGA
>DAIRTA010000066.1:0-9976 GCA_036804125.1 Hyphomonas sp.
GCATGGGAAGTCTCCTCGCTGTTCGGACAAACGGCTGCGCTATAGCGGGGAGTCGGGCGTGGGGGCAAGCATGCCGCAGCGGCGGCGTGTTGCCGGGCTCAGCTCCAGCGTTTCGACAGCCGCTGGCTGATCAGGTCCGCCTCGCCCTTGTCCGCGCCGCCATAGCCGGTGATTGCATCGGCGACGAAGGGGTTGTCGCGCCGCTCCTGCCCGAACGTGGACAGCGGGCCGTGGCCGGGCACGAAGCGCATCTCGTCGCCCAGCGGCCAGAGCTTCTGCGTGATCGAGTCGATCAGCTGCTGGTGGTTGCCGCGCGGAAAATCCGTCCGGCCGATCGAGCCGCGGAACAGCACGTCGCCGACGAAGGCGAGCGCGCCTTCCCTGTGGTAGATGACGACATGGCCGGGCGTATGGCCCGGACAATGGGCGACGCCAAAGCGGTTGCCGGCGAGTTCCACCTCGTCTCCGTCGTCGAGATAGCGGTCGGGCACGACATTGCGTCCGTCCCGGATACCGTATCGCGCGCCCTGCGCTTCGATATCATCGAGCAGCCACTGGTCGTCGCGGTGCGGGCCGATGACCGGGCAGCCGGTGCGCTCGCGGATCTCCTGCGCGGCGCCGGCATGGTCGAGATGGCCATGCGTCAGCCAGACACCGACAACCTTCACCCCGAAATGCTCCGCCGCCTGCATCAGCCTGTCGGCTTCGCCGCCCGGATCAATGAAAACGCCCTCCATCGTCTCCGTCGACCAGATCAGCGACGTGTTCTGTTGCAGGGGCGTCACCGGAAGGATCCGGATCTCGAGTTTCGGGGCGATCTCTGTATCGGTCATGTTCAGGGAGATAGCCTTGCTTTCCTCCGGCGCAAACCCGGCAGAAGAGCTTTTCGCTCCGGCCACACGCCGCTATAGTCCATTTGCCCATGGCCGAGTGAGAGGGAATGACATGCGAATGCCCCAGAGACGTGGCCGGGGCGGCCTCCTCGGCGGCCGGGCGGTTATCCTCCTTGTCGCGCTCGTCGGGATTTTCATCTACTGGCAGGCGAACCAGCAGGAAGTGCCCTTCGCGCCCGGCAAGCGCCAGCTCAACACCATGTCGATCGAGCAGCAGATGCAGCTTGGCGAGCAGTCCTATGTCCAGATCCTTCAGGGCGAGCAACAGCAGGGCAACCGCATCCTCTGCGCGACGGAGGCGTCCTGCACAGGAGCAGACCGTGAGATTACCCAGGCGGTTCGCGAGATCGGAGAGCGGCTTGAGGCGGCAGCGCGCGAGCTGGAGCGCGAGTATCGCGCCAAGGGTTTCAACATCCCCGAAGTCGTCGACCGGTTCAACTGGTCCTACTATGTCGTCGACTCGCCGACGCCCAATGCCTTCTGCCTGCCGGGCGGCTATGTCGCCATCTATACCGGCATCCTTGACGTGACCGGGAATTTCGATGGCCGTGTCACACTCGATGACATTTCCGACGTGAACAAGCTCGCCGTGGTCATGGGCCATGAAATCGGCCATGCCCTCGCCCAGCACGGCGCCGCCCGCATGAGCACCCAGCAGGTGCTCCAGATGGGCCAGATGGCGGTTGCTGTCGGCCTTGGCGATATGAGCGGCGCCCAGCAGCAGGCCGTCATGCAGGCTTTCGGCGTCGCCGCACAGGGCAGTTTCCTTGCTTTCTCGCGAGAGCACGAGACGCAGGCCGACAAGATCGGTCTCGATCTGATGGTCCGCGCCTGCTACGATCCGCGGGTCGCGCCCCTGCTCTGGGAGCGCATGGGTCAGATCGGAGGCGGGCAGCGCCCGCCGGAATGGATGAGCACGCATCCGGCGAGCGAGACACGGGCCGAGAATTTCCGCCTCTGGATGCCGGAGGCCATTGCCGAATATGAGCGGCGCTGCGGCCCGCTGCGCTGACAGGCGGGCAGCGGGGGCGAGACGAGGGAAGAGGGGACATGCAGTTGACCATGCGGGAGCGGGCCGCGGCCCTTTTGCTCGGTCTCATGCTCGGGGCCTGTTCCGCAGAGCGGCCGGCCGGCTCCGGCGGCACGCCGGTCCTGCCCGCCGCCTCAACGGGCGGCCCGGATCAGGCGGCTGCCGGAACAGAAGCGGCCGGTCCGCCCGGCATCATGCTGGTTCTCGACAGTTCGGGCTCGATGTGGGGGCAGATCGGCGGCGAGACCAAGCGCGACATTGCCCGCAAGGCCCTGGACGGGCTGATCGCTGACCTTCCGTCCGGAACGGAAGTCGGGCTCATGGCCTATGGTCATCGCCGCACGGCGGATTGCGACGATATCGAGCTGCTCATGCCGCTGGCTGCCGCTGATCGCGCGGCCCTGGCCGGGGCCATCGACAGCCTCGTCCCGCGCGGGCGCACACCCCTGACCGGCGCAGTCCGGGCGGCGGCTGCGGCCGCCGGGGACCCGCCCGCGCGCGCGACCGTCCTGCTGGTGACCGATGGGGTTGAGACCTGCGCCGAAGACCCCTGCGGCGCGATCCGCGAACTTGCTGCTGCCAGCCTTTCGGTGACGGTCCATGTCGTGGGGTTCGGCCTTCCGGAAGCCGACGCCCGCGCCGTCGCCTGTATCGCCGACGAGACCGGCGGGCGTTATTTCGATGCCGCCGATGCCGGCGGGCTGCGTCACGCCCTGTCTCAGGCGGCAGAGACGCTGTCGGTTCCGCCCGTGACAATCGCCTCACCGCCTGCGGCGCTGCAGGCGCCGGATGCCGTCGAGATCGGGGCGGTTTTCGAGGTGGCCTGGACAGGTCCGGGCGACGCCCGCGACTATGTTGATATCGTTGCACCGGACCTTGACGGGTTTACCGGTGAACGCGGCTATGCCTGGACCCGGGAGGGCAGCCCGCTATCGCTCCGCGCGCCGGCTGCGGCCGGGCCGCACAGGCTTCGCTATGTCTGGGATGGGCCGGCCGGACGGCGCGTCCTGGCCGAGCGGCTGATCACCTTCACGCAGGCCGCCGCCGCTGTCGTCCCGCCCATGCGGGCAGAGGTCGGGGGCCTGATCCCGGTGGAATGGGCGGGTCCGGGTGGCACCGTTGATTATATCGACCTCGTGCTGCAGGGCCCGGCCGGCACGGGCAGCCATGAGACATTCGCCTATGTCCGGGACGGCAATCCTGTTGCCCTGAAGGGACCGGGTGCGCCCGGCCTCTATGAGGTTCGGTACATCCTATCGGCCGATAGCGGGGATGAGGTTCTGGCCACGGCGCCGGTCGAGATAACCGGGGCGTCGGTTGAACTCGCCTTTGCGCCGGAGATCAGCCTGGGCGAGTTGCTCGAAGTGCACTGGCGCGGGCCCGGCCATGCCGGCGATTACATTGCCGTCGTGCCGCAAGGCGAACCGTCGGTTGGCGGCGAACGCGCCTATCGCTTTGTCAGGGACGGAAATCCGCTGCTGATCGCCCTGCCGGGCGCGCCGGGCGCCTATGAGGTCCGCTATCTTCTCGAAACGGCGCGCGGCCCCGTCATCATCGGTCGCGCATCCCTGCAGGTAGACGAGGCTGAGGTTTCGCTTGCGTTCGCCCCTGCTGTCCCGGCCGGGGCGGAACTCGAAGTTGTCTGGGACGGGCCGGGCAGCGATGGCGACTATATCGATGTCGTGCCGCACGGCTTTTCGGCCTTCACCGGCCAGCGCGCCTATCGCTACACCCAGCAGGCTAATCCGGTGAGGATACAGATGCCGGGCCGGCCGGGCGCCTATCAGGTGCGCTATGTCCTGTCCGCCTCGGGCGGGGACACCGCGCTGGCAAGCCAGCCGCTTGAGATAACCCCCGTCACCGCCGTTCTCGACGCCCCGGAAACGGCCGGCGCAGGCTCGCAGGTCGCTGTGCGCTGGTCCGGCCCCGGCCATCAAAACGACTATGTCGATATTGTGCCCCGAGGCAGCAGCCAGACATCCGGCGAGCTGGCCTACCGCTATACAAGCGAAGGCGATGAGCTGCAACTGCCCGTGCCGGAGACAGCCGGCGCCTATGACCTTCGCTATCTGATGGAGGCACCCGATGGCCGCTTCATTCTCGCCCGCCGCCCCCTCGAGGTGCGCTGAAAGCCTCGTCACAACAGCGTGACACCGGCCGGCAGGTGCTGGACGGCTGGATGCGACCCCGGATAGGCCAGATCCTGAGCTACCGAACGGGGTCCGGATGCAGGCAATCTACTGGGTGCTGTCATGGGCGTGCCACCGGCGTTGCCCGCACTGCTATGATGACCGCTTCCGGCCCTATGTCCGCGGCGCGCTGGGCGGTGTGGTGGCTGAGGGGCAGGCGGCCTATCCGGCGATCCTCGCCAACCTCCCCGATGATATGAGCTGGGTCGATGGCAGCGGCGAGCGCCAGCCGACATTGCTTGTGCTGGCGGGCGGGGAGCTGCTGATCGACGGTGTGCGGGAAGACCTTTTCTATCCCGTCCTGCGCGCGATCCGCGAACGCTGGGGGACAAGCGGCCCGCGGATCTCCGTGCAGACGACAGGCGACATCATGACCGGCGAGCATATCCGCGACATGCTCGGCCTCGGCGTCTCGACCATCGCGATCGCCTCGATCGATGAGTATCACACCGGGATGAAGGGCGAGCGGAAATTCCGTTTCATGGATCAGGTCCGTGCCCTGATGGCCGCGCAGGGCGTGCGGGAGGTCTCGCTCGGCGGCGCCAGGGACGCCCGGTTGAAGGCGCCCGATCCGGCGGCCCGGCCGCAGGATGGCCAGCCGAACTTCCTGTTCTTCGGCGCCCAGAAGGATCTCTGGATCGGTGAGCTCTGGCCCCGGGGGCGGGCCTGGGCGAATGGCCTCTCGGAAGCCGATTATGACACGAATTTCTGCGCGCGCTGGTCGGGTGCGAAGAACTTCCTGAAGCGGCACCAGGCCGGCAGCGAGGTGGCCATCGAACCGGACGGATCGGTCTATCCCTGCTGCCTGAAGACGCGCGCGCCGCTGGGTTCGCTGGCCGAGGAGCGGCTCGAGGACATCCTCGACAGCGTCGCTGCGCTTCCGGCCATTCAGGCGCTCAATCGCGGCGATCCGGAAGGCATGGGGCTGTCGGACGGCTGGAGCCGTGACACCTTCCGGCAGCGCGCCAGCGCCGAGGATGGCAAGGGGCGCAGGGTCGCAAATCCCTGCCTGGGCTGCGACCGTTTCTTCGAGGCACATCTGTCAGCCGATCTCGCCCGGCTGCGGGCCGGACGGCTTGCGCGGCGGGCAGCCGCCGACAGGCCTCAAGCCGACTGGCCTTAACGCGCTGAGGATGTGATCTGAGGCCGGTCAGGAGCGCACCGCGCAGGGCGCGCCCGGAAGCCTGCCTGCGCGGTGTCCCGTCCTGTTCAGGGGTGGTCCTGGCCACCCTCCCCTGCTGTCCCACCCAGCCTGAGATCGGAACATCGAATAGTCCCTGAGGCGCGTGCAGCCTCGTAACCGAACGGTTACAAAGTTTACATACTGCTGGTATGAAAGTTCATCAAGCGAAAAATGTCGCGCGAAGACGTTACAGGTTCATGGGCAAGCGGACACAGGAACAGGCCGAACAGACGCGGGCATCGCTTGCAGACGCCGCCCGCCGGCAATTTGCATCCGACGGCTATGCCCGGGTGAGCCTGTCGCAGATTGCTGCCGCAGCGGGCGCGACGAAAGGGGCGATCTACCATCATTTCGGCGACAAGGAGAGCCTGTTCGTCGCGGTCTGGACGCAGCTGCAGCTCGACATGGACGCCGCTGCGCGCGAGGCGGCGATTGCCGGGCGGTCGCGGGACGACCCCTATGCTGCCTTCATCGCCGGGATCCGGACCTATCTCGACTGGACGATGCGCGAGGATTACCGCCGCATCGTTCTCATCGATGGCCCGTCGGTGCTGGGCATGGAGCGGTGGCACGCGCTCGACTTCGAGCTCGGGCAGGACAATCTGACGAACGGCACGCGCTACCTGGCCAGCAAAGGCTGCTTTCCGGCGGAACTGGCCCGCCCGGCTGCAATCATGTTTCAGGGCGCCCTCAACGGGGCGGGCTTTGCGCTCGCCGCCGAGTCCCCTGCCGTCACGCGCGAAGAGATCCTGACCACCTTCGAGCGCCTGCTCCGGGGACTGAGTTAGGCAGGCTGCAAGCCGCCCGCCGGGAGAGCGGGCGAGTTGTCCGTTTCCACCTGCCCGCCCGGGCAGATCATGGCCGGGCTTCGAGGATCATGTTGAACGGGGTTTCTGTCGCCCGGCGCAGCTTGGAGAAACCGGCGCCCTTGATGACTTCGCCAAGGCGCGCTTCGCCCGCCTGCGCGCCGAGAGCGCGGCCGACTTCCTGCGCCTTCGATGTCGGGATGCAGATCAGGGTGGAGCCGGCATAGAAGATACGGCTGACAGGGTTGAGATTGCTTTCGAGCGTATCGCCGGCCATCGGCTCGACGATCATCCATGTGCCGTCGGGTTTCAGGGACTGGCGGATGTGCGCGGCGGCGCCATCGGGATCGCCCATATCGTGCAGGCAATCGAAACAGGTGACGAGGTCGAAATCCTTGTCCTTGTAATCCTTGGCGAGGGCGACTTCGAAACGCGTATTGGCTGAGACGCCATGGGCTTTTGCGTGTTCGGCCGCGTCAGCGATTGAGTCTTCATGGAAGTCATAGCCGATGAAGGTCGAGTTCGGGAAAGCCTTGGCCATCAGCACCGTAGACCAGCCATGGCCGCAGCCGACATCAGCGACCTTTGCGCCTTTCTCCAGCTTGGCAACGACGCCGTCGAGGGCAGGGAGCCAGGCCTCGACGAGGTTGGTCTGGTAGCCGGGCCGGAAGAAACGGGCGACGGCGCAGAACAGGCAGCCGGCCTGATGGCCCCAGGCGACGCCCTCTCCGGTCTTGAAGGCGGTTTCGATCTTGGGCTGGTTATCGAGCATCGCGGCCATCAGGTCGAAGGCGCCGATCATGTTCACCGGGCTGCTATCTTCGGCAAAGATCATCGCCTGTTCGGGCGAAAGCGCGAAGGTGCCGGCCGCGGCATCATAAGTGAGGTAGCCCGACGCGGCCTGGTTCGAAAGCCATTCGGTGAGGTAACGCGTATCGACCTTTGTGGCTGCGGCGAGATCAACCGGGCGCAGGGGGCCGCGCTCGCGCAGCGTCTTGTATAGGCCGAGCGTATCGCCGATGCGCACCATGGCAATGCTGGAAGCGCCGCCCAGGTCAGACAGCATATCGCCGACCAGCGTGTTCAGCGTGTTCTCGTCAATCGTTGTTGTTGTGGACATGGTGGTGTAACCTCTGCTTTCGTTGAGGTGAAAACTGCCGGCTGGCCGCAGTATGCGGATCAATTCCGGCAAGGTTTCGATCACGTCATGGATCGTTTTCTGTTTACCGAAGCGATCAGCCTGCTGCTTTGCAGCGCGTCTTGATCGCTTTGCCGCTGCCCTTGGTTTGTTCCAGGAGGACCAGATGGACGCTCTTTCGGAAGCCTTGAGATCCGTGCGCATTACCGGCGCGATTTTTCTGTCGGCCGAGTTCAGGGCGCCGTGGTGCTTTGAGACGCCGCCGACGAAGCTGGCCGCGCCAGTGCTCGCTCCGGATACAGAATATCTCGTCAGCTATCATCTCGTGACCGAAGGGCGCGCCAGTATCGAGATTCCGGGTGAGCCGGTTATGACGGTTGAAGCGGGCGAAGTCGTCGTCCTGCCGCATGGACAGGCGCATCTCTTCTACAATGGCTCAGCGCAGGAGCCCATCAGTGGCGCTTTGGCGCTGCGCCGCCACGTGGCCGGTGAGATCAGCCGTTTCAGCTATACTGGCGGCGATGGGGAGACCTCACAATTTGTATGCGGATTTCTTGGCTGCGACCGCCATGCGGAGCGGTTTTTCCTGGCGGGGCTGCCCTCCGCGTTCAAGGTGAATATCCGCAGTGATGCGACCGGCGCCTGGATCGAGAATTCCATCCGTTATCTTGTCGGCGAGGCGCAGAAGGGACAGCCCGGCCATGCGATCCTGTTGTCGAAGATGGCCGAAGCGCTGTTTATCGAGACGTTGAGGATTCATCTGCGCACCCTGCCGAAGGATGAGACCGGCTGGCTTGCGGCGGTGCGCGATCCTGTGTCCGGCGCGGCGCTGGCGCTGATCCATAAACGCCCGGCCGAAGCCTGGACGATTGAACGCCTCGCGGCGGAAGCCGGATCGTCACGGGCGGTGCTGGCCGAACGCTTCCACAACCTGCTCGGCGAGCCGCCGATTACCTATCTCACCCGCTGGCGGATGCAGGTGGCCGCGCGGAAATTGCGGGCGACGACAGAGACGGTGCTCGGGATCGCGCTGGATGTGGGCTATGAGTCCGAAGCGGCGTTCAGCCGGGCTTTCAAGCGCGAATTCGGAACCCCGCCTTCGAAATACCGGAAGAGTTTTGCTAACGCGGCGACCGCTGCCCGTTAGCCTGCCCGATGCGCCCGCATCAGCCCGGCGAAACGGTCGAACAGGTAAAAACTGTCCTGTGGGCCGGGTGAGGCTTCGGGATGGTGCTGGACCGATATGATCGGTTTGCCCTTCACGCTGAGGCCGGAATTGGTGCCGTCGAACAGCGAGCGATGGCTCTCCTCGACGCCGGCGGGCAGGGTTGCGGTATCGACTGTGAATCCATGATTCATCGAGACGATCTCGACCTTGCCGGTGGTGAGATCCTTCACAGGATGGTTCGCGCCGTGATGGCCCTGCGCCATCTTCATGGTCCGCGCACCGAGGGCGAGGGCAAGAAGCTGGTGGCCAAGGCATATGCCGAGGATCGGGAGGCCGGAGGCGATGAGGGTGCGGATCATCTCGCCGGAGCGCTCGAAGGTTGCGGCCGGGTCGCCGGGGCCGTTGGAGAAGACGACGCCGTCGGGCTTCAGGGCGAGGATGTCTTCTGCGCTTGTGTCGCCATTCACGACGGTGGCGCGCGCGCCCACGCTGGCCAGATTGCGCAGGATATTCTGCTTCACCCCGAAATCGATCACGGCGACATGGAACTCCGCCTCGGTCAGCGGCGTGTAACCGGCGCCGGGCTGCCAGAGCTGGCGGGTATGCTCGAAGCGCCCCGGCGTGGCGACCTTGCGGGCGAGATCGGCGGCCTCCAGCCCCTCCCAGGCCCGCGCCGTGTCGACAAGCGCGCGGAAATCGATCCCGCCGCCCGGCTTGTGGCAGATGGCGGCGCGCGGCATGCCATGGTCGCGGATATGATGGGTCAGCGCGCGCGTATCGACGCCAGACAGCCCGACAATACCACGCCGCGCGAGCCAGGTGTCAAACCGCTCCGCGGCGCGCCAGTTCGATGGATCGGTCACGGGCTCGCGGAACACCGCGCCGCAGGCGGCATCGGCTGCCGGCAGGCTCGACTCTTCATGGTCTTCGGGGTTCGCGCCCGTAATGCCGATATGCGGAAAGGTGAAAAGGACGATCTGCGAGGCATAGGAGGGATCGGTCAGGATCTCCTGATATCCGGTCATCGCCGTGTTGAAACACAGCTCTCCGGCGCGAATTCCGGCAGCGCCGCTCCCCTGTCCGGCGAAGACTGATCCATCGGCGAGCGCGAGCGCTCCAGAGGCTGAGTCCATATCTTGATTCGAGCTCATGAAAGGAATACCTGTCCGTCTCTGGCCGGTGAGGTGTTGTTAACCAATCCGGCCAAATCTGCGCGCGTATTGGGGCTGAGTCCCCTTGGCGTCAAGTTACCCTCAGCGGGGGCTGAAAGGCACGAAGCGGCATGGGCCGAGAAGACACGACCGAATGCTCCGGGCTCAAGGCGCGGATCCTCCAGGCACTGAAAAACGAAATCGCAACCGGCGAGCCGGGAAGCCGTCTGGCAGCGCTGAAGCTGATCGAGTGCGCGATTCGCGACCGGGACGTCTGCGCACGCGGGCGCGGTGACAGCGAGGGCTGCGCTGATGCGGATGTGCGCTCTGTGCTGGAAACGATGATTGCCCAGCGCGAGGCCTCGGCGCGCGCGCATGATGATGAGGGCCGTTTCGAGGATGCCCTGCGCGAGCGCGA
>DAIRTA010000067.1:0-9963 GCA_036804125.1 Hyphomonas sp.
TCGTGGCGGGCGCGGCCATCAGTCATGATCTCGGCCTCGGTCATTACATGAATGAACGCCCGGTGCTTGCGCTGAGGCTCGCCGTCCTCGCTGTATGCGCCGCAGCCATCGCGGTCACCCTCCTCTTGCCCTCGACAATTTTCGCACGCGTCCTGTTTGCCTGGACCGCGCTCGGCGCCGCCTTTGGGCCAGTCGTCGTCGCCCGCGCGCTCAAGCTGCGCCCGCCGGGCTTGGCGGTGCTCGCTGCGATCCTGACAGGCTTCGGGCTGAGCCTTGTTTTCGAGTTCATCCTGCCAGCGGGCCCTGGCGCAGTGGCAGCGCGCACCCTGCCCTGGGCTGGCGCCGCGCTCGCGCTCGCCATGCCGTATCTGCATCGCGCAGTCGCTGGCGAACGATCAGGCCTTGGCGAGAGCGGACAGCCATGACAAAGAGAATGATATATCTTTTAGGGGAGGATGACGTGTTCAAACATGCTTTCAAGATTGTGCTGGCCGCAGCTGGCCTCAGTCTGGCGGCCGCTTGCGCCAGCGTCGCGCAGTCACGCCCGGCGACGCTCGATCCGGCTAATCCGCGCGACGCCCTGACCATCGCCCGCAAGGTCCAGTGCTCGACGGTCGAAGGCCAGCCGATTGTGTATTGGTGGCATGGGGCCGCCTATTCCCGCCGGCAGGGCGAGCGGGATGTGCACCTTTTCAATGTCGAGGGCATGAACATTCGCGCCTGCTCGCGTATTACAGACGAGGCTCAGGGCGAAGGCTACGCGCTCGTCTCCCGGGAGCTGCTGCTCTACAAGGACAAGGAGACGGGAGAGGTCCTGTCGACCTGGACGAACCCCTGGACCGGGGAAACGCTCAATGTGCTGCATGTCGCCAACGACCCGGTGAACTTCCGGTCTTTCGAGCGGGATCGCAATGGTAATCCCACGACCTGGCGCGGCGAGATGGGCGGCGGGCAATGGTGGTTCCGGTCAACCTTCCCGCTCTGGTATCCGAACCCGCTTGGCGGTGACTTCCAGGCCGAAGTCGGTGGCACTTATCATGCGACCGAACTGTTCAACTTCTTTGGCCGCACCGATGACCTCTTAAGCCCGCGAACAACGACCGCCAAAGTCACGGTTGGCTGGTCGCGCATGTCCGACTGGCTTCCCTGGATGAAAATGGGCGGGCGCCAGGGCATGATCTGGATGCATACAGCAGGACGAAAGCTCGACTCGTTTGATGAGCTGTCAGACACAATGAAGGCGGAAATCGCCCGGCATTACCCGGAATATGCCGAACCCCCGCCTCTTGATGATGCAAGGCCGAACGTCACCAGCTGGATCTACTATAAAGGGGTCGCGACCGGCGAAATTGAAGCGCCCAATCGCAACTGAGGACACGCTACGAAGAAGGCCCGCCCGTCAGGACGGGCCTTGCCGTTGGACAGGGCGGGCGCGGCGTCATATTCTCAACACAGCGTTGACCTATGAGAGGGGCAAGGTGTCGCGCTGGGGAGAACCGCAATGAGACAGGGTGAAACCAGAACACTGAGGCTCCGCGCCCCGGCAGCGGCATTGGGCGCCTTGCTCATGTTGATGGCATGTGACGACCTCTCCGGGCGGTTTGACCGCATCAAGGACATAGCGGAAACCTCGAGCGATCAGATCAGTGGCCGCAGGGTCGTCGAACCTGCCGGCGATGTCCGGGACAGCGTCGATATTCTTGACCGCGCAGTGGCCGGGACCGTCATCGCCGACATCACTTTCGATGAAGATGAGCGGCCGCGTTTCGCCATCGGATCCATTATTGCCAAGCCACGCGATATTCCTGAGGTGCCCAGGGGGCTTGAATCGATGGCTGACATGGAGCCATCCGAGGATGATCTCGATCTCGATCTCCTTGAAGACATTCTCACGCAGAGCGACGCGCTGCCTGCGGCCCTGCCTGAGCCAGCACCGCCGCCAGCGCCCGTCATGCCGGAGCCACCTGCCCCGGAGGCCGCCCCGATGCGACAGGCAGAGCCTCTCCTGGTCGAACCGGCCCAGGTGATGCCCCGGGTGCGCATCGATCCGCGCTCGGCAACGCGGACGCAGCAGGAGATTGCCCAGGCCGGCCGGGACATCGAACAGATCGTCATCACGGAACCCCAGCCTTCACAGCGCATCCAGGAGATCCGGCAGCGGCCGTCCGAGCCACGGCAAACCGATAGCCCGGAGCGGCAGCGCCTGCGCGAATTGATGCAACAACGCCCTGAGCAGCGCGATCTTCGCGAAATACGCCAGCTGGTCGAGGCCAATCCGGACCTGCGCGAGGAGATTGCCCAGCGATCCGCCGAACGTGCGGAAATCCGGAAACTCGCCCGGCGTGCGCCAATCAGCGGGGAAACCCTGCGCGCCCAGATCAACACCAACGAGCTGATGGCCGACACGCTCACGCAATATGGACTTGGCGGTGAAATCAGCCTGTCACGCGGCGGTCAGATGGTCATCCAGATCGGCGCCGATGGCGCCAGCCCGACACAGTTCCGCGGCGAGGGCACAACTTCCGAAAGCTTCATGGCGCTGGTTGCCGATGCACAGTGCCCTGAAGGCGTCCCTGTCGAGCAGATACGGCGCGACCCCGTGGTCGCGACGGCCTGCGTTATCCGTGACCTTGAGGCCTCCGAACAGTTTGCCTATGTCGAGAAAGATTACATTTTCGAGAACCAGTTCGTGCGACGGCCGGCAGACGGGACACCCCCAGCTGGCCACGGCGCCCTCCCCCAGCCGGTTCCCCCTACCCCATCCGGGGTGGGAGGTCTCAGCACGCTGATCCCCAATGACCCGCTCTGGTCGATGCAATGGCATTTCCGGGATGCGGGCAGCGGTGATGGGCGGGCGCCGGGCGGCGCGAATTTCGAAAGTTTCTGGCAGAACCACCGTATTGTCGGGTCCCGCAGGATGATTGTCGCTGTCGTGGATACAGGCCTGCAATTGGATCATCCTGACATAGTAGCATCACCGAATATCCTGGCGGGCTGGGACATGGTCTCCGATCCGCGCATGGCCAATGACGGGGATGGACGCGATCCAGACCCGACGGATCCGGGCGACCAATGTCATCCTGACCGGGGCGCGGACAGTTTTCACGGGACGCATGTCGCCGGCATCATTGGCGCGGCCGCAACCAACAACAATTCAGGCATAGCCGGAGGCGCCTGGCGGGTCGGGGTCGTGCCCGTCCGGGCGCTCGGAAAATGCGGCGGCCGGCTTTCGGACATCAATGATGCCATCCGATGGGCAGCGGGCCTCATTCCCGCAGAGCACCCCGATGGCTCGGAAGTGTGGAACGAGAACCCGGCCGACATCATCAATTTGTCGATCGGCCTGCCGGCGAGCTGTCCCGCTTCGCTTCAGGATGCCATCAACGCTGCCAGCGAATCGGGAGCCATCATTGTTTCGGCTGCGGGCAATGCGCGGATGCCGACCCGCTTCTATGCGCCGGCCGGCTGCAATAATGTCATCACCGTGGCGGCCGGTGATGCACGGGGGCACCTGACCCCCTATTCCAACTATGGCGACGAGGTGACGCTGCTGGCGCCCGGAGGCGATCTCAGCCGGGACGATAACAGCGATGGCCGGCCCGACGGCATCCTGTCCACCAAACGCGCATCGAACTGCTATGATCCCGTGACCGGCGTCGGGGTCGACCAGTGCTTTTACGCTTATGAACAGGGCACGAGCATGGCTGCGCCGCATGTGTCGGCGGCTCTCGCCCTGCTGAAAACACGTAATCCGCGCGCATCAAATGCCGACCTGCTCACGAGCCTGCAAAAGGCGATGGAGCCGCGCTCCGAACGCCAGTGCGTTGGCGCGTGCAGCCTTTATCCGGGGGCTACGCCCCTGCCCGACGAGCCGGCCCTTTGCCGAAGGCCCTGCGGGGAGGGTATGCTAAACTTGTCACGCATTCCTGTTCTGCCCTATTCCGGCCTAGAGCCCTGACATGGACACTGAGACATCGCCCCTCACACAATTGACGCCGCTGAGGCTGGCTGGCGGAAGCTGTCTTGCTGCGGCAGCGGGACTGGCCGCCCTCGCCATCTGGGGCGGCAGTGCCGCCGACCAGCAGGTTGCGGATACGGCGGCCAGAAGCCAGCCGGCCGGAAACGCCCGTCTTCCGGCTGAGGCGGCTGTGATACCTGCCATGGCGCCGCGCCCGTCTATACCCCAGCGCGGAGCAGAGGCGCCCCTGCCGGAAGGCTTTCCGCCCCTGTCGCTTCCGGCATCCGGGCAGGGGGCACAAGTGACCTATATCGTTCGTATCCGGGATGCCGCCGAGGTGCAGGCCATCACCCGTAGCTATCGCCGTGACCGGCCGGCGGCCATCTCCGCCTGGGAGTCCCTTGTTGCCCAGCGGCCGGGGCTGGAACACTTCGAACTGGCCGGAGCAAGCTATTCCGGCGAACTGCGGCTGACTTACCGCCTGCCAGAAGGAGTCGCGCCATCGCAAGAGGCGGTAGGGGCTGTGCGTGATTACCTGCTCGCGATCGATGGCGTGGTGTATGCCGATCCCGATGTGATTGCACACCCTGGAAAAGAGAAAACAGAATGAACGGACCCACTCTTCCGGCGGGAATTCTCGCTGCCCTGATCATGGCTTCTGCGACAGGATGCGACCGGTTCGGTCAGGACATGCCGCAAGACCGCCCCGGCCCCGCAGGCGATACAAATGGCAGCGTTCAGGCCTCACCGCAAATGCCCGTTGACCCTCAGCTCCCAGAGCGGCCGGGAGTCGTCACGCTCTCTTCGGCGATTGACTGGGAGGCCGCGCGGCGTGATTTCGCCAACCGCACTGATCCGGAGGCACCATTTGCCGTGCAGATTGCGTCCGGCAGCGATGCGCCGGCCGTCCCTGTCTTCATGCCGCCTTTATCGGTTTCAGCTCAGTCCGGAGATGAGGCCATCATTTTCCAGATGACCCCGGATGGCTATTTCGTGACCCTGCCGGGCGAAACCTTCGATGTTATCGTCAACGGGACGAACTTCGTCGCCGGGCCAGAAGGCATTCCGCGCTCGGACGAGATCGCCGGGTTCCGCTATGAACCGACGCTCACCGGAGCCCTTGTCGCGTTTTCCCGTTACGGCGCCGACTACCTTGTCGAGTTCGAATGCAAGACCCTTCCGGGTGGCCAGGCCGGATGCATCAGCGAAGAAGAGGCCCTCGCCTACGCACGCGATCTCGAGCTGGCAGGAACACGATGAAGTTTCCGGGCATCCTTCCTCTGGCCGGCGCTGCCAGTCTTTTATGGGTTGCAAGCTGCGACGTCGTGCGCATTCCGGGCGCCGGCGACCCGCCTGCGGAGCAATCGCGGCCGAGCGGCAGTGAGCCGGCTGACACCCCCCAGCCTGATGCCGGCCAGCCCGGAGCGGAGTTGCCTCCGGCAGACCCGCCCGGAGCAGGACCTGAGCCTGACGAGCCGTCCCCGGAGGAAGACCCTCCTGCGGGGGACGAGCCGGAAGCGGAGCCGGAACCCGAACCACCCGCCCCGCAGGAACCGGAGCCGCCTCAGCCCGTTTTCAGCTATTATGCTCCCGGAGCGCTTGTGCCGGGCAGCGGCGCTGGATTTGAAGAGCAGATCGTCCATGCCCCTGGCATACGCTTTCCGATCAGGTCTGCCCCGGCCTATCTCCAGACACAGGTCTTCACCTTCGGAGGCGGTGTCGCAGGCGGTGACCAGTGCGACAGCCGGAACTTTGCCTATCCGTGGTGGGACAATTTCTGCGAAACACGGACGGCAAACCGCAATACGCCCTTCTGCCCCGTCAACAGGGTCCATCAAGGCCAGGACATTCGCGTCGGCACACCGGAGGACTGCAATGCCCTGCGGCGTCAATCGCCGTCCATGCGGGGCCTGCATGAAGTGGTCGCGGTGGAAGATGGCGTGATTTCGTCAATCGGCAGCTACACGGTGAAACTGCGCGCCAATGGGCGCATCTATAATTACATGCACCTCAACATGAACCGGTTGGCCATCGCGGCCGGTCAGGCCGTGCAGGAGGGTGACCTGATCGGCTTTGTGTCGAATGATTTCGGCGGGACGCCAACGACCCTCCACCTGCATTTCGAGATCGTGCAGAACACCGCAGAGCATGGCTGGACCCATGTTCCGCCTTATTTGTCACTTGTCGAGGCCTATGAGCGCCGACAACAGGGCATTGGCGAACGGCTTCCGGCGGAGTTCGGTGTCGCCTCCGTGCCGGAATGGGAAATACCCGAAGGCTTCGAGATCATCGAATAGGCAGACTGGCTGAGATCAGCCTGAAATAGCCTGTTCGTCCCGCTCTCCGGTCCGGATGCGCATCGCATTCAGGAGATCGTAGACAAAAATCTTCCCGTCACCGATGGTTCCGGTGTTGGCGGCCTGGCTGATGGCTTCGACAAGCCGGTCGGTATCGCCATCCGGGCAGGCCAGTTCGACTTTCACCTTGGGCAGCAGCCGCACCTCATATTCAGCCCCACGATAGACCTCCGTCTTGCCCTGCTGGCGACCATAGCCGCGCACTTCTGTAACCGTGAGCCCCGTGGCTCCGGCTTGAGACAGCGCCTCAATAACGGCGTCCAGCCGGCTTGGCTTGAATATCGCCAAAATGAACTTCATCCCCATGACCCTCCTAATGCACTGTATGTTACACTGTTTTTGACAAGCTATCGCGGCGGCGGCCGGCGTCAATCGGCATCCCGGCGGGTGGCACGGGCGGGGCGAACCCCTGTCATCCGCTCCGTCACCGGCGCCGCGGCGCCGCCACCCGGCGGCGCGTAGAGGCGTTTGACCGCCTCGACAAGGACCACACCCCCCAAGCCTGGAAGTATATACCGGCCTATGGCCTCCCAGCCATCGGCCGCCGCACTGACCAGCCCGAAAGGAAGGGGCGGCATGTACAAGGCGCCCGAAGAAGCGGTGACATGAAAGAGGCCACCTGACAAAAGGCTGGTGAGCTGACTGCGGCTCCACGGCCTGCCATGGCCGAATGGGGTCTGGGTCGCGCGCGCCCAAAACCCTCTACGGTTTGCCGCTGCAAGAACGATCCGCCCCTCCGGTGCAGTGACTCGCCAGATCTCCCGCAAATAGAGCCGCGGGTCTCCCGCCTCTTCCAGGCCATGGAGGACAACGACCCGGTCGAACGCTCCATCAGGAAAAGGAAGCCGCGGATCATCAACGGCAACGGCGGAATTGCCCCTGCCGGAATAATTCCAGTAGACCGGGCCGTGCTCGTGGGGAACCGCACAGCTGATCCGTGCCGTGTGCGCGCCAAAGGCCTCGAGGACAGGCACGGCATAACCGAGACCCAGCACGGACAGTCCGCGGGCATCGCCCCACAGGTCAGTCAGCTTCCCCCTGAGGATTCGCGCCGCCGCCTGCCCGAGAGGAGAAGCGTAAAAGCGCTCGATCGAGACGGCATCCTGACGCATGATCGGGTATGTCCCCGGCTATCCTTGGCTGCTACAGTATTCAGGCATGTTCCAGATACACCAATTCCCCTGCCTGAACGATAATTATGGCTTTCTTGTCCACGATCCGGATACGGGTGAAACGGTCGCAATCGATACACCCGATGCTGAAAGATACCTGGACGAGGCTGCCAAACGCGGCTGGAAGATTTCAGCGATCTGGAACACGCACTGGCATCCGGATCATGCCGGAGGCAACCTTGCCATAAAGTCTGCAACAGCCTGCACAATCTACGGACCGGCCGCCGAGGCCGGGAAAATCCCCGGCATTGATCTCTCGCTGAGCCAGGGCGACACCGTATCACTCGGAGCTCATCAGGCCCAGATCATCGATGTGCCTGGCCACACCCTCGGGCACATAGCGTACCACTTCCGCAGTGAAGGCACCGCGTTTGTTGGCGATGCGATGTTTGCTCTCGGATGCGGCCGTGTATTTGAGGGCACGATGCCGATGATGTGGGAAAGCCTTCAGAAGCTGAAGGCCCTGCCACCGGACACCGTGATCTATTGTGCGCATGAATACACCGCGAGCAATGCCCGTTTCGCGCGCAGTATCGATCCGGAGAACCCCGCCCTCGCCGCTTACGCTGACGAAGTTGCCGGCAAGCGGGCGCGCGGGGAGTGGACTGTGCCGACCGTCCTCTCGCGCGAACTCGCAGCCAACCCCTTCCTGAGGGCGAACGATCCAGCTCTGCAGGCGGCAATGGGGCATCCCGGCGACGCCGCCGCGACCTTCGGTGAAATCCGCAGGCGGAAGGACAGGTCTTGAGGCGTGCGGCGGTTTCCGGGGATCCCGGCGCGCGGGATATCATCCGGATCCTTGGCCTCAAGCCTCATCCTGAGGGCGGCCATTATGCCGAGACCTTCCGTTCGCAGGGGGATGCGCGCGCTGCACTGACCGTCATATACTATCTTCTTCAGGCGGATGAGCTATCAGCATGGCACCGGGTCGACGCCGATGAGGCCTGGTTCTGGCATTCCGGTGGACCCCTGGCCCTCTCGGTTTCGCCTCCTGACGGAAGGGGCGCTTCGGCGACCCTGCTCGGCCCGGACCTTCGCGGCGGGCAGAGGGCACACGCCATCGTCCCCGCGCATCACTGGCAGACAGCCGAAACCCTGGGCGCCTGGACACTCCTGTCCTGCGCTGTGGCGCCGGGTTTCAGCTTTTCTGGTTTCCAGATGGCGCCTCCGGCATGGCGCCCGGAAATCTAGCTCGCGATATACTGCGCGCCATTGACCGTCATGGTTGCGCCCGTGATGAAGGCTGCGTCATCAGACGCGAGATAGGCGCAGACCGAAGCGATCTCCTCCGCCTTGCCTAAACGGCCGACGGGAATCGTCGCAATGATCCCTTCCAGAACCTTCTCGGGAACGGCCTGAACCATTTCGGTATCAATATAGCCCGGGCAAACCACATTCACGGTTATGCCGCGCTTGGCGCCTTCCTGGGCAAGCGCACGCGTGAACCCGATCAGCCCTGCCTTTGCAGCCGAGTAGTTCGCCTGGCCGAACTGGCCTTTCTGGCCATTGATCGAGGAGATGTTCACGATGCGGCCAAAGCCGCGCTCACGCATCCCGTCCCAGACCTGACGCGTGACATTGAAGGCTGAGTTCAGGTCGACGTTTATAACCTCCAGCCATTGCTCGCGGCTCATCTTGTGAAACGGGGCGTCGCGTGTGATCCCGGCATTGTTGATGAGGACCTCGACAGGGCCCAGATCGCCTTCAATACGTTTCAGCCCCTCCCCGACGGCGCCGTAATCCGCGACATCGAACTTGTATGCCCGAATGCCGGTCTCCTTGGCGAAGGCTTCGGCAGCGGCGTCATTGCCACCATAATTCGCAGCTACGCTGTATCCCCTCGCCTTGAGCGTCTGGCTTATCGCCCGTCCTATCCCCCGGGTTCCGCCGGTAACCAATGCGGTCTTTGCCATCTTGCCCTTTCCTCCCGTGACTGTGCAATTTTCAAATGGCTTGCCCGCTCAGCGCTCTAACTTCAATAGCGCATTGGTAGTAAAGAGGATTCATGCCATGTTTTCCGCATAGCATAAAAATTGCTTGTCGATATCCGGCAGCAGGAAAGGTGAGGAAATGGCCCATCCGCAAGGGTCCGGCGAGCCGATCATTATCAAGAAATACGCGAACCGGCGCCTCTATGACACCTCGACATCGTCCTATGTGACGCTGGAGCATCTCTCCGATCTTGTTCGCAAGGGACAGGACTTCGAGGTGAAGGATGCCAAGACGGGCGAAGACCTGACCCGGCAGGTCCTGACGCAGATCATATTCGAGCACGAGACTAAGGGAGAGGGCGCCCTGCCGCTCAACTTCCTGCGCCAGCTTATTGGATTCTACGGTGGAGGAGCGCAGACCTTCCTTCCGTCCTTCCTCGAACTTTCGATGAACACCTTCGCCGAAAGCCAGAAAGAGTGGCGCCAGGCAGCCAATCCGATGAAGCTGTTCGAGGCGCAGGCCCGGCGCAACATGGCCATGTATG
>DAIRTA010000068.1:0-9924 GCA_036804125.1 Hyphomonas sp.
TTGTTTCGCAGAGCGTGCTGCTGCGCGGGGTCAATGACACGCTGGAGAGCCTTGCCGGCCTGATGCGGGCCCTGCTCGCGGCCGGGGTCAAGCCTTACTACCTCCATCAGCTCGATGCCGCTCCCGGCACGTCACATTTCCATGTGCCGGTAGAGGAAGGCCAGGCCCTGATGCGCGCCCTGCGGGATCATGTCTCCGGCCTTGCCGTGCCGCATTATGTGCAGGATATCCCCGGCGGGGTGTCGAAGGCGCTGCTGTCACTCCCCGATATTCATCAAGGCGAGGCGGGGGAGCTGCTGCGCGGCCGGGATGGCCGGCAATATCCGCTCACAGGTCCACCTCGCGCCGGCGGGTGAACAGCATCATCAGCGCGACGAGGCCGATCGAGGTGCCCTGGCTGGAGAAGGTTTCAAGGATCACCGCGAACAGCCAGCCGGGCAGGGACGCGCGCGCTTCGGCGGCCAGCAGGATATTGCCCGATCCAACCCCGAGAAGTTCGGCATTGGCCGCTTCGATCTTGGCTTCAAGATCATCCCGCCGGCGGGCAAGGCCCAGCTCGTTCTGCGCGTCGCGGTAAGGTTTCTGTTCCGTGCGCCCGACCCGTTCGACCTCGGCGAGATAGATCTCGAGGCCTTCGACAGTGCGCGTCTCCGGCGGAATGCCGTCCAGCTGGCGGCGCCAGTCGGCGATCTGGGTTTCCAGAACGGCGCGGTTGGCGCCTGCCTGCTGCACGGCCTGCTCGGCGGTCGAGGCATTCGCGCGGATATAGAGATCGGTCCCGAGAATGGAGGTCGCCGCCCCGATCAGGGCCAGTATCAGTGCGCGAAAGGCCTCGCGATAGCGCGCATGGGCGCTGTGCCAGTAGACGAAGGTGAACCCCCCGAAGGAGACAATCGCCGCAAGGATGCCCGCCCAGCCCCAGATGCGCCCCTGCGCCGGATCGGGCACGCTTGCGGCGAAGGCCTGGTAATTGGCAAAGCCGGAAAGCGCTGCCGCTGTCAGCCCGGCTGCCACGAAACAAAGGGCGAGTCCCCCGATGATGAGCCGCTCGGTCTGGCGCCGCCGATGCTCGGCCTTCAGCGCCTCCGGATCGGGTGCGCGCTCGGTCAGGAGTTTCACCCGGGCTTCGCCCTTCGCGACAGGCCGGTTCAGGGTCAGCGCTTCTGAAAACTCCCCGTCCATCACAGCATCGGCCTGCTCACTGGCGGGATCGGTGGCCGCCGGTCTCAGCGCCAGTGCGCTGCCGCGGCCTTCAAGCCGCGCGAGAAGTTCTGCAAAGCTCCCGCTCTCGCCGGTGGCCCGGCAGCGATAACGCCCGTTCACAAAATCGAGATCAATCGTCTCCCCGCCCTCACGGCAGGCGCTGTGCAGCGGGCAGCCGACGCGCACGGCCGAGGGATCCTGGCTGGCCTCAAGGTCGGCGCCGGTCAGCTCTGAAATGCGCTGATTGAGCCTCTGACGCTGCGCGTCCACCCTGCTTGCCCCTGATTGCCGCCGCGCTCTGCGCGCAGGATTGAAATGTTAGCGCCAAGCGTGCGCGCCGTCACGCGCCGCCTGCGACCGGAAAGAGACACTCGGCATGCCTGTGCAGCCGGGGGGCTTTTTCGCCTTTTGCAAACCGTTCTCAGCGATTAGATAAGACTTAAGAATTGCAGGGCAGGGTTCCTGCAAATGGGGGCAAGCGGCACCTTATCCGGTAGCGCCATTCCCGGCCTGACGAGGACTGAACCAAAGATGACACCGCGCTCCATCGCGATCCCCAAAACCTGGAAGAATTTCGACATCCCAAGCTTTTTCTCCGCCTTCGGCTATCCCGTGCTGGGGGTCTCGCTGTTTGTGACGGCTATCCTGCTCGGCATCTTCGTCAGCTCGCTCACCTTCCACTGGTGGTATCCGCTGGTCGCGCTCGCGGTCATCGCCTTCTCCGTCTTCTGGTGCAATCTCGGCATCGGCCCGATGCACCGCATCCTGCAGCACCGCGCGGGCGAGATGGCCTGGCCGGCCCAGGTGCTGACCATGCTGAACATCATGATTGCGATGCAGGGCCGCCTGCGCGACTGGGTGAATTACCATTCCCAGCACCACCGCTTTGCGGACCAGCCGGGCGACCCGCATAATCCTTTCGAGTCAAAGCGCTGGGCCTGGGTCGGCTGGATCCTCTGGCGCGACCAGAAGGATGTCGAACGCCCGATGGCGGCGTGGCTGAAGCGCCACCCGATCATCGTCTGGATGGACCGTTTCTATAACGAGATCAGCCTCGTCATCCATCTGCTGATCCCGGCGGCCATCTACCTGATCGTCTGGGCGGCTGGCGGCTCGCTGATCCTGACGGCGCTGCTGCATGCCAGCGTGGTGATCGGCCGCGCCATCCAGTTCCACGCCACCACCTATGGCATCAATGTCCTCGGCCATCTCAAGACGCCGGTCTGGGCGGACCATCTTGTCGGCCTGCTGACCGGCGGCGAGGCCTTCCATGATCATCATCATGACGAGCCGCAGAGCGCGCTCCACCGGCCTCGGCGCGGGCTGTGGAACCGCATCGTCGATTATAACGGCACCGTGCTGCTTTTCTTCGAAAAGATCGGCTGGGTCCGCGACCTCAAGATCGCGCCGCGCTTCGCCTGACCGGCGCGCCCTGCTTCCCATAAAATTAGGTCCTGTCCGGCCCTTCCAATTGCGCCGGTTGTCCCCATCTGCGTGCTCCGGCCGGGCGGGGCGGATGAAGCGGAGGACCAGTCCATGACAGATACACACACCACCGGCGGCGAGGCATCGAAACTCAGCGCCTATATCCTGCTCGACCGGACGGGCTCCATGGGCACGATCTGGGCGGAGGCCGTGAAGTCGGTGAATGCCTTTGCAGAGGATCTTGCCGCGCCGAAGCCCGGCGCGCCGGATGTTGCCGCCGATATCACGCTCGCCGTGTTTGATGCGCATGCGGGCCTGCAGTTCGATGTCCTGCGCGATCGCCAGCCGGCGTCCGGCTGGGCGCCGTTCCGGGAAGACGAGGCCGCTCCGCGGGGCATGACACCGCTTTTCGACGCCATCGCCCGCCTTATCGCGCTTGCCGAGGCGGCAAATCCGGGCCGGGCCGTGATCGTCGTCATGACCGACGGGCACGAGAACGCCTCCCGCGAAGTCACCCGCGAGGGCGCCCGCGCGGCGATCGACCGGGCCAAGTCGAAGGGCTGGGAGGTCGTGTTCCTTGGCGCGCAGTTTGCCGAGTTCGGCGATGCCGCCGCGATCGGGATCTCTGCCGCCAAATCCATGGCCATGGATGCCGCCGCCTTTGAAGGCAGCATGCGGACGCTTTCCCGGAAGAGCCGGTTCTATTCTGCCAGCGGCGACGACATTGATTTCGATGCGGAGGACCGCCGCCAGGCCGGTGAGGACCGGGTCAAGCGCGGCAAGGGCGCATAGGCCCCTCGAAACTGAATGGATGTTCAGACTGGGGAGGGCCGCCTTGGAAAGGGCGGCCCTTTTCCTTGGCTTCGGCAAATCCCCGTCACGCCGCCGCCGCAATCGGCGCGCAGCGTCACGGCTCGCAAGGCCTGCGGCTGGGTAGGCCCGGAAGGGAAGGGACACGACATCATGACACTGACAAAATCACTCTCCGTACTCGGTGCTGGCTTCATCTTTGCCTGCTCGGCGATCGCCGCCCGGCCGCCGGCCGATCCTGCTCCGGCCCCGGCCGATACGGTGCATTCCTATATCCTCCTCGACCGCACCGGCTCCATGCAGGGCATCTGGACCGAAGCGCTCGCCTCGGTGAACGCCTATGCCCAAAGCGTCGGCGAGGTTGGCGAAGACGAGATGGCCGGCGGGGATATCCAGGCGAATGTTACCCTCGCGATGTTCGACCATCATGGCGGCTTCCAGTTCGATGTCCTGCGCGACAAGCAGGACGCCGCCGGCTGGGTCGAGGTCAGCACTGACGAAGCGAGCCCGCGCGGCATGACCCCGCTGTTCGATGCCATCGGCCGCATCGTGGCCACGGCCGAGGCGGACAAGCCCGAACGCGCCGTGATCGTCATCATGACGGATGGCCAGGAGAACGCCTCGCAGGAAATGACACGGGACGGCGCAATGGCCGCGCTCGACCGCGCCCGCAGCCATGGCTGGGAAGTGGTCTTCCTCGGTGCGGAGTTTGCCAATTTCTCCGATGCCGAGGCGGTGGGCATGGCGCCCAGCCAGACCATGGCGGTCGGCCAGGGCCGGATGCAGCAATCCATGGATGCGCTCGCCAAGCAGGCGCGCTCCTATGGCCGCGGCGAGCAGTCAGCCATCATCTTCGATGACGCGGCGCGTGAAGAGGCCGGAGAAGAAGAGGTCAAACAGCGCCAGAACAATCAATAGGACACGGCGCAACGCTCGCCCCGCCGGCGCAGCGCCCCTCTCTGCACCGGACCGCGCAAAAGCCCGCTCAGCCTTGAGCGGGCTTTCTGCTCTTTCGCCTAATCCTCAAACCCGATGAAGGTCGCCGCTTCGTCCACGGACTTTCGCTTCGAGATGACGGCATTGGCTGGGAAGGCCGGGTCCGGCCAGCCCATCGCAACGCAGGTCTGGATGACCTGGTCGTCCGGGATCTGCGCATGTTCGCGCACGACCGGGCTCTGCATGATGCCCTGCGAATTGATCACGCAGCCAAGCCCTCGCGACCAGGCGGCATTGACGAGGCAGTTGACGACCCCGCCGCAATCGAAAGGCGCAATATCGCTGCCCTGGATCGATTTGTCATAAGTCACGACGATCGAGACCGGCGCATCAAACTGGCGGAAGCCGCGCAGCACCCAGTCCTGCCTTTTTTCCTTGTCCTCCCGGGCAATCCCCATCGCGCCGAACAGCTGTTTGGCGATCTCGATCTGGCGCTCGCGGTGCACACCGGCATAGCCGGGGCCCATGCGGAATTCGCGGCTGTCGGGCACGCCGGCGAGATTGCGCTCGACATTACCGGCCCGGATCCGGTCGAGCACCGCGCCGGAGACGACATAGAAATTCCAGGGCTGGGTATTGAGCGAGGTCGGCGCGCGCATGGCCAGCGCGAGCACTTCCCGGATCAGCGCTTTCGGGACCGGTTTCCTGAGATAGCCCCGGATGCTCCGCCGCCCGCGCACTACGTCATCGAATTCCACGCCGGTCTCCTGTTTTCAGCCCGATGCCCTGTTCTAGCGTCCCGGAAGCCTGCCGCACCCCTTCCCGCCGGGGCAGGCTTGCCAAGGCCCGGCCGTCCAGCGACGACACGGGCGTTCAGCCACAGATCAGGGGCAACGGCATGAGATATTATGAAGACATGGTGGTCGGCACGCGGACACGTTCCTCTCGGACCTATAAGGTGACGCGCGAGGAAGTGATCGCGTTTGCCTCGAAATACGATCCCCAGCCCTTCCATCTTGATGATGAAGCCGCGAAGGCGACCTTCTTCGGGCGGCTCTCTGCTTCCGGCTGGCATACCGGCGCCATGGCGATGCGCCTGATGGTCGATACCTGGAAAGACAGCGAACCGACGGCGGGGCTTGGCTCGCCCGGCCTGGATGAGCTGCGCTGGGTGAAGCCGGTCTATCCGGGCGATGAGCTGTCCGTCGAAATCGAACTCATCGAGAAGCGCCGGTTGAAGTCGCGCCCTGAGATGGGCCTGACGAAATCCCGCCAGACCGTCATCAACCAGCATGGCGAAGTCGTCATGACAATGATCGGCAATGGCTTGATCCGTGTGCGCGACCCCGCCGCGCCATTTGATTAGTTCAGCTCAGCGCTGATCGCGGGCTGAAGCCCGCGGCGCTTGCGCCTTCGCTTCGCTCGTAAAGGCGCGCTTCACAAGCAATGCGAAGGCGCAGCGGCCCTCACAGAAGGTGCGCGAACCGCCGCGAGCAATCTTTATCGGGGCGCCATCCGGATCGCGCCGTCGAGGCGGACATCCTCGCCATTGAAATAGCTGTTGCGGCACATCTCGCAGGCAAGCGAAGCGAACTCGTCCGGATTGCCCAGCCGGGGCGGGAAGGGCACCTGCGCGCCAAGCGCCTGTTTCACATTTTCCGGCGCGGCCGCCAGCAGCGGCGTATTGAAGATGCCGGGCAGGATCGTGTTCACACGGATCCCGTCACGCGACAGGTCGCGGGCAATCGGCAGGGTCATGCCAACGACGCCGCCCTTGGAGGCGGAATAGGCGGCCTGGCCGATCTGGCCATCCTCGGCGGCGACCGAGGCCGTGTTGACGATGGCGCCGCGCTCGCCGCCTTCCAGGGGCTCGAGCGCCAGCATCCCGGCGGCAGACTTGGCAATGCAGCGAAAGGTGCCAACCAGGTTGATCTGGATGATCAGGTTGAACCGATCCAGCGGGAAGTGCGTGATTTCGCCGGTATTCTTGTCGCGGCTGGCGGTCTTGATGGCATTGCCGGTCCCCGCGCAGTTGATCAGGATGCGCTCCTGGCCGATGGCCGCCCGGGACTTGGCAAAGCCGGCATCGACCGAGGCATCATCTGTGACGTTGACCTCGCAGAACACGCCGCCGAGTTCCTTGGCGACGGCCTCGCCTTTTTCCGCGTTCAGGTCGAAGATGGCGACCTTGACACCATGGCTGGCAAGGTGGCGGGCGGTGGCGGCCCCGAGGCCCGAAGCCCCGCCGGTAATGACGGCAGAAATGTTTGAATTAAGTTCCATGGGACGCTGTCCTCCCTGCTTTTCCAAAAGTGCAAACCTCATCTATAATAGCGTCCGGAGAGCACAATGTCTGACGCGGCGGAAATCATCCATACGGTTCGGGGCGGCGACGGCGTCTACCTCCCCAAGAGCATTGACTCCTACCGGCGCGCCTCGCGCGGGCTGATCGCGAAGCTCCTGCGCGTCGCCGGGCGCGTGCCCTTTGCCGATGATCTCGCCGCCGCCTATTACTGCGCCCGCGATCCGCTGACCCCGGCCAAGGCCAAGGGTATCCTGTTTGCGGCGGCGGCGTATTTCGTCATGCCGGTGGATCTCATTCCGGACGCTGTGGTCGGCCTCGGCTTCACCGATGATGCGACCGTTCTCGCCACGGCGCTCAGCGTTGTCGGCGCGCATGTGAAGGAGCGCCACCGCGCGCTCGCCCGCCGCCTGCTCAGCCTGCCGGATCCCGTCCGCGACGTCGCCTGATGCGCCCGCGTCTTTTGGCCGTCTTCTGCCCACCGAGCGGGCCGGGCGGCCACCCGGCAGGGTCCGGGCAGCCGCCTCAAGGGTCCTTCAGTCCGCCGGCATGTAGGTTTCGAGGAAGTTCAGGTAGGCCTCGGCAGCAGTGATCTGGTTTTCCTTTTTCACGAAGCCGTGCCCTTCATCCGGGAACAGAAGGTACTCGACCGGAACCCCGTTCTCGCGGATCGCGGCCACAAGCTCGTCACTTTCGACCTGCAGCACGCGCGGATCGTTCGCTCCCTGGACGACCAGCATCGGCCGGACGATGTTGTGCGCATGGAAGAGCGGTGAGATCGCGCGGTGGCGCTCGGCATCGGTCGCCGGGTCGCCCATCTCGTCATACAGGGCGTCGCGGAACGAACCCCACCAGGCCGGGATGCTTTCGAGCGTGCGCACCCAGTTCGTCACACCGAAAATGTTGATTCCCACGTCGAATGCCTCCGGCTCGAAGGCGAGAGCAGCGGCGACCATGAAGCCGCCATAGGAGCCGCCCATGACACCTATGCGGCTGCCATCGATGAAGTCGAGGCTTTCCAGATATTTCCGTCCCCAGACGATGTCCTGAAGGTCCTCCTCGCCATGGCGCCGGTCATCCATATGATAGAATGTCTTGCCATAGCCTGATGACCCCCGGTTATTGGCCGCGAGGATCGCATAGCCATTATTGGCAAGGAACTGGAAGATCGGGGAGTAACCCTTGCGGCTCTGGCCGCCTGGGCCGCCATGCACCCAGACGAGGGCCGGGACCGGATTGTCGGCGCTAGCCTGTTTCGGGACGTAGAAGATCGAGGGGATCTCCAGACCGTCAAAGCTCTGATACCTGACGATCCTGGCCGAGACGAGGCTCTCCTCGGCTATGGCGGGCGACAGCGCGTCGGTCAGGCGCACGGCATTCCCGCTCGCCAGATCGGCCGTGAACACGTTCAGCGGCGAGGTATCGGAATTGACACCAAATGCGAGGCGGTTCTCGGCCTCGTTGAAGCAGACCTGCGCCAACTCGCCGTCAGGCAGGCCGCTGAGGGTTACAGGCGCGCCCGTCTGCGTGTCGAGCAGGGTCATTCTGGTCACGCCGTCGGCATTGATGCCGCTGACCCGGTAACGGCCGCTCGGAGAGAATGTGACCAGTTGCACATCCCAGTCCGCCGTGACGAACGGCGCCCTTTCTCCCCTGGTGACATCATAGGTCCAGGCCTGTGCGAATTCTCCGAATTCATTGGTGCCGTAGACCAGCGCCCGGCTGTCCGGGGTGAAGCGGTAGACGCTATGGGCGACGTTGCCTTGATGCTCGGTAATCAGCTTGCGGTCCTGTGTTCCCGAGGCCAGATCAACGAGGTAGATTTTCGTGTTTGTGTTCGAGACATTCTCGAGCAGGGCAAGCAGGCGGCCATCCGGGCTGACGGCGCCGAGTTCCCGGCCGTCATTCTCGAAGATGAGCTGGCGGGAATAATCGGCCGCGGAATAGGCATAGAGATCATCGGAGGCCGGATCGCGCTCATTCGTCGCGATATAGAAGGTCTGGCCGTCCGCGTTCCAGCCCTGGAAGGAGGCGCGGGTGCGCTCTCCGGGGGTGAGGTCCGTTAGGGTTCCATCGGTGTCGCGGACGAAGACATGGAACAGCTCGTTGCCGCCCCCATCGGCCCGCACCAGTACCCGGTCGTCCGAGGGGAAGTAAGAGACGGCAAAGACCGATTCGACGGTGGAGTCCGTCAGCGCGATCTTCTCGCCGCTGATCCCGAGGGCATAGGCATTCATGATGCCGGTTGCATCGGAACTGATCAGGATTGACTGGCCATCCGGCGAGAAGCAGCGCCCGGAACCTGCGGCAATGAGGTATCTGACCGTTTCATAGAACTCGGCGGCGCTGTAGGTCCGGAACTCCGCTGGCGCGGCAGCCGGCTCATCCGCGACAAGGGCGGCCGGCGCTGTGCTCGTGCAGGCCGCCGCCATCAGCAGCGCGGCCGGGAAAAGTAGCTTTCTCATGATGTCCTCCTTCGGTGCCGCGCATTCTAGCGGTGAGGAGCTGATCATGACCAGCGCCGGGGGCAGCAAAATGCCGTTTGCCGGACAGCGAAAACTGTGCAATTGAGCCAGTGGGCCAGGCGCCCCCAACGGCGCCCAGCCTATCTGGAAGGATAGGAGTAAAACCAGATGACCGTGACTCTCGCCAAGCCGGCCGTGCGCCCGGCCTGCCCGCATTTCTCGTCCGGACCGACAGCCAAATATCCCGGCTTCTCGCTCGAAAATCTCGGGGCTGCTGCCCTCGGCCGTTCGCATCGTTCGGCCCATGCCAAGACCAAGCTGAAATCCGCCATCGACCGGAGCCGGGTCATCCTCGGAATCCCGGATGACTACCGCGTCGCCATCGTGCCCGCCTCCGATACCGGCGCGGTCGAGATGTGCATGTGGTCGATGCTGGGGGTGCGCCCCGTCGATGTCTTTGCCTGGGAGAGCTTCGGCCAGGACTGGGTCACTGATGCGGTGAAACAGCTGAAGCTTGGCGACTGTTATACCTATGTCGCTGACTATGGCGCCCTGCCGGATTTCGAGAAGGTGCGTGATGACGCCGACATCATCTTCACATGGAACGGGACGACTTCCGGCGTGCGCGTACCGAATGCCGACTGGATCCGTCCGAACCCGGACCGTATCGTCATCTGCGATGCGACCTCGGCCGCCTTCAGCCAGGAGATCGACTGGCAGAAGCTCGATGTGATCACCTATAGCTGGCAGAAATGCCTCGGCGGCGAGGCCGCGCATGGCATG
>DAIRTA010000069.1:0-9915 GCA_036804125.1 Hyphomonas sp.
TCTGGTTTGGGACCAGAGGGTCGGAGGTTCGAATCCTCTCGCTCCGACCAAGACCCTGATCAGGAAAATTCCCTATGGAAGCGCGCATATACAAACCCGCTAAAAGCGCGATGCAGGCCGGGCGCGGCAACACGAAGGTCTGGGTCCTTGAATTCGTGAACCCACAGGCCCGCCGCCGCCTCGATCCGTTGATGGGCTGGACCAGTAATGATGACACCTCCAGCCAGGTACGGCTCCTTTTCGACACTCGTGAGCAGGCCATCGCCTATGCCGAACGCGAGGGGCTGAATTTCACTGTCGATGAGGCGCGCGAGCGGCCGCGGCCGGTGAAATCCTATACCGAGAATTTTTCGCCCAGCCGCAAACAGCCATGGACTCACTGACGGCCTGCGGCTTATCCCCTGCCCTGTCGGCCCCGTAGCTCAGCTGGATAGAGCGCTCGCCTTCTAAGCGAATGGTCGCAGGTTCGAGTCCTGCCGGGGTCGCCAGAATCAGGTGAGCGAGCCGTATCTTGCTCCGGTTTCGTCAAACCAGCGCTGCCAGAACAGTTTCACCTCGCTCAGCGGCAGGTCATATTGCGGGCGGGGCATGATCCGGGCGGTGACCGCAACTCCCTCCAGCTGCGGCCGCATGCGCTCCAGAGCCGAAGCCTGATAGGCATCATAATCCGCCCCATTGCGATACATCGAGAAGTCCCGCGAGTGTTGTATCAGGTCGGACACGATCACCATCCGGCGACTGGCGTCCCGGTCCTTGAAGTCTGGCCGGGCCGCCAGCGTAAAGATCGCCTCCATGAGCGGAGAAGAGGGCGCAACGGTATCCTTGAGCACTTCGTCTGCCCGGCGGACCAGCGGCTCCCGGAAGCGATTAGCCCAGGCCTGCTCGACCATGCGCGGATTTTGCCAGAGCGGATTCGCTGCAGCGGCGCTACCCGGCGAGCAGGCGCTGAAGACGATTTGCGGATCATAGGGACTCTCAGAGTTGGGCACGGCCACTGACAGGCGGCCATACCGCTCCAGGCCCCGGGCTTCCTCTTCAAGCAGGGCATAGACCCAATCCAGATCGACACTGTCAAACGGGTCGGACTGGTCAACCAGGACGATCGTATGAGCAGGATCGCGCCGATCCAGCCTGCAGTTCGTCTCCGAATCAGTCGCCGGCGGCTGGTACATCGCCGCAGCGGCAAACAAGGCAAAGACACTGGACAGCATCAGCGCAATCGCGCTGCGCCAGAACCATGGACCATGCTCCTTGCGGCGTCTCGGCATCGTCTCGCCCTCCTTGTCAGGCCCGCTTGGCCTGGCTGTTGCCCGATGGCTCGGCACGACGTTCCCGTTGCTCGCGGATACGGCCGATCTCTTCGTTCACTTTCCTCTCAAGGGAGGATAGTCCCTGCTGGACCTCCTGCACGTGCTTCTCGAGCCATTCGCGAAGCAGGTTCAGCCCGGTAATGTTCTGATCAATCGTCTTGATCGCTGCCGACGCCAGGGCGCGTTCCTTGGCAAAATCGAAAGCCGGCAGCTGCGGCGTCACAATCTCATCGAAATAGGCCGGGCAGGCCGCCTGCTCCCCGAGCTTGTCTCTCAGCGCGTTGCGCTGGCGGCGGTGCGCCTGGCGGTAGGCCACTTTCAGGCTGCGTTCCTGATCGGCTGACCGCGCGGCAATCGATGCCGCCAGCTCACGGCGCATGTCGAGCAGGTTCATCCCTTTTTCGATCTCGCGCTTGGCCTCGGTGTGACGCGAGAGCTGGGTTTCAATCCATCCGCGGCAGGCCGAGAAGTATTCGGACAGATCGTCCCGCAAGGCTTCACGCACTTTCTGGCGGTGTTCGTAAGCGCGCCGTTCCTTGCGCCAGACGCGCCCGTAGCCCGGATAACGGTCGGAGATCCGGTCATAACCCTCATAAACCGCGATCGCGAAAATCGTCAGGCCAAGCAGAAGCAGGGCCAACGCCACGAAGCTCTCGAACCCGAAGATGTTCGCAAGCATGCCGGTGAGTACTTCACCGGGAGCGATAGCGAACATCGAGAATGTATCCAACTGCCCGGCATCTGCCGCAGCTGCAAGACCGGCCTCCACGGCATCGCGGAAATGCGCAACGAAGAAATTCAGGAACAGGCCCGCAAGCAGGCTGAGCGCGGCAACCACACCGCCGGCGATCCTCGCCGCTAGGTGCGGATGGTGCAGATAGCGCAGCCCCAAGAAGCCGCCCATGACCCCGCAGAGAACGTTGATTGCACCCACGGCAAAAGCGATGACCAGCCCGCCGAATATCCCCGAGGCCTGTGCATCCTTGAACAGGAGCGCATTGAAAGATCCTTCGATCAGCATCAGGAAGATCAGGATGGCGATAGCCTGCTCGACATTCTTCTTTATGTCCGGCCGGCGGTCGCCGATCTGCTGGCCATGCCGCTCACGGAAAGACTGGAGTTCTATGATGGCTGCGCTGTGATCCTCGCGCGCCTCATCCGTATCATCGGATTCATAATACCGGTACTCATTCTCTTCTGCCTTGATCGCCTCACGTAGCTGGTCGGGGTATATGTCTGTCGGAGTCAGGTCCTGGATATGATTGCGCACCCCGGCGGACGTGGCAGACAACCATGTTGTCAGCCCGCGACGAATATCTTCCGCACGCTCGGCGATAAGCTGTTCCCGCTCACTCCATTGGCTCTGTTCTGAAGCCTCGGAGACCGGCAGGCCATCGGCGGCGTCTCGCCTCGCCTCCTTGCGGGTCAGCGAACGGCTGAGCTCAAGGTCTCCCTTGGCCCGGCGTCCTCGCAAGCCGTGCTCACCGAGGTCATCCCGGATATCCAGCGACTTGATTTTCTTCTGACAGCCAATATCGGCGCCCCAGCGGACCGCTTTTCTGACCATTCTCTTCCCTCTTGCCTCACAAGCTTCATCAGCAGGGGCAGCCTGTTATGCCGTGCTTAACAACATCATAATGGCGAATGCACATGCCCGATCCGTAATGTTCGTTAACGGACAGGCGCTGTGCCGCTGAAAAACCTGAAAATTACGGATATTATACAAGCCATGCCGCTGATCGGCAGACAGCAGGCATTTTCAGATGATAACTTGCAGGAAAGATGTGGGGCAAAATGGCGGCGGCGCGGCGGCTATTCCGGTAGCGCCCGCAATATGTCGAGAAGTGCGTCAGCGCACTGATAGACCGCGAGAATATCCCCTTGAGGCAGATAGTGGGTCTTCAGGCCGAGCCTCCGCGCCTCGCTTTCGAAGCCGGCCTTCCAGGTATCTGTTGTCTCCTGACCGGATACCGCAAGGGCATTGACACCGGCGAAGACGCCATCCGCCAGCAGGGGGTCAGCCCTGAGCGAGCCTAACAGCTCCTCCTGAAATGTCAGATGGTCAATACTGCTTCCGATACGCCAGGCTTCACTCGCCTCCTCCAGATGGTTGCGGATGAAGGCCACATCCCCAGGGCTTTTCTGCAGGCAGGTCTCATAGATCCAGCGCGCGCCGAACTGCCGCCCGAGCCGGCGCATAGCCGCGAGCGAGATCCTCGCTCCTGATTCACTTAGGAGGGTCTGCTGAAGGATTTCGGCAAACCAGGCCGGCCGGAACTCCGGCATGACGTCGCGATTGAACACGCAATTGGAGAAGAATGAAAAACCGATGCGCTCCGAGCGCAGCGCGAGCCGGTGACCTACCGGGTTGCCTGAGCCGACCGCGATCAGCACGGCATCATCCAGCCCTGCTTCATGAAGAAATGCGTCAATGATTGCCGCCTGATCCTCCAGCCGGATACCCTTGGTGGAGAGGCCAAAGCCGGGGCGGCGAATGGCGTAGACCCCGAATCCGGCTTCGGCCGCATCGACACAGAACCCCCAATCCGGAGCAGCAGGATATTCAAGGGAGTGAAGGAATATCAGGGGGCGGAGATCATCGCCCCCGAACTGCATGTATTCGAGATCCACACCTGACCCCGTCAGGCGTGCCACCTGCCAGACCCGCTGCAGCGATCTCAGAGGCCCTACCCGGTCGAGTCTGTTCGCCTCTTCCGGAAATGCCACCTGATCAGCAGGGCTCAGAGAGGGATATTGTCGTGCTTCTTCCACGGGTTTGACAACTTCTTTGTTCGCAGGGCGCGCAGGGCGAGCACAACACGCCGCCGCGTATTGTGAGGCATGATAATGTCGTCGATATAGCCCTTTCGCGCGGCAACATAGGGATTTGCGAAGTTTGCCTCGTATTCCTTCGTCCGCTGGGCGATCTTGTCAGGGTCCCCGGCCTCTTTCCTGAAGATGATTTCAACCGCGCCCTTCGCGCCCATGACGGCGATTTCCGCCGTCGGCCAGGCATAGGTGACGTCGCCCCGCAAATGCTTCGAACTCATAACGTCATAGGCGCCGCCATAGGCCTTGCGGGTAATCACCGTGACTTTCGGAACGGTTGCTTCGGCAAAAGCGAACAGCAGCTTCGCGCCATGCTTGATCAGGCCGCCATACTCCTGCTTCGTGCCCGGCATGAAGCCGGGAACATCCACGAAAGTAACGATCGGAATATTGAAACAGTCGCAGAAGCGCACGAACCGGGCCGCTTTCCGGCTCGCATCAATATCAAGCACGCCCGCCAGGGTCATGGGCTGGTTGGCAACAACACCCACGGTCGAGCCTTCCATGCGGGCAAACCCGCAAACGATATTGGCGCCGAATTCCGGACTGATCTCGAAGAAATCGCCCTCATCGACAACTTTCAGGATCAGCTCCTTCATGTCGTAAGGCGTATTCGGATTAGGCGGGATCAACGTATCGAGGCTCATCTCGGCCCGGTCGGGAATGTCATACACCGTGCGCTGCGGCGGCCCTTCCCGGTTGGACGCGGGCAGGAAATCGATCAGTCGGCGCATCTGTATCAGCGCCTCGATGTCATTGTCGAAAGCACCATCGACAACGCCCGACTTGCGGGCATGAACGCTGGCGCCGCCAAGGGTCTCGTGCGTCACCTCCTCATTCGTTACCGTTTTGACGACATCAGGCCCTGTCACGTACATGTAGGACGTGTCCTTCACCATGAAGATGAAGTCGGTCATGGCCGGTGAATACACATCCCCGCCGGCGCAGGGCCCCATGATCACCGAGATCTGCGGAATGACGCCGGAGTAGAGCACATTCTCCATGAAGATGTCGGCATAACCGGCAAGACTGTCGACCCCCTCCTGGATCCGGGCACCGCCCGCATCGAACAGGCCGATGACCGGTGCCCCGTTCCGGGCGGCCATCTGCTGGACTTTCACGATCTTTGCCGCATGCGCGAGGCTCAAGGAGCCGCCGAATACGGTAAAGTCCTTGGAGAAGACATAGACGAGGCGGCCATTGATTGTCCCCTTGCCCGTGACAACCCCGTCACCGGGTATCTTCTGTTCGTCCATGCCGAAATCATTGCAGCGGTGCTCGACGAACATGTCGAACTCCTCAAAGCTGCCTTCATCCAGCAGGACAGACACCCGTTCACGGGCCGTGAGCTTTCCCTTCGCATGCTGGGTATCGATCCGGGCCTGACCGCCTCCCATACGGGCAGCGGCTCGCCTGGCTTCCAGAGCTTCAATGAGTTTCTGCATAGGTCTTGCTCATCCCCGGCTTCTGACCGCCTTTGTGATACGGGGCGGGCACAGCTTGGCAAGTGCAGAATGGGCGCTCTCGTTGGGTCAACAAACCGGTCAGTAATAATACCGCGGTGGTGGCCTGACGGGCCGAACGGGCCACGGAATGCCCTCCAGATGGGTCACAGTCCCGCGGACAACATCGCAGCGCACCCTTGCACGAACCTGATGGCGACCCGTCCGGAAGGAGACATCCCGGAAGCCCAGCTGGAACCGGTAAGGGCCAGTCTGGGTGACATGGCGGCGGTCACTGATTTCAACGGTGCGGTAGCCGATACGGCGCGCTTCCCGGCTGATCTCGCGCTCGCACTGGTAAATGGCCTGCCCAGTCAGGCGATGTACCTCGCGGGGTGTCTGATTCCAGCGATTGTCGTGCCGCCTGTCAGGCCGGTAGTGCACCGGCTCTGCATAGGCCTCATCCTCCAGGCGCTGCTCGAGTTTCTCGATGGCCCCGCGCACCGGGAGGGCGTTGGCAGGGGCGGCAAAGAGCACCGGCGCAGCAAACGCTGCGACGAGGGCTCCGGTCAGGTGATAAGGTTTGCTCATGGCTGCACAAAAGCACGGCCTGATCGACCGGCCCGTGAAGCGCATGTTCATTTGCCGTTTCACCGGCATTCATGTTCGCTTTAACCCGGTGATCCTGCCGGATGCGGCCGCAAGGCGTCAAACCACACAGCAAGCGTCCGGGCTTCCCGCAGACGGGAGGCTGCGGCCGCCATCGCCTCTTCATCCTCGCCCCACCGCGCGCGTTGCCAGGCGGCGTCAATATCGCTGATCCGGAATGTTTCCTCTGCAGTCCTGACACCTTCGCGCAGTGCGGCCGCCAATACAGCCGAGCCGAACAGGCCTGCCCCGAACACCAGCCCGGTCAGCGAAAAATCATCGAGCTGCTGCGCATACCGGCGCGCGGCCTCCAGCGACCCGGCGGGCTGCTCCACTGGCTTTATGCCGGCCGTTGTCGTCAGCTGGATGCCGATTGCATCGGCTGCCCATAGGCGCACGGGAGCCCAATCCGCCTCTTCCAGCGCCGTCAGCTCGGCTGGATCCTCGGCGAGATGGCAGACGAGATCGGTCGTGCAATAGCGTACAAACTCATCAGCAAGGCCGTCACGGTTCGCCGGGCTCCTGTCAATCGCCACATTCGCCAGCCGCGTCAGCAGCATGCCGGTAGGGTCAAACTCATCGCCCTGCGCGTTCCATTCCGCCGCGATGGCTTCAGCAAGACCGAGAGCCGGAACAGTCAGGGGCCGGCGATCCGGCGTTCGAAGGGGCCTGCCATCCAGCTGGACCAGCCAGCCATCTGGGCCGGATAAGGTACCCGCCTTAGTGTAAAAGCGCTTCATGCACCGCGCTTATGCGGAAAACTGCCTACTTGAAAAGACGCGCAGCGACTTCAGCCCAATGACATGTCCAGCCTGCGGGCCGTCTCGAAGTCCGGTGCAGCAAGGCGGAGGATGTCTTTCACGATCCGTGTCTCGGGATCGACAAGGACTACAGTCTGGCCATAGCGGACGATCCGCAACGACTCATCCTTCATCTCGGTGGCCACAATGACACGGAATTCGGCAGCAATCAGGGGAATCTCCGGGGGCACGATCATGCCCCGCTGCAGCTGGCTCTCAATGGGGGAGGTTCCGAGGCAGAAGCGATGCTCCGCAAGGCCAACAGGACAGCGATCGTCTCCGATCAGGAAGTCGCGATCAAAGGCATTGTAATCAGCCCTCGAGAACTCGGCAGACGGCGGAATGTCGAGCGCGGCCGCAACGGGTGGCCTCGAGACCCAGTACACGCCCATGGCAAACAGGGCGGTGGCTGCAATCCCGAACTCGATTAACAGGGACTTCATCGAGAAACCCTTCCCGACCGGATGATCAAACCGACAATGCGTTTACAGATGCGCCCAGCAGCCTAAGAAACCGTAAATCCGGCCTCTCCTTTCCGTTCGGCTGCGGTCATGTCACAGCCCAAAACGGGCCAGCGCGGCCAGCAAGGAGGCAAAATCCTCATGCACGTCATGCGCGCCGGCTTCGACCAGTTCATCAGCCCGCGCGAAACCCCAGCTAACCCCATGGCTGGCAACCCCGGCCGCGCGTCCCATGATCATGTCAAATGTCGCATCACCGATCATCACGGTCTGGTCCGGCTGTGCATCGAGATCCTGCATGGCCTGCTCCACCATGAAGGGGTGCGGCTTGCCGGGACCATCATCCGCGCACCAGATTGTATCGAAATAGTGCCGCAGCGGATGAATCTCGAAAATGGCATCAAGACCGCGATGCGTTTTGCCTGTCGCCAGCCCGATCAGCCAGCCATCATCTTTCAGCGCTTCGAGTGTCTCGCACGCGCCATCATAAAGCGGCTCGTGATAGTCTGGATCGGCGCGCCGGGTGGCGAAGGCTGAACGATAGGCTTCAACCAGTGCCGCGACTTGGTCCTGCCGGGCATCCTCTGGCGCAAGGCGCGCACATCCGTCGGCCAGGCTAAGGCCAACGATCTGCCGGGTCGCTTCGAAACCGGGAGGCTGGAACCCCACCTTTCTGAAAGCGTCTTCCATGGCCCGCTGAATCTGGCGCCGGCTGTCGACAAGCGTGCCATCCATGTCCCACACGGCCAGGCGCGGCTTCACTGGAAGGGGTCCAACGGGTGGTGACCGGCCTCGGCTACGAGAAAGCCAAGGGTTTCAAATGTTTGTAGCATATGATCCGGGAGCGGCGCCTCGAAGGTCAAGGGGCCCCCGCGGGGCCGGGGGATGACAAGCGCGCGAGCATGGAGATGTAGGCCCTCCGCCAGACCCTGCGGCACCTCGCGCCGGCTTTTATATTTCCGGTCGCCCAGGATTGACGTGTTCATCTCGAGCATATGGAAGCGCAGCTGGTGCATGCGGCCTGTATGGGGACGCAGCGCGAGCCAGGCCGCCCTCTGGCCAGCCGTGGACACGACCGCATAATCCGTAATCGCATGGCGCGCGCCCTCGACACCCTGAGCGGAACGCACCATCCGCTCACGGTCGGCATCCCGTTGCCGCCCGCCCTCCGAGGCAAGGCGGTAGCCGCCCTCCGCCTTATCGTCCGGGATTGCCTTTACCATCCAGCAGCGGATCTGCCCCTGCTGGGGAGAGGGCACGCCAACCGTCACGGCCCAATAGACCTTTTCGATATCCCGACCCCGGAACATTTCACCCAGACGAGCGGCCGCAGCGGGGTGTTTGGCAATCAGCAGAAGGCCGGATGTGTCCTTGTCCAGCCGGTGAACGAGAACGGGGCGATGATCACCCTCCTGCAAGGTCTCGAGCATGCCGTCGATATGACGCCCCTGCCCTGACCCGCCCTGTACCGCCAGGCCCGCCGGCTTGTTCAGGACGATCATCTCATCATCCTCATGGATGATCAGTGACTTGATGAAGCCGTCATCTTTGGAGGCTGCTCGGGGCGGACGGATTTTTCTCGCTGCCTGATCAGGCTTGAAGAATGGAAGGCGCACTTCCTGCCCGGCGGCGAGACGCAGGTTCGCTTTCGCCCGCGCCCCATCGACACGGACCTGTCCGGTTCGCAGGAGACGCTCGATCTGGGCTTGCGGCATCGGGCAACGGCGCTTGAGCCAGCGATCGAGGCGCGCGCCTTCTTCCTCCAGCGTGACGGTTTCTGTAACGATTTGAGTCATGGTCAGAATACCCGGTTCGCAACCGCAAGGCCTGCGAACATCGCCGCAATCGCTCCGGTCACGGACACGGCGGCATATCCGGCAGCGCGGATGAAGGCCCCCTCGCTCATCATCATAACAGCTTCCCGGGAGAAGGTCGAAAATGTTGTAAATCCCCCGCAGAGCCCCGTCGCCAAGAACAGCCACAGGAGGTTGCGGGGATTTTCCAGGGTCAGTGCCCAGCCCATCAGCAAGCCGAGAAGCCCGCTTCCGGCGATATTCACGAAAAGGGTCCCGGCATAATCATGTTGAGGGAAGTAGCGCGCAAACCCTGCGCCGGCGCCATAGCGCAGCGCCGAGCCAATGGCCCCGCCGATTGCAACAAGTATGACGCCCTGCATGGCGCCCTAATAAGCAGGACCGCGGCGGAGCGCCAGTCCGAAGCACCCTTTTGGTCGCGTCATCAGCCTCTTGCCGACATCGCTGCTTATGGGTCAAAAGCAGATCGCAAATGCGGGTGTAGCTCAATGGTAGAGCAGCAGCTTCCCAAGCTGACGACGAGGGTTCGATTCCCTTCACCCGCTCCAGCCACCCCCCGGTCCATTCTGGACACATGGTTTACATTCCATACCGGTCACATGGTTTACACA
>DAIRTA010000070.1:0-9649 GCA_036804125.1 Hyphomonas sp.
TTCGGAAGAACCGCACATATAGCCGCTATTCGGTGTAAAGGGCAAGCCCTTTTCTTTCGTTAAGCGACCATTGGGTGGGTCAATACGCGATCGTCTTGCGACTCTCTCAGCAAGAGCGCGGGGTAGCGATCCATCACGGGATGTGCAAGTCCTCAGGCCGATTTTTCCACAGCTATCCGCAAATGCGGTCGCTGCGTCAGAACTGGGCCGACAGGTAGGATTTCATCGCCTCGGCCTCTGCCACGGTCTCAGCGATTTTCCACTTCACGAGATCTCCGATCGAGACAACACCAGTCAGGCGCTCTTTCTGCACGACCGGCAGGTGACGGATCCGGCGGTCGGTCATCAGTTGCAACGCGTCATCAATCCTCATGTCCGAGCTGATCGTGACAACCGCTCGGGTCATGGCGCTCGCCACAGTCAGCTTCAGGGCTTTTGCCCCTTCCCGTGCCACCTGGCGCACGATGTCGCGCTCGGACAGGACCCCAATGATCGAATTGTCCTCGGCAATGGCCACAACGGCGCCAATGCGCTTCTCGTCGAGAAGCCTGGCGGCCTCCAGTAGCGTATCAGCGGCTTTCAGCGTGATGACGCTATGTCCTTTATCATTCAGAATCTGCTCAATGATCAACCTCTGTACCCTCCCGTCACGATGCAGGATTTTTTCCTGTTCTTCTGATTGTTTCCTAGCACACTGGCGCAGCGATTGCGAGCCGGATGCCTGGCGCGACATCGCAGCAGGCATCAGCTGAGCCGCTGCAACCGCATCGTCGCGCGCGTCAGCACGGCGCCTGCAAGATAGCTCCCTATATGGACCTGCCAGGCGATACCCGCGCCGAGCAGGCTCGGCCCCATGAAAGCGAGCAGCATGTTTCCTGCGATGAAGATGACCGTAACGGCCAGAAAATCGCGCGATAGCACCCGGCCGCTGGCGTCGGGCCGCAACAGCAATACCGCCGCAAGCAATCCGCTGACGCCACCCGATGCGCCAACCGTCAGTGCGCCCACAGGATTGGCATACAGGAGGTAGGCGATCCCGCCAGCCGCCTGGGTGATGAAGAAGAACAGGAAAAAGGATAGCGCCGCCTGCCCCGTCCGGCGGTTGTAGACATACCGCAAGGCTTCGTAGACAGGCTTTCCCAGGGCGACGAGGAAAGCGGCATTCAGGACGACATGAAACCAGTCACCATGCAGCAATGCGCTTAGGAACAGCGGCGCAGCGGCGTCCAGGGCGCCATCATAGGCAGGGACACCACTCTGCGTGGGTCCGCCTGCGGCCCAGCTCCAGAACCGGTCCGGAAACAGCGCTCCGGCATAGAAAGCGAGATCCTGGGCGCCGCGAGGCGAAAACACTCGCAGGGCATGCAGCGCTATCAGCAATACGGCAAATGCCGTCAGCGGCAGCGGGGCGTTGATGACTGGCGGACGAGAGGAGGAGCGGGCCATATTGCCTCAAATGCGATGAGCGAAACCAAGATATCTAGTCATATATGGTGCTTGCGCGGGTTTGCCTGCTTTGCCGGATGGCCTAGACTCTGATCATGCTCATGAGACTATACCTTATAATGATTGCCCTCATGTTCACGGCTTTCGGCACGGTCACGATGATCGATCCCATCGCCATGGCAGCAAGTCTCGGAGTGGATGTAAGCGGCCCAAACGGGGCTTATGAGTTGCGCGGCATATATGGCGGTGTCAGCTTTGGCGCTGCCGCCCTTGCTGCTGCAGGCGCACTGCATGAACAGTTGCGCCGGCCCGCGCTCTGGTTCCTTGTGGCCTATATGGGTGGTTACATCCTTGCGAGGGTAACCGCATTGGCGCTCGGCCCTGCGCCGACCCCTGACTTCTGGGCCTTCATAGGCTTTGAAGCCACTTGCCTGGTCCTTGCGGTTCTGTCCCTTCGCGCCCTGCGCCCGGGCGCAGCAGGATAAGATTACCCCGCCCGGAGCGATCTCCGGGCGGGGCATTTATCAGTCTGACGCCAGCTGTACCAGCTCAGAATGTCTTGCGGACGGTCAGGCCATATGTCCGTGGCTGGTTCGGGTATCCAGAGATCGACCCGGCCTGTGCAACCGACGGGAAAGCCGTCGTGATGTACTCATCATTGAACAGGTTCCGGGCCCAGAGTGTCACACCCAGGCCTCCAGCGGTCGTGAAACCGGTCGAGGCGTTGAACGTGTTGATCTCTTTCTGCTGGCCGATGAGCGCCTGGTTTGCCGGATCATCAAAATAATCGGTCGGGCTCTCATACTGCCAATCGCCGCGCACAAACGCATCAAGCCCGGCAGCATCAAAGAAGTAGGTGGCACCTGTCGAGCTAAGGAAACGCGGAATTCCCGCCGGGCGCTGGCCGGAGAGGTCACCGCTGGCCGAGTTCGGGAACTCGTCATATTTCGGATCCTGCCAGGTACCCGCAAAAGTCAGCTGGAAGGAGTCCACCGGTGTCCAGGTGACATCGAGCTCGAGACCGCGATTCGACTGTTTTCCGGCATTTGCCAGCGCAAAGCCCGTGCCCGTGAACACGTTCGACTGGAAGCCTTTGATCTGCTGGTCGAAGATGGCGACATTGAACGCCAGGTCGGCATAAGCCCCCTTCATTCCGACCTCGAACACAGCTGCCTCCTCAGGCCCGGCAAAGCGGGTGCCGGAGGTCAGGTTGGTAACGGCCAGCCCGGCATCCTGCACCGGCGAAGCCGGAGCGGCGAAAACCTGGCCCGTGATCGGATCGACGACACGCTCATTGCCGGCCACGAAGTCCGCCGGGAACGGCCGGGAGTCGCGTGACAGGTTCCAGGACGTCGCCTTGAAGCCGGTCGCATAGGACACATAGGTGTTGATGTTGTCGTTCACATCATAGGCAAGGCGAAGCGTGTAGCTAAGTTCGTCGTCCTTGGTGCGCCCGCTCTCGACAGCGTTTGGAAAGGCCAGGAAAGGCGGCAGGAACTGCAACGCCCGCAGGCCCCCAAGCGGGTTCTGCGTTTGCGGCGGGGTTGTCGGATCGAAGTTTCGAGCCACGCCGAGAGCCCCTTGCTGTATCGCGGCAAAGGCGGCGGGGTTGCCCTGTATGAAGGCGCCCACCGAGGCGGGATCATTGATATTGACGCCATTCTGGGCGAGCAGTGTCGAGAGTACCAGATTGTAGCCGACCTGGGTCAGGCTCAATGCCGAGAAGGCATCGGAGTTGTTGGCCCGGCCAAAGGCCGTTTTCTCGTCTTCGGTATAGTTCAGCCCGACGGTGGCCGTCAGCCTGTCTGTGAGCCTGTAATCGACGGTGCCGAACAGGGACCAGGACTGGTTATCCTGACCGAAGGATTCCTGCGGTCCCTGCCCGGTCTGGCCAAAGGCCAACCCTACCGGAAGACCGAGCGCGCCCTCGAGCGTATTGAGGGCTCCGCCGGAGAGGATGTTCACATAAGGCCGGAAACCCTGCCCGTAGCGGAAATCGTTCTCGATCGCGACTGTCTCATCGAAGAAGAAGCCGCCCAGCATCCAGTCAAACCGGTCACCATCCGTGGAGGTTACGCGGAACTCCTGGGTAAAGGTCTCGATATCGGTCTGATTGAAGTTCAGCCCGATCAGGTCAGCGCTCGTGAAGTCTGAATCCTGGTTCGTCTTCAGCTTGGATTCCCGGTAGGCCGTGATCGAGGTCAGGCGGAAGCCGTCAAAATCGATGTCGCCCTGTAACGACAGGCCGCCATTATCCACCTTGTTGGTGGAGCCGAAATTGTAGGCCACACGGTAGCTGAACGGGTCCTCGGCGACGATGTTGCCGCCAATAAGCTGGACGACCGCGCCTGTCGGGCCGTTGACCACGTTGCCTGCAGCGCAGCAGACTTCGTTGATGCGATCATAGTCAGCCATCAGACGGAAGGTTGCGTTCGCAGTCGCCTCGAACAGCAGATCGCCGCGCACAGCCCAACGATCGCGTTCATTCTGGTCAGGCCCGAAACCAATGTCCTCGACATAGCCGTCGCGCTTGTTCCAGGTTGCGCTGAAAGCGCCTGCAAGCTGCTCGCTGAGAGGGCCGGTGACATAGGTGTTCAGGCGATAGCCGTTGAAGTTTGACACGGTCGCCTCGGCAAGGCCGCCGAACTCGAATTGCGGGCGTCTGGTGACGACCGATATAACGCCTGCGGAGGCATTCTTGCCAAAGAGAGTGGACTGTGGCCCGCGAAGCACCTCAACCCGCTCGATGTTCGGCAGATCCGCAATCTGAGAGGCCGAGCGTGACCGGTAGACGCCATCGATGAACACGCCGACTGACGGCTCGATGCCGGCATTGTTGGCCCCGTTGCCGAAACCGCGGATAAAAAAGTTCGTATTCGCTGAAGACTGCAGCTGGCCGACCCTGAGGGCCGGAACAATCGACTGCAGGTCATTGAGATCGACAACAGCCGCCCGGCTGATGGTCGAAGCGTCAACCACGCTGACAGCGATCGGCACATCCTGCAGCGTCTGCTCGCGCTTGGTGGCCGTGATCACGACTGTTTGCAGGGTACGCTGCTGCTCGGCCTGCTCTTGCTCCTGTTCCTGCTCCTGGGCAATGGCCGGGGCCGTCATAATTGCAAGGGCGTTAAGGCCCGCGCCAAGGCAAAGTGCGGTCCTTGCGGTGGCCGCCTTGAGATACTGCTGAAACACTCTGTGGGTTCCTTCCCGGGATGATTGTTGCAAAGGTGGCTGCGCCGGTATTCGGAGCGTGGATCCCGGCTGTTCCGGGTTTTCATATTTTCTGTAACAGGGTTAATCGAAAGCGAGTGAATCGCGCAACCCCCAGAAAAGGCTGTTGCAGCACTTGATGCAGTGGATAATCCGCTTGTGCCGCTGTGAAACGCATGCACTTGGGCGCGCCGGGCTCACTCGCCTCATGCGGGCTGTGACCCTCACGCCCTGCCCGCAGCAGAGTTCATCCTTCGCCCATTGAGGGACAGCTTCGTGCACGCTGCGAATCACCGCGCTGGAACGGATATTGCGATGAACGGGCAGAGGCATGGCGACGTTTCGAGCCTGCCCAGATCTGCTGGAGCCCCAAACAACATGAAGCCAGGCCTGCTGCACCCCAATACGCGCGCCCTGATCGACGCCTGGCAACGGCTTGAGACAAGCCGTGATGTCCGGCACGTATCGGGACCGCGCGCTGATGAGAGCGCAGAGCTGATCAGCCACCTGTTCATCATGGAGTTTCACGATGATGGAGCCTGGCCCATCCAAAGTGCCGGATCAGCGCTAGCCGATCTTCTGGGCCGCTGTCCGGTCAATCAGGACTTTCGCGCCCTGTGGTCAGGTCCCGATCAGAAGATGGCCGAAGGGCTGCTGTCTGCTGTCCGCATCGAAGGTCAACCGGGCCTGATCCACGCCCGCGCTGAAACGCTGAAGGGCCGGCGTGTTGAAGTCGAGATCGGTCTTGCGCCTTTCACCCGCCTCGCAAGCAGGTCGCGCCGCCAGCGGGTCCTTGGCTTGTATCAGGTTCTCGCCGGAGAGGTATCGCTCGGCGGCGAACCGGTCTTCCGGCACCGGATCATTTCGCTCACGCCGCCCGACATCTCTCTTACGGTTCCGCGTCTGCAGCTTGTGGCCGCGCATTAGCCCAAGGCGGCTTCCGTCTGGGGCTCTTCCCGGGCGAGGGCCGGCCGGCCGAGGATCAGATCTGCGGCTTTCTCCGCTATCATGATCGTAGGCGCATTCGTATTCCCGCCAATCAGGGTCGGCATGACGGAAGCATCGACGACCCGCAAGCCATCGATGCCGCGAACCTTGAGATCAGGCGTGAGCGGGCTGGCCTCGTCCGCGCCCATCGCGACAGACCCGACAGGATGGTAGATCGTCTCCCCTGTGCGGCGGATGAAAGCATCGATATCCTGATCCGTCTTCACCGATTCACCCGGCATGATTTCAGGCCCGGTGAAGGGGCGGAGCACGTTCTGGCGGCATACGTCCCTGACCATCTTCACCGCTTGCCGAAGGGCACGGCGATCTTCTTCCGTAGACAGATAGTTAGGGTCAATCAGCGGCGGATCGAACGGGTCGGCTGAGGCAAGGCTTACCGTACCGCGGCTTTCAGGGCGAAGCTGGCAGGCATGCACTGTATAGCCATCCCGGTCCGGCTTGTGCGCGCCGTGATCGCGCATGATGGCATTGACAAAATGCAGCTGCAGATCCGGCATGGAAAGGCCGGAACGGGAATTTAGGAAGGCTCCGGCCTGCAGGAAATTGTCAGCGCCCGGACCTGACTGGTTGACAAGATATCTTACGCCGACCGCAAGGCGTTTCAGCCCCTTCTGGGCAGAATAGGCTGAAAGAGGCTGGGTCATTTCATGAATGACCGTCACATCGAGATGATCCTGCAGATTGTCCCCCACGCCGCGAAGGGCCGATGTGACGGAAATTCCGATCGCCTTGAGAGGGTCGGGATTCCCGATTCCCGAAAGCATCAGGATCTGCGGCGACTGCACGGCCCCGGCGCAGACCAGCACCTCATTGTCCGCGCTCAGGCGCCGGGCCGGACGCCCCCGGCCCTCGGCCACTTCGACACCTGTTGCACGGCCTTTCTCAATGATGATGCGGCTCACGCAGACGCCGCTGAGAATCGTCAGGTTCGGACGTTTGCCGGCAATCGGTCTGAGATAGCCATAAGAAGCGCTCCAGCGTTCGCCATTGTGGATGGTGCGCTGGTAAGGCCCGAAGCCTTCCTGCCGGGCTGCGTTGAAATCATCTGTAACCGGATAGCCAGCATCGCGGCCGGCCTCAATGAATGCCTTGTATACCGGACTTGAAAGCGGGCTTTCGGAGACTCGCAGCGGCCCGGAGCCGCCATGGAAAGCGGTCTCGCCCGCCTCATAGGCTTCCGACTTGCGAAAGTAAGGAAGCACATCCGCATAGCTCCAGCCACGGAGCCCCATCTGCGCCCAGTGATCATAATCACCCGCATGCCCGCGGATATAGATCATGCCGTTGATCGAGGAAGAGCCGCCCCAGCCCTTGCCGCGCGGCCAGTACAGCTTGCGCCCGTCCATATGGCGCTGGGGTTCGGTGTAGAAGCCCCAATTATAGGTGTTCGGCTCCTTTATCAGGTTGCCGACACCGGCCGGCATACGCACCAGAAGCGAGTTGTCCTTGCTGCCGGCCTCGATCAGGCAGACACGTACAGCCGGATCGGCCGACAGCCTGTTGGCGAGCACGCAGCCGGCACTGCCGGCCCCGACGATAACAAAGTCATAACCTTCCATCCGGGGCATTCTCCTGAGGCCAGCGGGTCACTCTTTGAATATCCGCGCCATGGCGAAAGGAATTGTCAATCTCTGAAAGCTAGCCTTTCCTGCGGCAAAGTCTGCGCATGGCCTTGCTATGATCTTCCATTCGGAGCCGCCGGATGACGCAGCCACACCCCCTCAGCAAGGTGCGCCCCCCCTTTGCGCTGACCGTAAAGGACCGGCGCAAGACGAAGCGGATTCCGCTCAGGCTGACCGGGCGCTTCCTCACGGCAGAAAGCGAAGACCGCGAACTTCTCACCGCGGATATCTCCTGCGATGGCGCGTTCATCCTGTCGGGCTCGAAACCTGCAGTGGGCGATCAGATCGTCTGCTATTTCGACGAGCTGGGCCGTGTCGTCTCACAGGTCATCCGCGCTACGCCGGATGGCTTCGCTGTTCGCTTCAACATTTCAGCCCATAAGCGCGACAAGCTGGTCGACCGTCTGACCTGGCTGCTGAACCGCGATCCTCTTGGCCTGACAGAAGACCGCACAGAAACCCGTTTCCCGGTCAGCGGATATACTCAGGTGACCTTGACTACTGGGCGAAGGCTCGACTGCCGCATGACCGATATCTCGCTGACCGGCGCCGCCTTCGAGGCCGCAGGCGCACCGCCCGTCATCGGAGACAAGGTCATCGTCGGGCGCCTTCTGGCTGAAGTCGTACGCGTATCCGGGACAGCCTTCGCGGTGCGCCATATCGGCCGCGCCCCGAAGCCGGCGGATCAGGCCTGACCTAACGGCTTCAGCCGGCGGTGACGCTGCCAGTTCTCGACATAATGCGCTGCGGACATGCGGATGAGCTGAATCTGCGCAGGGGAGACTTCCTTCACGACCCGCCCCGGAGAGCCCATGACCAGGGAGTTGTCCGGGATTTCCTTGCCCACGGCGATAAGCGTATTGGCGCCGATGATGCAATTCTTCCCGATAACCGCACGGTTGAGGATCGTTGATCCCATACCGATGAGGGTATCATCGCCGATCGTACAGGCATGAAGGATAACCCGGTGGCCCACCGTCACATTGGCACCGATTGTAAGCGGCAGGCCGACATCGGTATGAAGGACGCTGAGATCCTGCACGTTCGAGTTTTCCCCGACAATGATCGGATCATTGTCTCCGCGCAGAACGCAACCATACCAGACTGACGCGTTTTCCTTCAGGATCACCCGGCCCATGACCTCTGCACTTCCGGCAATCCAGTAATTGCCGCTCTCCGGCAGTTCAGGCTTCACCCCGTCGATTTCATAAACAGCCATCGCCCGTGAATCTCCCTCGTTACGCCAGCGGAATGTCACTTAACCGTCTGATAATTCGGTTAGTGTATAGAGATTAGGGATTCGGAGAGGCAACGGCCAGTTTGGCGACATTGTGCTCCTCATCGCAGAACGGCCCAATCATGGGCCCTGCAGGCCGCTTTCTGGCAGGCCGCAGCCTGAAACCCGCTTTCGCCCAGCCGCGGCGCGCCCTGCCGGCGGCTTTTTTCATGCCCGCAGCCAAGGAGACCTCACATGGGTAAACGCAATGCCGCCAAGCGTCTGAAAACGGCCGCAGAAGTGCGTCCTTCCGCCTGGTTCGAGGAGACAGCACGCGCCAGGGGGCCTCACCTGCATGCCATAGAGGGCGGCAGGAACTGGCATCCGGATGATGACGGACGTGAACGCGATGCGCCCGCAGGGCAAAGGACCCAGCGCTATCAGAAGACCGTCAAGCCCCGCTCGGAGAATCAGGCAGCGCTGATGTCGGCCATCGACAGCCATGCCCTGGTCTGCGCCCTGGGACCCGCCGGTACCGGCAAGACTTACCTGGCCATCTGCAAGGCGGTCGAAGCCCTTCAGTCCGGACGCGTCTCCAAGATCGTTCTTTCCCGCCCGGCCGTTGAGGCAGGCGAACAGATCGGCTTCCTGCCCGGCGGCATGGAAGACAAGCTCGCCCCCTATCTTCGCCCGCTCTATGATGCGCTGTCTGACCGGCTCTCGCCCGGACAACTCAAGCACATGCTGGCCGAGGGCGTGATCGAGATCGCCCCGATCGGTTTCATGCGCGGCCGGACGCTCAACAATGCCTTCATCGTGATCGACGAGGCCCAGAACTGCACTTACGGCCAGCTCAAGATGTTGCTGACCCGCCTCGGCTGGCATTCGACGATGGTCATCACGGGCGATCCCAACCAGTCGGACCTGTTGAAGGAGTTCTCGGGCCTGGAAAAGGCCGCGGAGAAACTCGACCTTCTGTCGGGCGCGGCGGTCATCCGCCTCGAAGCGGTGGATGTGGTCCGCCATCCGCTGGTCGCGGAGATGCTGGACGTTCTCTGAGAGTTCAGGCTGCGTGAGCGGCCTGACGGCATAGCCACTGCCAGGCATGTCGCACCTGATCGTCAAGGGCGGCATATTGAGGGTGCCA
>DAIRTA010000071.1:0-9612 GCA_036804125.1 Hyphomonas sp.
TGGCCAGGCCGGGCAAGCCCTTCAGCCTGGCTGAGCGGGAGACACGCGACAGGGCCTTGTTCGCCAGCCGGGCAGAGGCTGAAACGAGCCTCAAAAAGGACATTGCTGTCATCAGTGATCTCAAGGACATGCTCTATGCAGAAAGCAAGCGCAGCCTGCTTGTCGTGCTGCAGGGCATGGATACATCCGGAAAGTCCGGAACCCTGAAAGGCGTCTTCGGCGAGACCAGCCCACTCGGAATGGAAGTCAAGGCCTTCAAGGTGCCCAGCGCCGAAGAGCGGGCGCGCGACTATCTCTGGCGGGTGCATAATGCCGTGCCACGCAAGGGGCATATCGGCGTTTTCGACCGGTCACATTATGAGGACGTACTCGTCGTCCGAGTCAGGAACCTCGCGCCAAGTGATGAGGTGGAGCAGCGCTACGCCCAGATCAATGCTTTTGAAAAGCACCTCTCCGAGAACGCCGTCACGATTGTGAAGTTCATGCTGAACATCGGCTTTGAGGAGCAGGGTGTGCGCCTGCGGGAGCGGCTCGTCGAGCCGCACAAGCTCTGGAAGTTCAATCCCGGCGACCTTGATGACCGCGCCCTCTGGGGCGAGTTCATGCAGGCCTATGAACTTGCGGTTCAGCGGTGCTCGACGCGCCATGCGCCGTGGTATGTCGTTCCGTCCGACAGCCGGACGCGCCGCAACGCCATGATCGCCCGTATTGTCCGCGGCGCACTCGAAGACATGTCACTGAGCTGGCAGGATCCCGGCCATCGCCCGGAAGACTATGTTATCGAGTGACGTAGTGTGGTCAGTTTACGAAGGTGATATTGCCACCACTGGATCGGGCGATCTCGCGCTCCCCGGGATTACCCGACAGCTCAATTCTTGATCCGCTTGAAGCGACGGCCGTAGCCGAATGCCTGGCGAAGGCGTCGACATCACCGCTGGAGGAAGCGTTCGCTGTGACCCTTTCGCAGGCCAGATCAGCGGCCTTTACCGTTGCAGACGAAGATGCCGTAACCATCAGCGACGCGCATGCGCCTTCCGCTTCGATCCGGGCGCCAGACGAAGCCGAGATGCTGAAATTTGCCGGAGCCGCTGAACGCCACGAGATCCGTGCAGACGACGAAGCTGTCGCCTGGTTGTCGCCCTCGCCGGTCAGCAGGGCGATGAGGCTCGCACCTGAGGAGGCCTCAAGCTTTGCGGTGCCAGCTTCCAGCGAACCTGCATCAACGCCTGCACCAGACGAGGCCTGAAACTCTGCATGCGAAGTCTGGCCTGAGAGAGCAAGACGGCCGCTCGAGGAGGCTGTGGCCTCGAATGCCGCTGACTGAATCCCGGACGCCTCAATCCGAGCAGAGCGGCGGGCATCCGCTCCTGAAAGCGCCGGGCCGGCGAGATGGACTGTATAGGCGGGCACCTTGCGGCCATTCACCCTGACAACGGCGCCATCATCACTGACATTGATGGAGCTGTTTCGGAGTCCGAACCAACCTCTCCGGGAAGTGCTCTCGCGTGAGATGACCAGGGTGCTGCCCTTGGTTTCAAAGCGGATGTCGCTGTAGTCATTGCCCTCCGCTTCGACACGGGCCGATGTGCTCTCGGCAGGCCGATAGATAACTCGGATACCGGCGTCAGCCTCTATGCGTTCGAATGGGCCTACATCGTAGGCCTGACCCTGCGCCGCGGCACTCGCTACCCCGGATATGGCCAGCGCCAGCAGGAAAGACGATCTTTGCATGTGGACAATCCCCTCAATCAGGCTTCAGAAATTATTGATATGCGACAATTATATATTGGTATTCAATAAAGCACAAGAGGAAATTCGAAGCCCGTCCGATAGGCTCAGTCGAGGCTCTGACCATAAAGATCATAGTCATCGGCCCCTGTGATCCTGGCCGTCAGGATCTCTCCGGCGCGAAGTGAGCGCGGGCTGGAGATGAACACCGCGGCATCGACCTCGGGAGCGTCTGCTTTTGTTCTGCCTCTGAATTCATCGCTGCCATCGGCCGGGCCGTCGATGATGATCTCGAGTATCCGGCCGATTTGCGCTGCGGCCCTGGCCGCGGAAACTTCTGCCTGCGTTTGCATGAAACGGTGCCAGCGTTCTTCCTTGACTTCTTCCGGAACATGATCGGGCAGGCTCCGGCTTTCCGCATGAGCGACATTTTCGTATTTGAAGCATCCGGCGCGGTCGATGCGCGCTTCGCGGATGAAGTTCAGCAGGACCTCGAAGTCTTCCTCCGTTTCGCCCGGAAAACCGACAATGAAGGTTGACCGCAATGCCAGGTCGGAAACATCGCGACGCCAGGCACTGATCCGTTCAAGGACCTTGTCCTGACTTGCCGGCCGCCGCATGGCCTTCAGTATACGCGGGGATGCATGCTGGAACGGAATGTCGAGATAGGGCAGGATCAGACCATCGGCCATCAGCGGAATGATATTGTCGACATGCGGGTAGGGATAGACATAATGCAGCCTCACCCAAACGCCGAGGCTGCCCAGGCCGCGGGCGAGATCAAGTAGCCGTGTCTGATATTCCGTCCCACGCCAGCTTTGGGGCCTATACTTTACGTCAAGTCCGTAAGCTGACGTATCCTGGCTGATGACCAGCAACTCCTTTACGCCCGCCGCCACGAGTTTTTCCGCCTCGGCCAGCACATGGTGAACCGGGCGGGATACGAGATCGCCGCGAAGCCTGGGAATTATGCAGAATGTGCACCGGTTGTTGCAGCCCTCCGAAATCTTCAGATAGGCATAGTGCCGTGGCGTAAGAAGCATGCCCGATTCCGGAACGAGATCGAGATGGGGGTCATGAGGCGGTGTCAGGTGCGTATGCACCGCTTCCATGACGGCCTCGTACTGGTGCGGGCCGGTAATGGCGAGGACTTTCGGATGTGCACGCTGGATGATGTCCGGTTCGGCGCCGAGACACCCCGTGACAATCACCTTCCCATTTGCCTCGATCGCTTCGCCTATGGCGGACAGGCTTTCCTCGCGGGCTGAGTCGAGAAAGCCGCAAGTATTGACCAGTACGAGGTCGGCGCCGGCATAATCGGCAGCGATCTGGTAGCCCTCGGCCCGCAGCCGGGTCACGATCCGCTCGGAATCGACAAGCGCCTTCGGACAGCCGAGCGAGACGAGGCCGACCTTTGGTACGCTGGCGCGGCGCACAGATGCAGGGGCAGTGGGTGTTGCTGGCATCCACGCCTGCTATAATGAAATCGCCGTTTACGGAAGTGTGGACATGGACAAGCGCCCTTCAGGACCTGATTTTCGCAAGCTCAAGGCGCTCCGCCTCATCGCGCTTGTCATGGGGGCTGGAATGTTCGGCCTGTCCTGCTGGCTTATGGGCGTGTTTATCCGGCCCGACCTTGTAACCTTCGTTCTGGCTTTCGCCCTGGCTGCGGTCACTTTCGGCGCTGTATTTTACTTCGGGGCCTTGCTGTTTGAGCGTTCCCTCAAGGACTATCTGGTCCGGGACAGGACGGTCATCAAAGGCGATACTGTCGATATGGTCACCGAGACACGATCGTCGGGTGACACGGAAACGGATCGCTGGGTCAGGACTTATGTCTTTTCGCGAAACCTGTTCGGCCTGTCGCTGCTGCCGCTAGCGATACTGGTCTGGCTGTATTTTTTTGGCTGAATGGCAGCTCAGGCCTCGGCCATCTGCACGCCCTTCTCAGAGAGGTACTGGCGCAGCTCGCCATTCTCGAACATCTCTTTAACGATATCACAGCCACCGACGAACTCGCCCTTTACGTAAAGCTGGGGAATGGTTGGCCAGCTGGAATAGGCCTTGATGCCCTCCCTTATCGCCGCATTGTCAAGGACATTGGTGGAGACATATTCGACGCCGAGATAGTCCAGAACCTGAACAACCACGGACGAGAAGCCACACTGGGGAAAGGTCGGCGTCCCTTTCATGAAGAGCACCACATCATTCGATTTTACGGCTTGATCGATGGCGTCATGGGTAACTTGGTCAGTCATATGGGTCTCCGTCTTGCAGCCATGATGTGCGGAGAGACAGTCGCGCCGTCAAGGTGCAGCCCGAACTCAGTCCGGCGCTCTTGTCTTCAGGGCCAGGGCGTGAAGCGCGCCGCCCATGTTGCCTTTCAGGGCTTCGTAGACGAGTTGGTGCTGCCGGACCCGGGACAGCCCGCGAAATGCTTCCGAGACGATTTCGGCCTGCCAGTGGTCATTGTCGCCGGCGAGATCAGTGAGAATTATCTCCGCGTCGGGGAAAGCGTCGGTCAGGAACTTCAGCAAAATGTCACGGCTCATGCCCATCAGGCTCGCTCCTTGGTGGGGGACTAGGCACATGGCGCCCCCGCGCTTATGGGTCAAGCGACTTCAGGAGTGAGTCGCATGAACATACCGCGCGCCGCAGCTTATGGCGTCCTTATCGGAGCTATTGCGCTCGCTATTGGTGCGGGCCTGGTTTTCACGGGGCGCGGTCAGGCCACTGACCCCCGTGTCAGCTACCGGGCCGAATATATCGACGCAGGAGCGCTGATGCACTTCACCCAGCTTCTGGCATCAGATGCCCTTGAGGGACGGGCGACCGGAACGCCCGGCAATGAGGCCGCACGCGGTTTCATCCTGAAGCGCTTCGAGGAAATCGGGCTGCAGCCCTTCGCGGGCGCGGGCTTTGAGCACGCATTTACGGTCATGCCCCGGCCCGAACGGATCTGTGGGGCTGAGCCCGCGCCGCGCACGGGCGTCAACCTGATTGCGCAGATCCCGGGAGAATCGCCGGGTGAGGGGCCGCTGCTTGTGCTGACAGCCCATTATGATCACCTCGGGGCCTGCGACGGTGAAATTTTCAACGGCGCCGACGACAACGCATCCGGCACGTCGGCATTACTCGGTATCGCAACCTACCTCCAGCGGCGCCCGCCCCGGCATGATGTCATCATTGCTCTCCTGGACGCCGAAGAGATGGGCCTTGTCGGCGCGCGTAGTCTCGTGCGGATGCCTGAACTTGATCTTGCACGGGTTGCGTTGAACATGAATTTCGACATGGTCGGGCGCTCGGAGGCTGGCGAGCTTTACGTGGCAGGCACGTACCACACACCGGGTCTCGTTCCTATGGTAGAGCGGTTGGCGGCGCGTGCTCCTGTAAGCCTGCTGATCGGACACGACCGGCCAGAGGACGGACCCGATGACTGGACAACCCAGTCAGATCACGCTGCCTTTCACGAGGCAGGAGTTCCGTTCCTGTATTTTGGCGTTGAAGACCACGCGGGATATCATCAGCCAACGGATACGTTTGATGCTTTGACACATGATTTCCTTGTCCGCGCGGCGGATACGCTGGTCATGGCGGTCATTGAAGCAGATGCATCACTGGACATGATTGTGGGGCTTCGCGCAGGAGAGAGAACCCAACTGCTAGACGAGGAAATCCCGTAATGACCATCAGCGTTTCATTCATGCTCAAATCTGCAACGACGCAGACCCTTGGCTCCCTGCGCGGATGCCTGGCAAAAGGCGAGGCTCAGGCGCGTGCGTTGAATGTTGAAGATGCGGTGATGCTGGGTCAGCGGTTCTATCCGGATATGTTCCCGTTGACGCGGCAGGTGCAGATCGCCTGCGATACAGCGGCCCGGGGCGCTGCGCGGCTGGCAGGCCTCGAGATGCCAGCTTTTCCAGACACGGAAAAGACATTTGCAGAGCTCACATCCCGCTGCCGTAAGGCTATCGAATTTGTTCACGGGGTCGATGATGCAGCCATCGACGCGAATACCGATACGGTCCTGAAAATCCCCCTCGGCGACAACACCATGGAGATGGATGGAAAATCATACCTGTCCGGCTTCATCCTGCCCAATTTGTACTTTCATGCCGCGACAGCTTACGGGTTGCTGCGGATGCAGGGTGTTATGCTTGGCAAGCGTGATTTCCTTGTTCCGGCTTGATCTTCGGCCCTGGTGGGCGATAACTGAATGGCATGACAACCCTTGATCTCGCCGCTGCGCCTGACCGCCTTTCACGGGCGCCAGGCAGCCATTTCCGCCGGCTGGCCCTGCTCCTCGTCATCACAGCCGCGTTTGCTGCCGGCTTTTTCCCGGCTGCTACCCAGCCTGCCGATGGTGATCTGGCGCGCCTCCTGCAGGCGATGGCCCTTATCAAGCTCGCCTTCATCCTGCCGGCGACAGGCGCCGTCCTGTGGCGCATGAAGGCAGGTGTATCTCCGCCCTTCTTCGGGCTCTATGCGCTCTCGGCCGCCGCGATGGCGGCAAGCTTCGGCCTGATCTGGAACCTGACACATATCGCTCTCGGCGCGCTGCTCATGCATGCCGGTCTGGTTGGCGTGCTTGTTCTGCTGTTTACGGACAGGGGCGTCACAGGCCTTTTGCGGCAGACACTTCTCCGGCGTCTTCACCGCAGTGCCTGATCGCCTTGCGTGAGGTCCGACAAGGTCCGCAGTGAACCTCTCACCCAGGCCCTATCCGGCCCGTCAGTTCACCGCATTCATGTATCCCGGCAGCCAGCCCTCATGCGCCTTGCGCAGGGCAGCCAGATCAAGACGTCCCGATTCCCCCAAGACGATCTGCCCTTCATTCGGGCATTGGTTAAATCGGCCCACCACGCCGATATCAGCTCCGTGAATATCGGCCTCAGTAAGGACCCTGCCGACGGAATCCCCGCCAGCGTCATCGGCGACGGCGACGAGGTATCGGGCGTTGTCCTCAGCAAAGAACCAGGCTGAATCGGTAAGGTCGGCGTTGCTGTCGGGCTCAAGAATCATGCCGGTCTTTCCGGAAAGCGCCATTTCCGCGGCGGCGCAGGCCATGCCTCCGTCGCTCACATCATGGACAGCATTTACGAGGCCTTTGTTGATGAGTTCGCGGATGAAGGCGGCGTTGCGCTTTTCCTTTTCAAGGTCCACTGGCGGCGGCGGGCCGAGCGCCTCGCCCTTCAGGCCGAGCCATTCGCGGGCATAGAGCGAACATCCCAAATGCCCTCTGGTCTCGCCCACCAGGATCAGAACATCGCCGGGCTGGGCGCCTTTCAGCGTCGCGGTTTTCGAGAGGTCCTCGATCAGGCCGACGCCGCCGACGACAGGCGTGGGCGGGATCGCCCTGCCATCGGTCTCGTTATACAGCGACACATTGCCAGAAACGACCGGGAAATCGAGGACGCGGCAGGCCTCCGCCATGCCTTCGATCGCCTTGACGATATAACCCATCGTGGCGGGCTTTTCCGGATTGCCGAAATTGAGATTGTCCGTGATTGCAATTGGCAACGCGCCGACGGCGGAGAGGTTGCGATAGGCTTCCGCCACCGCCTGCTTTCCGCCTTCAAAGGGGTCAGCGGAGACATAATGCGGGTTGCAGTCCGAACAGATGGCGAGCCCCTTGTTCGTTCCGTGTACCCGCACGATGGCCGCATCGCCGCCGGACTGGGAAGAGTCCAGCGTATCGCCCATCACATGCCGGTCATACTGTTCCCAGACCCAGCGCTTGGACGCCATGTCGGGCGACGACATCAGCTTCAACAGCACTTCGCCAAAATCCTTTGGCGCGGGGAATTTCGAGACATCGAACGCTGGCCGCTTCTTCGGCTCCGTCCACGGTCGGTCATAGTTCGGCGCGTCCTCGCCGAGCGGCGCCACCGGAATATCGCACACGACCTCGCCGAATTGTTTAAGCACCAGCCGGCCGGTCTCGGTCGTTATCCCGATGACTTCGGCGTCGAGGTCCCATTTGTCGAAGATCGCCTTGGCGACGGCTTCCTTGCCGGGCTTCAGGATCATCAGCATCCGTTCCTGGCTCTCCGACAGCATGATCTCATACGCCGTCATGCCCGTCTCGCGCTGGGGCACGGCGTCAAGGTCCATCTCGATGCCGATGCCGCCCTTGTCGGCCATTTCAACGGAGGACGAGGTGAGGCCGGCCGCGCCCATATCCTGGATCGACTGGATTGCGTCTGTCGCCATCAGCTCAAGGCACGCCTCGATCAGCAGCTTTTCCGTAAACGGATCGCCGACCTGCACGGTCGGGCGGTTGTCTTCCTCGCCCTCGGTGAACTCGGCCGAGGCCATCGTCGCGCCGTGGATGCCATCACGCCCCGTCTTGGAGCCGACATACAGGATCGGCAGGCCGGGCAGGGCGCCGCGCGCATAGAAAATCTTGTCCTGGTCCGCGAGGCCGACCGCCATCGCATTGACAAGGATATTGCCGTTATAGCCCTCATCGAACTGCGTCTCGCCCGCCACGGTCGGCACGCCTACACAGTTGCCATAGCCGCCAATGCCAGCGACGACGCCGGCCACCAGTTGGCGCGTCTTCGGATGACTGGGATCGCCAAAGCGCAGCGCATTGACCAGCGCGATGGGGCGCGCCCCCATTGTGAACACGTCGCGCAGGATGCCGCCAACGCCGGTCGCCGCGCCCTGATAGGGCTCGATATAAGACGGGTGGTTATGGCTCTCCATCTTGAAGATCGCGGCCTGGCTATCGCCGATATCGATGACGCCGGCATTCTCGCCTGGTCCCTGGATCACGCGCGGGCCCTTGGTCGGGAATTTCGACAGGTGGCGCCGGGAGGATTTGTAGGAGCAGTGCTCGCTCCACATCACGGAATAGATACCAAGCTCGACAAGGTTCGGCCTGCGCCCCAGCCGGCTGGTCAGCCGCTCCCATTCATCGGCCTTGATGCCGTGGCTGGCAGCTGACAGCTCGTCCTGTTCGGCTTTCAGATGGGCGAGAATAGCGGCGGTATCGGTCATCCGCGCGGCTTTAGCCTGACGCGACCTGAGTCGAAAGGGGGCAACGGCGAAACAGGCCTTCCGGGCACTCTCGCCGGAGGCTAGAAGGCCGGATATGGCAAAGCCGGGACCCCGATGACACACATCGACCGCCGTGCCCTGATTCTGGGCCTGGGCGCTGGTGGCCTTGCAGCGTGTGCCACACAGGCGCCGGCCATGCCCGTCCTGACTGGGCCGGTCACCCCGACTGTCAAAGCGCACAGGGATCGCATCACGCGCAGCGTTGTCGGTCTGCGTCCCTTCCGGCCGCAAGGCTTCCGGCTCGAGGCCGAGCGTTTCGGCGACAAGACCGTCATCCATAATTATGGCCATGGCGGCTGCGGCGTCACGCTCTCCTGGGGCACCAGCCAGCGCGCTGCCATCATGGCAGGCGAGGCGGGACGGGCGGATGTCGCCGTCCTCGGCAGCGGCGTTATGGGTCTGACCTCGGCACTGATCCTCGCCCGCTTTGGTCATGCTGTCACCGTCTATGCCGATGTCATGCACCCGAACACGACATCAAATATTGCCGGGGCGTTGTGGCTGCCCTCGAGTCTCTATGACCGCGTGGCCGCCAGCGAAGACTTTCTGCGCCTGAACTGGCAGGTCACCCGCGAAGCCCATCGCGGCTTCCTGCCTTTCGTTAACCGGCCGGGCTACGGCGTCAGCTGGGTTCAGCATTCTGAGGTTTCCAACCGTGTTCGCGAGACGCGCTGGCAGCTTCCGGGCGGCGATGATCTCTATCCCGGCCTCGAAATCCTGACAGAGCGCACCCGCTTCGGCTTCGCCTATGAGGAGCGCTACCACACGCTGATGATCGATCCCGATTACTATCTCGACCAGCTGATGAAGGACGCCCAG
>DAIRTA010000072.1:0-9601 GCA_036804125.1 Hyphomonas sp.
CCTTGCCGCCGCTGAAAAACTGGTCGGCGCCATAGGCCGTGCCGTCGGCCGCGGTGACGGCGCCGCCGCCGGCATTGACGGCGATCGCCGGTGCGGCGGTTTCGGCCGCCGTCAGGTAGATGGGCGCCGTCACGGCACTGATCGGTAGGTCGCCATTGGCAGGATCAATCAAGCTCGCGACAAATCCGAGCGGCAATCTGTCGGCATTCGAAATGCCGCTGACCGGGATGTTTGTGAAATCGAAGAGGTTTGTAATATCCTGCGTTCCGCCGGTGAGAAGAATATCCCTCACCTGAAACTCGGCCGCATTGTTTGCCGGAAAGTCGGAAGCGGCAAGCGCCGCCAGTTGCTGGTCCAACTGGCTCTTGTAGGGTTCCGCGAAGAGATTGGTCTTGGGCTGGATGAATCCCTTGGTAAGCACCACTCGGGCGGTTTGCCCTGCTGGACCGCTTATCGAAACCTGCGGTCCGGTCGTCGCGTCATAGGACCCTACGCCGCCGGGTGCCAGGCCATTGACGGTCAGCGTGACGTCACCACTTCCGGTATTCTGGGACGCCAGGGCCTGAGCCCCACCCTGACTGTCGCTGACGCCCGAGACGGTTTGCACGCCCTGGAGATATCCGGTTGCGGTCGTGTCGTCCTCGAAGGTGACGGTGAACCGCGAACCGATCAGCTCGGCGCCGCTGACGCCGCCCACATCCCATGCCGGGTTCGATCCGGCATCCAGCGTCGTCTTCGCTGCCCCGGCGATTGAATTGGGATCCATATCGATGGAAAACCCGAGCGTCTCCCCGGGCTGGAACCCGCCATTGACCGCGGGATCAAAGGAAAGCTGAATGCCCTCGTACCCGGCAGTGCCGCCGGTCCCGATATAGGAGGCCATGGACGGCGCAACGACGCCGGTGGCTCCAGCCGTATCGATAGTCAAGGCCTTGAAAGCAGTGTCGCCCGCCAATCCGAAAGGATCAAAGACCGTATCGGGGTAGATTGCGTTTGTGACATCGATCTCAATCTGTTTGATGTTTTTTGTGCTTGTGATTGGGTTCGTAATCAAGAAAGAGTTTAAACCGAAGTTTGAAGTTTGAACATCACCGTTGATCGTCACGGTAAGCTTCGCTTCGCCCGCCATAGCGTCGGCCCTCCAATTGTGTGGAGCCAGATCTGACAGGCCATACCAAAGGCTTACAGTATCCGGCAAATGATGTATGCTTGATAGCTGTCGCGTGACAGACCAGACCGGGACTCAATCAACTTTGCGGCCCGAGGACCATCTATCACGCCTTATTCCGCCGGCCAATGCATCCGATGGTGTTACTCCACTCTTGTCCTAATCGTCTCATATTTATACTTCTGCTCTAATCACCCACTCTCATACTATTCAGGCCAGGGCCAGCCGGTTATCCACAGCCCGCAAACCGGTTCCTGAAACCTGACCTGTTGCCCAGAAAGAGAAAGCAGTGACCGGGTCATCCGGCCGCCCGCTGGTCCGCTGATATTTGCGAACGATTGGAGTGTCGGTCGCGATTCCCGTGCCGATGCCACTCCAATCCGCTGATCCGGTCGGCGAGGTATGTACCAAGGGCGGCCTCCGAGCATTTGGCGTCCCAAAACGCCAAGGTTTGCTGGTGGAGGTCGAAAAGCCGCTCCGGATCGGCGTGAAGTTTTGCCGCCAGTTCCGGAAGCTCGTCCCATGAGCGTACGGTGATCCTGGGCAAATCATCGAGATACCACCGTCTCGGCAGGCGCTCGCAGATCACCACGCAGCCATACCGTGCAGCCTCATAGAGCCGGAAGGTCTCCAGCGAAGTCCCTCGCGGCACCAGGCAGATTTTGGTGTCCATCATGATCGACGAGTAGCGATCGCCGCCCGCCGCAAGGCTGGAGTGAAAATTGGCCGTTTCGCCGAAGAATATTTCAATTTCGGGCTCATGGCGTTTTATTTTGGCAATGCTGGCGGCCATTTGTTCTCGGGCAAGCACCTTGGGGCTCTTGAAGAGTTGCCTTAATCGACTCGGATTACCGAAATGATTAACACTGCCGACGAACGACAGAAAAAATGTGCGTTCCCGGAACGGCTTGAGAGGAATAGGTTCTTGCGCAGCGTAGCCCAATGGCATCGTCAGAAGCGGGCAGATTTTCTGCTGGGTTAATTTCAAGCGGGCATAATTCAGGAAACCAGGAGTCCATCGGATACATTCGCGGACATATTTGATTGCCGACGATATGTCGATCCAGCGGAGGGAAGCGGACGCCTGATTGATCGGCGTTGCGCCATAACATTTGAAGATCATGCCAACTTTATCAACGTAATCCGGAATGCGGTTGGCCTCATCGCCATAAATCAGCGCGACGACGTCATCGCCATAAGAAGGGAGATCGTGGATGCAGTCATAGGTAAGGTAGAAAGTCTTGCCTTTTACAGTGCCGACCGCTTCCATAAACCGCAAGGCACCGATCACATAATCGAGCCGTAACTTGTCCGGCAGCCGGCCGTCGAACAGATCTATGTCTATGGTGATTGGTTCGCTACGAGGCCGGTGTTTGATGATATAGGTGTTCGACGGAGCTCCTGAGTCCGGATATCCGATCCTGGCCGATAATGAGACCATAGGCTTGCCCTGAACCAAATCATTACATGCCAACATGGTCTTTGATACCATGAACCGGGATCGCCCGCGACCTGTCCAACCGGACTACCGGAGTGCGACCAGGACGCAGGCAGCCTAGTACCATGGTTGAGGTTGGCCAGATAGCCACCCGTGCCGCCGCCAAGACCTCCCCCTCGGAAACCGCAAGCTGCCCTCATGGTCCCCTGCCCATCTCGGCTGCAGGACCCGGCCGGTCAGGGCAATCGGCCGGAATCGGATCAGGACGGTTCGGACCGAAGCTCGGTCGGCGCGACCGGCATGACGCGCGGTCCGGTCCGCACCCGCGACTTCAGGTATTTCGCCAGCCACCGTGGTCTCAGGTAATAGCTCGAATAGGCGATGTTCTTGAGCCGCGTGACATCCGCTGCCGACAGATTTTTGTGCCGCATCACCAGGTCGAAGTGGGTATAATCGTCAAACCTTTCGGCTGTAATATTGTCTTTGATATCGTCATAGAACTTGGTACCGGGATAGGGTGTAGCGACTGAATATTGTGCTCCGGCGGTATTGAGCAGCCGTGAATAGCGGATAGTCTGCAGTGCGGTATCAATCGTATCGTCCGGCATTGCCAAAATGTAGAAGGCAATGATTTGGATACCGAGGCGCTCGACAGCACGGATACGTTCGATCTGTTCGTCGAACCGGAAATTCTTCCGGTTGAATTTTTTCATCACTTCGAGATTGCCGCTTTCGACACCGACCTTGGCGGTAACCAGGCCAGCCTGACGGAGCACTGCCGCAAGCTCCGGGTCGAGGCAATTGAGATGGGTTTCTATGATGAAGGACAGGTTCAGCTCGCGAGCGATCAGCTCCTTCGCAAACTCCATGGTCGCCTTGCGGTCGAGCGAGAAGATCGGGTCGCGGAACAGAATTTTCCGGACACTATAGGTTTCCTTGAGATACTGCATTTCGTCGACAATGCGCTTGGCCGACATGCGGCGGACCGTCTTGCCCTGCTGCAACGGATAGGTGCAATAGTACCGGCACGGAAACGGACATCCCCGGCTTGCGATCATCGGCAGAAAACGGCCGCCGCCGCCATACAAGCGGTATTGCAGGAATTGGCTGCCGAACGGCTCCCAGTCGGGCAAGGGCGCCTCGTCGGGATTGACGAAGCCGTAGTCCATGATCACGCCCTTCAACGTGCCCAGATCCTGCGGCCGGCTGAAGAATGCCTCCGGTTCGCCGCACAGGACGAAGGTTCCCGCCTCCAGATAGCGATCCGGGACGACCCCGGCGAACGGACCGAGGAAGCCGACCGGGACACCTGCGTCGCGGATTTTCCGGCCCCACCGTAACTCCTCGCTGTGCTCGACGATGCTGGACGGCATCAGCACGAGGTCATGGTCCGCATCGGGCATCCGGTTCCGCCCATATGTGACTTGATGTCCCTGCCGCTTCAACTGAGCGGCCAGGTACGGCAGATAGAGAGAGGGAAAATCGACCGTCTGCTTTTTGATCCAACTTAAAATTTTTGGGAACGCCGCGTTACCGAAGTCGTTCACGGTCCCGAAGCCGCCATTGGTGTCTTTTGATACGCGATAGGGCCGGGGTGAATATGCATCGAGGATAAATATTTTCATGGGATTTGGTCCTTTATTGAGAGCCCACTGGCGGAAATTGTCGGGGTACGGCTATGCAAGCCGGCAATCGCACGATCGAGGTGAACGACCCGGCGGCTGCGATAGCAGCAACCAGGTATCGGTACCCGGTTCAAGACGGGTGGACATGGTCAGGGCGCCGATGCTTTTGCCTTGAGCCGTTGTCAACCGCCTTGCCAGGAGAGCGGTGCCTGTGGCAGAGGCCTGTCCTTTGACGGGAAAAACGCCACCCTGCCGATCGTGGATTTCGGCGGTCGCGATCGTCACGGCCATGCCCGATACCGTTCATGATCTCCCGTCCATGGAGCGGCCCGGGCGATTCTCTCGAGGCCGTTCGGCGCCGGTCCAGATCAATGAAATTCCCTTCAAGCACTGTGGACGGGCAGACATGCCAAGCCACCGCCAGTTCTTTACCGTTCATGTCTTGACCTGGGGTCCCCGAGAAATCTGCCACACGACGACTGCCGATGAATAATATAACCATATTCATTGTCCTATTCGGTAGCAAACATTCATGCTACGATCAATGCAGAGTCAGACTAAACTCGTTAATTCTATGGTATTATACCATCCCTCAATCAGGCTGAGTCTGCGGCGGCTGCGAACGGGCGGGGCGGCAGGAATGTTGTGCAACTGTTTTGACAACATACCCTTTCCTGATCATGGGTGCCGCCGGGCCATGCCCGGCCGGAGGTCGCTGCGGATCGCGAATGTTAGGAACAAATCCCTATATCCAGAAGAAGGCAAGGCCGCCGCCGCATCGGGAGCCGTCCGATTTCCGCCAGATCCGGGGCTCGGAAGCGCCGGTCAGAAGGGAAAGATCAGCGGTATCACGACCAGTGCCAGAACCATGGTCAGCAGCAGGAGAGGCAGGCCGGTCCTGACGAAATCGCTGAACCGGTAATCGCCCGGTTCCAGCACCAGCGTGTTGACCGGCGAGGAGATCGGCGTGGCGAAGGCGGCCGAGGCGGCGATCGCGATGGTCATGGCGAAGGGATAGGGCGACACCGCCATGTCCTGGGCGACGCTGATGGCGATCGGCGCCATCAGCACTGCGGTCGCGGTGTTGGAGACCAGCAGGCCGATCCCGGCGGTGATGGCGAACAGCCCGGCCATCATCGCGAACGGCCCGGCCGCACCCAGGCCGGCGGTCAGGCTTGCGGCGATCAGGTGGGTTCCCCCGGTCTTGTCCAGCGCGGTCGCCAGCGGCAGCATGCCGGCGATCAGCACCAGGCTCTGCCAGTTGACCGACCGATAGGCGGCGTCCATGGTGACGCACCGGGTCACCACCAGCGCCAACGCCGCGATCAGCACCGCGGCGACCGCGGGCACCAGGTCGAAGGTCATCAGCCCGATCATCCCGAACAGGATGGCGAGCGCCGTCGGCGCCCGGTCGCGCGCCGGGGCGACATCGGCCATTTCGACCGGAAAACCGAGCACGACGAAGTCGCGGGTCTCGGTCTTGAGCGTCCGGATCGCCTTCCACCCGCCACTGACCAGCATCAGGTCGCCGGCGGCCAGCCGTTCGTCGATCAGCCGGCCGGCCAGCGGTTCGCCCCTGCGCCGGATCGCCAGGACGCTGACGCCGTGCCGCGACCGGAAGGCCGCCTCGCCCAGAGTGCGGCCGACCAGCCGGGAGTCCGGCGTCACCAGCATTTCGGCCAGGCCGAGATCCTGCGCCAGGCTGCGCTGCCGGCGCTCGTCGAGCGGCAGCCGGTCGAGGCCCCTGGCTGCCGCCAGCTCGGCGACCTCGCCATCGCCGCCGATGGCATAGAGTATGTCGTGCGGCGCGAACACGGTCTCCGCCAGTGCCGGTTTCACCGACTGGGTGAACCGGTCGCGGTGCTCGACCCCCAGGATGGTCACGCCGAACGCGGTCCTGAGGCGCGCTTCGGCCACGGTCAGCCCGGCCAGGGGGGAGGCCGGCCGGACACGGAGGCGATGGAGCCGGCCCCGCAGGCGATAGGCTTCGACCAGATCCAGCAGCGTCCGCCGGTTCTCCTGCCGGTCCCCGCCGTCGCGGCGGTCGGGCAGCAGCCGGCGGCCGATCCACAGCATGAAGCCGATGGCAAGCGCCAGCACCGCCAGACCGATCGGGGTGAAGCTGAAGAAGCCGAACGGCTCCAGGCCCTGGCCGCGCAGGGCGTCGCTGACGATCAGGTTGGGCGGCGTCGCGATCAGCGTCAGCATGCCGCTGATCAGGGCGGCGAAGGCCAGCGGCATCATCAGCCGGCCGCGTGCCATCCCGGTCTTGGCCGACACCGCGAGCACGATCGGAATGAAGATCGCGACGATGCCGGTCGAGCTCATGAACGCCCCGAACCCGGCGACCACCAGCATCAGCAGGGTCATCATCCGGGTCTCGCTGGCCCCGGCCACCTGCATCAGCCAGTTGCCGACGGCATAGGCGACGCCGGTCCGCACCAGACCCTCGCCGACCACGAACAGGGCGGCGATCATCAGCACGATCCGGTCGCCGAAGCCGGCCAGGCTCTCGGCCACCGTCAGGACCCCGCTCAGCATCAGCGCCAGGACGACCAGGATCGCCACGACGTCCAGGCGGACCCGGTCGCTCGCGAACAGCACGACGGCGGCGAACAATATGCCGAAAACGAGCAGGGTCTCTCCGGTCATGGGGCCTCTCGTCCTTCCGCTCCGGTCAGGAATCGGCGCGGCATTGGAGCACGATGGCAGGGTGAAGCCAAAGCGCTCGATGCCGCCGCAGCGGCGAACGGATGCGCAGCCGGCGCTTCAGTCCCTTATTGAGAGTCCGAATGAGATACTGGCCATGGATGGCTATCCTGCGGCAATGCCGCAAGATCAATCAATGATTGTAACACCATCAATCTTCGTTCAAGCCATGCCGTGCCGGCGACCGGACGGCAGGAACGGGAAAAGGGCGGCCCGTCCGGCGACGGGCCGCCCCCGGGAGGGCGGAACCTGCCTTCCGCGGTCAGGCGAGGACGCCGCCCACGGCCGCGGCGATGATGCCGTAGATCATCATCGGCACGACCGTGCGTTTGATGATCCAGCCCTCCTTGTTGAGGATGCCGAGGATCGAACAGACGGCGACGATGTTGTTGATGCACACCATGTTGCCCATGGCGCCGCCGACCGACTGCATGGCCAGGATGGTCGTGACGTTGAGGTTGGCGGACTCGGCGATCGATTGCTGGATGCCGGCGAACATCAGGTTGGAGACGGTGTTGGAGCCGGCGAAGAACGCGCCGATCGCCCCCAGGTAAGAAGCCACGTACTGCCAGCTCCCGCCGAAGCTGTCGGCGAAGAACCGGCCGATGACGATGACCAGGGCGTCTTGGCCGCCGGCCCGCATCAGCCCGACCATGACCAGCGCGCCCAGCAGCGCGATGATCGGCTTCTTCATCCGGTCGTAGGTCTCGGTCCACACCGCCCGGCCGGTGTCGAGTCCGGCCCGGAACAGCAGCAGCGAGGCGCCCGCGACCAGGAAGAACGGAATGAAGGCGGGGATGTAGAGGGTCTGGAAATTCCACGCCGCGCTGGTGCCGAAGATCGAGGAAAGCTGGGCCACCAGCGCGGTCGACAGGGTGAAGTTGCCGAGCGTGCCGAGCGACGCAGAGAGCATCGGTTCGGTATTGTTCAGCAGGCCCTTCAGCCCGAGATCCGGGATGCGGGTGGCGATCAGTACCAGCACCGTGCCCCACAGCGGGAACATCGCCTTGATCAGGGTGCCGGTGCCGATGGCCGGTGCCCGCTCCGCGGATGCCGGCGCCGGGACCGTGGCGTCGCTGCGGGCGAGCCCGATGCCCCGCTGCGCCAGGACGGCCGACAGGACCAGGCCGATGATGCCGCCCAGCAGGGACGGGAATTCATAGCTGAAAAAGGCGATGACCAGATAGGGCACCACGCAACTGAGAATGCTGAGATAGATGTAGACCAGGTTGGCCCTGATCTCGCGCCATGACACCACGAAGGACAGCGCGATCACCGGGATGATCAGGGCGGCGACGCTGTGGATGATCGCCGACTTGATGCCGACCTCCATGAGCTGAGCGGCGGTGAGGTCGAGTTGGCCGAGGCCGAACCAGGTCGGCGTGCCGACCGCACCGAAGGTCACCGGCACCGAGTTCATGATCAGGGCCAGGCAGGCGACCGGAAGGGCCGGAAAACCGAGGCCGATCAGGATCGGCGCAGCCAGCGCCGCCGGGGTGCCGAAGCCGCTGGCGCCCTCGATCAGGAAGGCGAAGGCCCAGCCGATGATCATCAACTGGGCCACCGGGTTTGGGCTGACGGTGTTGAGCCAGGCGCGCACCTGCGCCATCGCCCCGGTATGCTCCATCGTCTTGAACAGCAGGATCGCGCCCCAGATGATGAAGATCGGCACGAAAGCCGTCAGCATTCCGGAGATGACGGTGGCATTGGTCACGTTGGGGTCGGCATCGAAATAGACCAGTTTCAGGACATAGACCAGGATTGCCGCCACCGGCAGCGCAATATAGGACGGTACCGAATTCTTCTTTGTCATCATGTAGATCAGGATGACGATCGGCGCCAGTGCCAGGAGGGCATCGAGGGCGGACGCTTCGGGCATTTCGGACTCCCTTGGGGGTTTGCCTGCCGCCTTCTGGGGACGGCCAGGTTTGGTGGGCGGCGGCCGGGGGCGCCCGGTCTGGTGCGCCGCGATCGAGCCGGACGGCGGTCAGCCGGCTCCGGTGCAGGTCCGGGCCGGGGATACGGTTGGTTGCCCGGCGTGCTGTAACCGGCCGGTCCCGCAGCGCCGGCCGCGCCAGTGACCCGGCCGGCACAGCGGGTCGTGGATCAATGTCGCTGCGGGGACAGCGGCCCGCAACGCTTCGGCCGGCGCGGCGGGTCGGGACGGCAGAAGAAGATCGGCAATGGCGGCGGCGCGGGCCATGGGAAACTGCTCCGGCTCATAGGTACGTGTTGCTGGCTGTTCATGTTTCTTGGTTTTGTCGTTCTGCACGGGATCGAGTCCGTCCTGGTCGGTCTGCCGCCTGCCGGGAACCCGGCGTTGACTGCCAGGGGACATCCCGATCCTCGAAGCGTGCGTTGACAACCGCACTTGATCAAGTGGTCCGGTGGTCCGACCAATATGAATTGATCTGGATCTAACAAGCAGGGCAAGAAAAAAATATGAATGGATTGTCGGGTCGGGAGACGACCCGCCCGGCCGGATATCAGGGCCTCATCCGGTCGCCGGCCGGCCGATCGCATCGGGGTTCATTTGCCGGTTTACCGGCCAGATTTGGCAACGATGGAGGTCCGAACCGATGGCCGGCGATGCGATGACGGCCGGCGGCCCATATGTGGACGGCCCCCTGCTTGCAAGGTGTTTTGCAGCGGTTTGATCGG
>DAIRTA010000073.1:0-9574 GCA_036804125.1 Hyphomonas sp.
GGATGCGTGATCCAGGTCTTGTTTCCGGTGATGGCGTAATGCGTTCCGTCGGCGGACTTCACTGCGCGGGTACGCAGCGAGCCGAGATCCGATCCGGTATTAGGCTCGGTGAATACCGCTGTCGGAAGGATCTCGCCGCTGGCGATGGCCGGCAGCCATCTGCGCTTCTGCGCCTCAGTGCCCCCGATCAGGATCAGCTCGGCGGCAATCTCTGAACGCGTTCCGAGCGAGCCGGTGCCGATATAGCCGCGTGACAGCTCTTCCGAAACGACGCACATGGCGGTCTTGCCCATGCCGAGCCCGCCGAATTCCTCCGGAATGGTCAGGCCGAAGACCCCCAACTCCGCCATCTCGCCGACGATCTCCATCGGGATATAGTCATTGGCGAGGTGCCAGGCATGGGCATGCGGCTTGATCCGGTCAGCGGCGAAGCGGGCAAACTGGTCGCGCACCATCTCCATTGTCTCGTCAAGGCCGGTATCCTCGACGGTATGGCGGGCCAGCGCATCTGGCAGGAGACGCGCGGCGGCCGCCATGACGGCTGGCGTCTTACCCTCAAGGACCAGGCGGCGGACGGACAGGTCGGCCTGCAGCGCATCGGCGGCCTCAAGGGCGCCAAGCTCATGCGGGCGGATGGTCTCGCCCTGATTCATCGGGATGCCGCCGGTAAGCTGGGCGAGATAGTCCGAGAACAGGATCTGCGTCAGGAGGGCCTCAGCGGGACCGAAGCGGCCCCCGGCTTCCAGCCGGTCTGCCCAGGCAGCGGTCTGGCGCAAGGTTTCGGCATAGGTCGCGGCCCAGGCGAGGCCGTGTGCGCGGTGCTGTTCACTATCGAGCGCTGCACGATCGGGCTTGCCGCCCGGCGCCAATACCGGGGCAGCGGCCTTCAGGACCGCCCCGTAATATGTATCAACGGCCTTTACAGCCCCTCTGATCAGGTCCGTCAGTCCTTCCAGCGGGCCCTCTGTCTCGATTGCAACTGATCCGTCCATACTATCCTCCCGGGTGCGCCGGATTGTCCGGTGAAAGGGAATATAGCGGAGATATGCGCGTCGTCACGCCGCGCTTGTGCGGCGCAACAACACATCGCAGGCCCAGCTCAGGCTTCGAGCTTGCGGAAGCGGCGGGACTGGGCCTTGACCATGGCGCGCCCGGCCGGCTCTGGCAGGAGGCGGGTCAGCGTCGCAATGGTCTTGTTAACCGCGCCCGGCACGACGACCGGCTGGCCGCGATTAACCGCTTCAATGCCCGCCCGCACGACGGGAGCCGCCTCCATCCACATCCATTTCGGCATCTGGTTGGTCGCTTCGCGCGTGCCGTTCACGTCATGGAACTCGCTCCAGGTGAAGCCGGGGCAAAGCGCCGTGCAGCGGATATCGCCATGGCCGAGGGCGGCGGCTTCCGCCTGGATGCTCTCGGAAAACTTGATCAGCCCCGCCTTGACGCTGGCATAAAGCGTATGCCCGGCGCTGCCGGCGGTATACCCTGCCAGCGAAGCGACATTGATGATCCGGCCGAAGCCGCGCGCGGCCATGCCAGGCAGTATCCGATGGGTCAGTTCCACCGGCGACAGATACAGCACCTGCAGGAACGCCGCCTGATCCTCCCAGCGTGTCGAGAAGAACGTGCCCGGCAGGCCATAGCCGGCATTGTTCACAAGCGCGTCAGCCTGCCGCCCGGAATCATCGAGCATCGCCATGATGCGCGCCGGGGCGCCAGGATCGGCAAGATCGGCCGCGATCGTCAGGGCGCTGATGCTGTGGCGCTGCTCGAGTTCGCGGGCGAGCCCGGCGAGCCGGTCTTCCCGGCGCGCGATAAGCGCAACATCCCATCCGAGGGCGGCATACTGGCGCGCGAATTCGGCGCCGATACCGGCTGAAGCCCCGGTAATCACGCAAAGGCGTCTGTTCATGGCGATCGGTCTCCTGTTGGAGAAAATGTGACAATTTTACCACGCTCTCCGGCACAATTGCCTAAACCGCCCGATTAGGCTTGTTCAATGCATAAGCGGCCCGAAGTATCGTAAGGAATTCTGTGGATAGAGCGAGCCGGTGTATCGCCTTTTCCCAGATCCCTAATTCAGTCAGCCAGGAGTGATGTCTATGACATTGAAGACCATATTGAAAGTTTCCGCCGCTGCGGCAGCCTTTGCCAGCCTTGGCCTCGCCGCGGGTGCGCAGGAACAGGAGCAGGAACAGGCCGAAGCCACACGCCAGCTCGACACGATCGTCACCGTGGGTACGCGCGTCGCCAACCGCACGGCGCTTGATACCGCCGCGCCCGTGGATGTCGTCTCCGCCGAGGCGATCCAGAATATCGGTATCGGCGAGCTGAACCAGGCGCTGTCAGTTCAGCTGCCTTCCTATAACTTCCCGCGCCCGGCCCTCGCCGATGGAACCGACTCGATCCGCCCTGCCGCCCTGCGCGGCCTCGCCCCGAGCCAGACCCTCGTGCTCGTCAATGGCAAGCGCCGCCACACCTCCGCCCTCGTCAACGTCAACGGAACATTCGGACGCGGATCGTCCGCCGTCGATCTCAACACGATCCCGACCTTTGCCGTGGGCGGGGTCGAGGTTCTGCGCGACGGGGCCTCGGCGCTTTACGGCTCCGATGCCATCGCCGGCGTGGTCAACGTCCGCCTGCGCGAAGCCAATACCGGCGGCGGCGTTCAGGCGAGTTATGGCTGGCGCGAGACTGAATATACGGTGCCGGTGAATGCGCCGACGCCGGGCCTCGGCATTCCCGATCCAGGCAGCTCGATCAGCCGCAAGCGCTCGGACGGCCACGTCTTCACCGTCTCTGGCTGGCGCGGCTTCGCCCTCGGCGATGATGGCTTCCTGACCCTCTCCGGCGAATTCAAGGACCAGAACAATACCGAGCGTTCCGGCTTTGATACCCGCCAGCAATATCCGGGCAGCTTCCCGCAGGGCGAGGCGATCATCAACCGCTTCAATGCCTGGACGGGTGAGCCGAAACTGGAGCAGATCTCCTTCTTCGCCAATGCCGGCTACAGCCTGAACAATGGCGCCGAACTCTATGGCTGGGGCAGTTTCCAGGAGCGCGAGACGGTCTCGGCCGGCTTCTTCCGCCGTCCGCTCGACGACCGCAATGTCATCGAGATTTATCCTAACGGCTTCCTGCCGAAGCTCAATCCGTTCACGACCGATTATTCGGCGCTCGGCGGCGTGCGCTTCACGGCGCGCGACTGGGATTATGACTTCTCGCTCGGCTATGGCTCGAACAAGGTCGAGTTCACCATCATCGACACGCTGAACCGCTCGATCGGACCGAGCTCGAAAACGGTCTTCGATGCCGGCGGCTATGAACACGCACAGCTCGTCTTCAACCTTGCGGCCGTCCGGGGCATCCCGATGGCGCGCCTCGCCTCCGACCTCAACGTGGCCTGGGGTATCGAGGCCCGCCGCGAGACCTATGAGATCTTCGCGGGTGAGCCGGACTCCTTCCGCAATGGCGGGGTCCTGCTGAACGGCAACCCGACAGCCTCGGGCTCGCAGGTCTTCCCCGGCTTCCGTCCGGAGAACGAGCGCGATGAAAGCCGCTCGGCGATCGGGGCCTATGTCGATCTTGAAGCCAATCTGACCGATGCCCTTCTGGTATCCGGCGCGATCCGCGGCGAATCCTATTCGGATTTCGGCCAGACGCTGACCGGAAAGCTGGCGGCCCGGTATGACTTCAACGACAATTTCGCGATCCGCGGATCGGTGCAGAACGGCTTCCGGGCGCCCTCGCTCCAGCAGCAATTCTTCACCACCACCTCGACCAACTTCATCGGCGGGATCCCGTTCGACATCACGACCTTCACGGTCGATGACCCGGTCGCGATCGCGCTCGGCTCGACCCCGCTGCAGGCCGAAGAGTCGATCAACTATGCCCTCGGTGCCGTTTTCCGGACCGGTGATTTCAGCCTGACCGTCGATGCCTACCGGATCGACATCGATGACCGGATCGTTCTCTCGGAGAACCTGAACCAGCCGAACGTGCGGGCCTTCCTGCAGGCGCAGGGCTTCATCGGTTCGGGCGGCGGCCGCTTCTTCCTCAACGGGGTGGATACCGAAACCCAGGGTGTCGATGTCATCGCCACCTATACATTCCCGGAGACCGAGATCGGCCGTTTCGACGCCACCTTCGGAGCAAACTACAATGAAACCAAGGTGACAGCCATCCCGGCGATTCCGCAGCTGACACAGCTGAACCCGCCACCGGTGCTGTTCAACCGCGTCAACATTCTGAGCTTCGAGAAGGGCGCGCCCAAGGACAGGTTCACCGGCCAGGTGAACTGGAACAACGGACCGTTCGGCGCGACGCTGCGCGCGATCCGCTATGGCGAAGTCCTGGTTCCGCAGACCAATGCGGCGCTCGACTATACCCAGAGCCCGAAGACTGTCCTCGACCTTGAGGGCCGCTTCACCCTGGCCGACCGGCTGACGGTTGCGCTGGGTGCGGACAACATCCTCGACGAGTATCCGGATGCCGCCCCGGGCGGGCTGAACTCGACCGGCAACACGCCGTTCTCGACCTTCTCGCCCTTCGGCTATTCCGGCCGCTTCGTTTACACGAAGGTCACTCTCAACTTCTGATCCAGTATCAGAAGACACCCATCGCGCCGCCCCTGTCATCCAGGGGCGGCGTTTTCTTTGTCCGCTTGCGTGTCACATGGCTGTGTCACACTTGGCTTATCCTTTCCTGAAAATAGCGGCGAGACATCGCAGACAGGGAGGAAAAATGATCCGGAAACTTGCCACGGGCCCGCTTGCGGCATCCGCCTTGATCCTAGCGGCCTGCGGGGACGCCAGCCTCTACGACGCTGACCTGGACATAAACGTGTGCGAACGCGTCACCGAAGCTGATCTCGACATCATCGCGGCCGCCCAGCGCAGCAAGGTCGTGCATGCCACGGGCGGCACCAATCGCTGCATGTGGGCAGAAAGCGAAGGCGCCATGGCGTATCTGGATATTGCCGTGGCGATCTCCGACCGGAATGTCCGGGCGTTTTTCTCCGAAAACTTCCCGGATCACGTCCAGCTGGTCGAAATCCGCGATCTCGGTGATGGCGGCTATATGACGGTCACGGAGGGCCGGATCGGCAATGTCGCCATCCGCAAGGGAAACCGCGTGCTGACCAGCGCCGCGGTGTTCCTTGACATCGAGCCTGGCAGCGCCGCCCATGACCGGCTCAGGGAGGTTTACCGCCGCATCCTGGATTGACGCTGCGCCAAGTCCCCGATGCAGGGCTTGATTGCGCCTTTTGAGCCTCTACGCTCCGCCGCACAGACAGGAGGAGGCAAACCATGCCGCGCGCTGAGGCCAATGGAATAGAAATCGAATACGAGACGCTGGGCCACGACAGCGACCCGGCCATTCTTCTGGTCATGGGGTTCGGGGTGCAGATGACGCGCTGGCCGGAAGGCCTCAAACGCGGTCTCGCCGATGCGGGCTACCGCGTGATCTGGTTTGACAATCGCGACATCGGCCTGTCGACCGAACTCGCCGGGAAGGTGCCGCCTTCCCCCGGCGAGATCATTACCACGGTCATGCAGGGCAAGGACGCTTCGGCGCTTGTTCCGTATACTCTCAATGACATGGCGGCCGATACGGCCGGCTTCCTCGATGCGATTGGCGTGGAAGCCGCAGACGTGCTCGGCGTGTCGATGGGGGGCATGATCGCCCAGCTCCTCGCCCTCAACCATCCACACAAGGTCCGCAGGCTGATCCCCGTGATGACGACCTCCGGCGCGCCCGGCCTGCCGCCCGCCTCGGATGAGGCGATGGCGGCGCTGACGGCCGTGCCGCCCGAGCGCACACCGGAGGCGATCGCAGACCTGGCGGTCGCGGCCCAGCGGGCAATCGGTTCGGCGCCGTCCCTGCGAAACCCAGAGGAGTCCGTCCGCCAGCGCGCTATCGCGGATTTCCATCGCTCTGACCGGCCTTTCGGCGTCGCCCGGCAATATGCCGCTATCCTCGCCCAGCCGCGCTGGCATGAGCGGCTCGGCAATGTGCCGCATCCGACGCTGGTCCTGCATGGCGCCGTTGATCCGCTGATCCGGCCGGCCGCCGGCGAAGACATCGCCCGGCGCATTCCCGGGGCGCGCTTCCAGACCTTTCCGGACTGGGGCCATGACATGGCCGATGCGATGTCCGAAACGCTGGTAAGCGAGATCACGGCGTTCCTTGACTCCTAGTTTCGCGACACCTCTCCCGGCCGGCGTACATTTATTGCCCGGATGTGCGTTATGAGCATGCCTCGCACTTTGCCTGTTGGCTGACCGGTCGACATGAACTTATAGAAGCATCGAACTGCAGATCTGCAGCGAAGGAGATTCCCCATGCGCATGGCTGCCCCTCTTGCCGCTCTCGCGGCATTTGTCCTCTCGGCTTGCGCAGCGGTCGCCCCTCCGGCCCCTTCGCTTGATGCCGCCAGCGCGGCACAGACCGGGACTGCGGAGTCACTCCTGCCCTATGAGGCTTTCACCCTCGACAACGGCCTGACGGTCATCTTCCACATCGACCGTTCAGACCCCGTTGTTGCCGTCTCGCTGACAGCGCATGTCGGCTCGGCCCGCGAGAAGCCCGGCCGCACGGGATTTGCCCACCTGTTCGAACACCTCCTGTTCCTTGAATCCGAGAATCTCGGCCCCGGCGGGCTCGACCAGCTCTCGGCGCGCATCGGGGGCTCCGGCGCCAACGGCTCGACCAATCGCGACCGCACCGACTATCTCCAGACCGTTCCGAATGACGCGCTGGAGAAAATGCTCTGGGCCGAGGCCGACAAGCTCGGCTGGTTCATCAACACCGTCACCGAACCTGTGCTCGAAAAGGAGAAGCAGGTCGTCAAGAACGAGAAGCGCCAGGGCGTCGACAACCGCCCCTATGGCCACACCTTCTACGTCATGCACCAGGCGCTCTATCCGCAGGGCCACCCCTATAGCTGGCAGGTCATTGGCTCGCTGGATGACCTGCAGGCAGCGACTCTCGACGACGTCAAGGAATTCTACAACGCCTGGTACACGCCCAACAATGTAACGCTGGTCGTTGCGGGTGACTTCGATCCAGATCAGGCCCGGGAATGGGTCGAGCGCTACTTCGCTGAAATTCCGCGCGGGCCCGGGATCGAGCGCCTCGAGCCGCAACCGGCAAACCTCCAGGAAACCGCCCGCCTCTTCCACGAAGACAATTTCGCGCGCCTGCCCCAGCTGACCCTTAACTGGCCAACGGTCGAGATGTTCCATCCCGACAGCTACGCCCTCGCCGTGCTCGGGCAACTCCTGACAGATGGCAAGGAAGCGCCGCTGAACGAGGTCCTGATCGACGAGGCCAAGGTTGCCGCTTCGGTCTCCCTTTTCCCATATACGAGCGAGCTGGCGGGCGAGTGGATCCTGCAGATCAGCGCCTTCACTGGCACGCCGCTGGATGATGTCGCCGCTGCCCTGGAAGAAGGCTTTGCCCGCTTCGAATCCCGGCCGATCTCCGAAGAGGATCTGCAACGGGTCAAGATCCAGCAGGAAGTCGCCTTCTATAACGGCCTTGGCAGCGTCCTCGGCAAAGGCGCACAGCTCGCGCGCTACAGCATGTTTGCCGGCGATCCCGGCTTCATCGATGAAGACCTCGCCCGGCTTCAGGCCGTGACAGCCGAGGACGTCCGCCGTGTCTACGAAACCTATATCAAGGACAAGCCGCACGTCGCGACGAGCTTCGTGCCCCGCGGCGCGCCGGAACTCGCCCTGTCGGGCTCTGTCCGCGCTGAGGTCGTGATCGAGCCGATCATCCAGGGGGCTGAAGCCGAAGTCGATCTGACCGCAACCGCGAGTTATGAGCGCACGCCCTCCCTGATCGATCGCAGCGTGGAGCCGCCTTATGGCCCGCCGCCGCAACTCTCCCCGCCCGCCGTCTGGCAGACAGCGACCGGCAACGGCATCGAAGTCTACGGCATCACCGATGATGAACTTCCCCTCGCCCGCTTTTCGATGGTGATGAAAGGCGGCCATCTCCTCGACACCCACGAGACGGCCGGAACAGCCAATCTCCTCGCCGAAATCCTGCTCAAGGGCACCGCGACCAAGACCCCCGCGGAACTCGACAAGGCCTTCGCCCTGCTCGGCGCAAACGTCACCGCCGAGGTGACCTTGGAGAGCTTCCAGATCAACGGCTCGACACTGGCCCGCAATCTCGCGCCAACGCTTGCCCTGATCGAAGAGGCGCTGATGGAGCCGCGCTGGGACGCGGCGGAATTCGACCTCGCACTCGCCAGGGCGCGCGACAGCATAGAACGGTCGCAGAGCGATCCGAACACCATCGCTGTGCGCACCTTCAACCTCGTCACCTATGGTCCGGACAGCATGCGGGCGCGCAGCGTGCTCGGCAGCCACACCTCCCTGACCAGCATTTCTCTTGACGATCTCAAAGCCTGGCATGCCGGAAACCTCTCTCCCCACCTGACGAGCCTCCGCATAGTCGGCGATGTCAGCGAGGCAGAAGTGATGGCGGCGCTCGGCGGCCTGTCCGCGCGCTGGCAACGGGTCGAAGTGGTCCTGCCTGAAGAGCGCCCCGCCATGGCTCCGCAATCCCCCAGCCTCTATTTCTATGACGTGCCCGGATCATCACAATCCGTGCTGCGGTTCGGTGGCCCGTCCCTCCTGCGTACCGATCCGGATTATGATCTGGCCGGTGTCATGAACTACCGGCTCGGCGGCGGCGGCTTTGCCTCGCGGCTGACACAGGAACTGCGCGAAGGTAAAGGCTACACCTACGGCATCTTTTCCGACTTCAGCGGAACCGCCAGAGCCGGGACTTTTTCCGTCTCAAGCGGCGTCCGGTCGAATGTCACATTCGAAGCGACCGAGCTCGTGCGCGAGATCATGGCCAACTATGCCACCACCTTCACCGAGGAAGACCTCGACGTCACGACGAGTTTCTTCACCAAGAGCCAGGCGCGCCGGTTTGAATCGCTGGGTGCCAAGCTGAATGCCTTGTCCGATATCGCCACCTACTCCCTGCCCTACGATTATGTCAGCCAGCTGATTGCTGCGGTCGAGGCGCTGGGCGTGGAAGATGTTCAGGCCCTCGCAGGCCGGCTGATCCGGCCGGAGGCCATGCATTATGTGATCGTCGGTGACGCAGAAACCCAGCTCCCCCGCCTCGCCCAGCTTGGCATCGGAGACCCGATCCTGATCAACGACAAGGTCGACGCCTTGACCCGTTGATTGCGGCATCTTCCTGCGGATTATCTAGCGGATCGCCACGGGATTGATGATCGCCTGCACCGTGCCTTCCAGCCGCGGGGCGCCGAGGGTGAAGAAGAATTCGCTGACCCCGTCTGCGGCGAGTTCATGCGTCACCATGTTCTCGAGGATGTAGACGCCATTGCGGGCGAGCAGCGTCTGATGGACCTCGAAGGGCCGCGCTGCATTCTCAAACGGGATGACTTCCAGCGCCCAGGTATCCGCGCCGACCGCGACGGCGCCGAGATCGGCGAGGTATTGCGCGCCCTCGACACCGAGGCCCGGAATGACCGGGGCAAGATCGGTCTCGCCCTCCTGCGCGCGCATCGTTCCGGTAT
>DAIRTA010000074.1:0-9478 GCA_036804125.1 Hyphomonas sp.
GGCACGGGTCTGGGACGAGGTCCGCTTTTGCTCCGGGCGCTGCCGCAGAGGCTGAGCTGGGCCGCCCTGCGGTTCTGCGCGCCGCCTGTCCCGGTCTCCGGCTATGAGCCGAGCGCCGCTTTGAGAATTGCCGATTGTCGATAGATCAATTCCTTAATTCGACGAAGCATTTCTGTTTTTCATATATTGCTTATTGAAAAACAATATATGCTCATCTATATCGGAAGCGTCCAAGGCGACTGGGCTCGCCAAGGCAGGAAAACTGAAACGCGCAAGACAGAAAGGAGTATCACAATGTCTGCAATTGTCAGATTTCAAGGCGCTCCGGTTGCCGAGGTCCGGCCAGTCATCGGCATGGTCACGGCGCCCCAGGCTTCAGCACCGGCCAATGATGCCGGTCCGGCCCGCCGCAACATCCTGGTGGCACGGCGCGAGCGCCGCAACCGCCTCGCTAACCGCAATAGCTGATGCCCTGCCGGCGACAGGCCACACCCTGCCCCACCCGCAGGAAACCAGAAAACCGGCAGACGCCTCTCACCCTGCCGTTCTCCGGACGCTTCCTGCGACACTTGCCGCCTCCTGCCCACCCGGCACGGAGGCGGCCTTTTTTTGAGGGCACTGCCCCGCTTCAGCCGGTCTCGGCTTCGCGAAAATCCTTTGCGCGAAGAATACCGGCCAGAGGAAACGCCGCGGGATAAAATTCCCGCTCGCCTTCGGCTTCGAACAACGCGGCGCAGCTCGTCGGAAACTTTTCGGCCAGCCGCATTGCCGCCGGATGATCCGTCGCCCCGGCTTCGCGCAGCAGGCTCAGGGCACAATCGTGAAGGCCCGGATTGTGCCCGATGACCATCAACGTCCCATCCCGGTCATTCTGAACGATCGCGTCGAGAATGCCCCGGACGCCGGCAAGATAAAGCCCCTCCATCGGCCGCACGCGCTCGCCCTCGAACACCGCAGCCACCTCTGCGCAGGTCTCGCGGGCCCGCCGGGCACTCGACACAAGGATCAGTTGCGGACTCCAGCCCCGCGCAACCAGTTGCTCGGCCATCATCTGCGCGTCCCGGTGCCCTTGCAGGGTCAGCGCCCGGGCAAAATCGTCAATGCCTTCCGTCCAGGGCTCGGTCTTGGCGTGACGCATCAGGATCAGGCGTTTCATTCGACAATCTCGAGGGCGGCCTCAGGCCTGCCGGTTTGGAGCCAACGTGCTTAGGCACCAGTTCGCCCGCAGAAATCAAGAGACAACAGGCCCCGGTTGATCAAGAGCCAGCTGGGCCGGCCGGGGCGGGCTCAATCCGCAATCCCGTTGCCAACATGGGACCGGGGCACGTTTCCCGCAGTCAGCCTGAAGGCACCAACCGGCGTCTTGACGGCTCTCCGGGCCCGCTCCAAGGCTCCGCACAGCATGCGCAGCCCTCCTCCGATCCTTCTGGTCTGCCTTGCGGTTCTCTGCGGATGCGGCGTCGATGCCGTGATGAAATTCATCCTGCAGGGCGCAACCCCGGTCATTACCGCTACATCCTGGCGCTACATTTTTGGCGCCCTGATAATGTGCGGGCTGTTCGCGCTCGCCAGGCGGCGGATGCCGGGCTGGCCCGCGATCCGGTTCCATGCCCTCAGATCGGTTGCACAGGTCGTCTCGGCTCTCGGTTTCTTCTATGCGCTTACCCAGATCGCCCTTGCAGAGGCTGTCGTGCTCGGGTTTACGGCCGCCCTGATGATTTCGCCCGTCGCCTGGCTGATCCTCGGCGAGCGGATCAGCCGCACGACACTGATCGCCTCACTCATCGGGTTTTCGGGCGCCGCCCTCGCAGCAACCGCCGAAACGGCCGGCGCGCCGCCTGACGGAAACCGGGCCTATGGCGTGACCGCGGTTCTCGTCTCGGCCCTGCTCTATGCGGTCAACATCGTCCTTCTCCGGCTCAGGAGCCGGGAAGAGGACAGCCTCACGCTCGTCACCTTCATGAATGTGCTGCCGGCCTTGTTCCTGCTGCCGTTCCTCTTGCTTCTCGGAGACCCGCTTCCGGCAACCGGTGGCTGGCCCTGGCTCATCCTGGTCAGCTTCCTCGGCATCGGGATCTGGTGGCTGATGACGCTCGCCTATATGCGCGCAGAGGCCCAGAAGCTTGCGCCGTTTGAATATACGGCGCTGATCTGGTCTGCGCTTCTCGGCTACGCCATCTTTGCCGAAGTGCCGGGCTGGCGGGTCTGGGCCGGCGCGGCGATTATCATCGCAGCCTGCCTCGCCGTCGTACTCGAAGCCCGCATGGCCGCGCAGCGCGCCGCGCGGAGCCATCCGGCCACCCATCATGCCGGTTAGGCCGAGGCGGTCAGGGCAGGGCTTTTTCTTCGGTTTCGAGATCGGGGATTTCCATACGGTCGGTAGGCTCGCCGCCGGTCAGGAGATCCACCGCCCGGTCCGCCGCGTCCTGGAAAGGCTCGATGATCAGGTCGACGCCGGCCTCGATGAGCTCGTCGCGCTCGCTTTCACTGTGCGCTGTCATGGCGGTCTTGCCGCTGAAACGGGCCGCGCGCACGCCTTGAAGAAGCGTGATCCCGGCATCCTCGTAGCTGAGCCCGGTCGGCTGGGCCGGCACGGCTGACACCACCCATTTTGCCGCCGGAACCGGAAGGTTGGCGATGAATTCCGGGTCGGTCGCATCGCCATAGATAGCATCCAGCTCAAGAGACTTCCAGCGGCGCACGGCCAGGGGATTGAAATCGATGCCCAGCACGGAGACGCCGGCCCGCTTCAGGCGAAGCCCGATAGCCGTACCGAACCGGCCTAGACCGAACACGATCACATCATACTCACGACGCGCGGAGCCATGCTGGTCACCGCTCTCGCGTGGAGCGCCCTTACGCTCGAACGGGCCGAGGACAGGCTCAAAGATGGCATAGAGCTGATGGGAATAGGTGATCATGTAGGTCGAAGCCGCAATCGTGATCATCCCGACCAGTGTGACGAGTCCCAGGGCTTCCTGCGAGAGATGGCCGAGCGATACACCCATGGCGATGAAGATGAGCGAGAATTCGCTGATCTGCGCGACGGTGAGTCCGGCGAGGAACCCTGTGCGCTTGCGATACCCCATAGCGCCCATGATCAGCATCACGATCAGCGGATTGCCGACAAGAACGAAGACCGAAAAGATGATGGCGGGCCAGACCTGCAGGCCGAGCAGCGAAAGGTCGAGCCCGCTCCCGAGCGCAATGAAGAAGAACAGGAGCAGGAAATCACGCAGCGGGCCCATCCGGGCCGCAATCGTCTCCCGGAAGGGAGTCGAGGCCAGGGCAATGCCCGCAAGCAGCCCTCCGACCTCCTTGCCGAGCCCGATCACATCGCCAATCGCCGCAAACATAGCCGCAAGAGCGATGGCGAAAATGATCAGCAGTTCCGGCGCGCGCGCGAGACGTTCCGTCAGCGGATTGGCGATGTAGCGTACAAAAACCCCGACCAAGGCGACCATGGCAAGCCCTGAGATCAGCACCATGAGGATGCTTCCGGCCGCTGAATTGCCGTCTGCCGAGCCAATGCCAATCGCCGAGAGAACGATCATCGCCAGCACAACCACGAGATCCTGCACGATCAGGAAGCCCAGAGCGATCTGGCCATGCAGGGCGTTGATCTCGCGCTTGTCCGAGAGGAGCTTCACGATGATGATCGTGCTCGAAAAAGTCAGCGCCACGGCAATGTAAAGCGCCGTGACGGCATCGATCCCCAGCGCAAGGGCAATCAGAAACCCGAATATGGACGTAAACGCGACCTGCCCGAGACCCGTCATCAGCGATACCGGTCCCAACGACCGGATCAGCTTCACATCGAGCTTCATGCCGACAAGGAAGAGCAGGATCGCGATCCCGAGCTCCGAGAGGAGTTCGATCTTCTCGCCGGACCGCACGATGTCGAAAACAGACGGTCCGGCAACAAGGCCGACCGCAATGAAAGCGACGATCAGCGGCTGGCGCAGCACCATTCCGACCAGGCCCGCCGCAGCCGCCAGCACCAGCAGGGTCGCGACCTCTCCAAAAGATGACTGTGTAATCAGCTCGATCAAATCTAGCCCTTCCCTGCCCGCATGAGCGAATTGAGACGCTGGCGGCGGCGACCGGCCATCTCTGCCCCGGCGCTAGAAGACGCATGAGGCAATTTTATGGGAGGGAAACCAATCCCCTCGATGAACAGGCCGGAATGCCGCAGGTCTGGCCTCTAGAGGGCCATCTCGAGCTTGCCGTTCACCAGCGCGCTGTAATCGTTCACCAGCGCCTCGGAAATTGCGCCCGGCTTGAAGCGATGCTGGCCGATCTCGGCTACCGGGGTGATCTCGGCGGCCGATCCGGTGATGAAGCATTCCGAGAAGGTCGGCAATTCGTCCGGAAGAATCGTACGTTCGACAATCTCGATCCGGCGGGCCTTGGCAAGGGTCATGGCCGTCTGACGGGTCAGGCCATTGAGGAAGCAGTCCGGTGTCGGCGTGTGCAGGACGCCGTCGCGCACGAAGAAGATATTGGCGCCGGTGGCCTCGGCAATCCGGCCCCGCCAGTCGAGCATGAGCGCATCGGCATAGCCCTCGCGTTCGGCCGCATGCTTCGACAGCGTGCAGATCATGTAGAGCCCGGCCGCCTTGGCCTCGCAGGGCGCTGTATCCGGCGCAGGGCGCTTCCAGGGCGCATGGGTCATGCGGATGCCCTTCATCTTGTCGGCAAAATAGTCGCCCCAGTGCCAGACAGCGATGGCGAGGTGGATCGTGTTGTTCTGGGCCGAGACCCCCATCTGTTCCGAGCCGCGCCAGGCGATGGCCCGGATATAGGCGCTCTCGAGGCCCGACTTTTCCAGCGCGTCCTTCTTGGCCGCCTCAACCGCATCCACCCCGAAGGGTATGTCGAACCCGAGAAGGCTGGCCGAACGGTGCAGGCGCTCGGAATGGTCTCGCGACCGGAAAATCCTTCCGCCATAGGCCCGCTCGCCCTCGAAAACCGAAGAGGCATAATGCAGGGCATGGGTCAGGACATGCACTTTCGCATCGCGCCAGGGCACGAAACTGCCATCCATCCAGATATAGCCGTCGCGATCATCATAGGGGATCAGGGCCATTAGGCGGCTCCTCGCTTGAAATTCTTGTTCTTTGGAGGTCATTTCAGCCTTATGCCAGCGCCCGTCAACCTGACCCGACCATTCGACCCCCGCCTCTATCTCATGGATCAGGAGCTGGATCGCAGTGCGGCCCTCCTGATGCTTGGCGCGGCGGAACTGGCAAAAGCCGGCGAAACAGCGCGGCGAAAGGCAGGGCTCAGCAAGCCGGAACTGCAGATTCTGCTGGCAGTCCGCTATCAGCCCGGCCTCACCGTGGGCGAGATCCGGGACCGGCTGGGCATGACGGTGCCGACCTTTGCCCGGCTCATCGGACAGCTTGATACGCGCGGGCTGATCGAGCGCAGCCCGGGAGCACGGGATGGGCGGCGACGGAAGATACATCTGTCGGATGCCGGAACGACGCTGACCACGCCCATCGCGGTGGCCCTGCGCGAACGGCTGCGGCTGGCCTTCCGGGCCACCGGGCCCGACGCCGTGGCGGGCACGCGGTCGGTACTCGAAGCGCTGGCGGGATGAGCCCGTCATGACCGAGCCGGCGCACATCCTCCTGGTCGATGACGATGACCGAATCCGGGATCTCACCCAGCGCTTCCTGACCCTCAAAGGTTTTCGTGTCAGCGCCGCGCAGGGCGCCGCCCAGGCGCGCCATTTGCTGGGGTCGCTTCATTTCGATCTCGCCATCCTCGACATCATGATGCCCGGCGAGACCGGGCTGGAACTGCTGGCCGCCATGCGGGCCGGCGAGAGCCGGGCGACCCCGGTAATGCTGCTGACCGCGCGCGGCCAGGCAAGTGACCGGATTGAAGGCCTCCGGCAGGGCGCCGATGATTATCTGGCCAAGCCTTTCGAGCCCGAAGAGCTGGCGCTGCGCTGCCGGGCGATCCTGCGGCGCGCCAAGACCGAACGCCCGCCGGAGGAAATTGCCCTTTCCGGGCTGGTCTTCAATCTCGCGCGCGGGGAGCTGAAATCACCGGACGGTCGCATCCGGCTGACCGATACCGAGCTTCAGTTGCTGACGATCCTGGCCCAGAATGCTGGCGAACCTGTCAGCCGCGAATACCTGGCGCAGGCGACTTCGGCCGGACTTGAACGCTCCGTGGACGTTCAGGTGACGCGCCTGCGGCGCAAGATCGAACCCGATCCGAGGGACCCCATCCACCTGCAGACCGTGCGAGGCGTCGGCTACCGCCTGATGCCCGACTTCTAGGGCGGCGCCGGGGCTTGCAGGCATAACCGCGTGACACCTGCCGCCTGGCCGGATTAAACCGCTGTCAGAGACCGGAGAGACGGCAATGCCTACCCAGCCCTTTGGATCCCATAGCCCGGACTGGCATATCGGTTTCCTGCTCGCCCTGACGCGCCACACATGGCTGGGGCGCGGCGCCGCCCGCAAGCTTGCGAGCGGCATCTTGCGCGCCGAGGTTTCCGGCCCGCTGGATGTCCGCCTGTTCGGACAGAACGCCCGGCTGTATGCCCGCGGCAATCACCCTGAAACGAAAGCCCTCCTGAACCCTTCGCATTTTGCCCCGGCAGAATTCGCATTCTGCCGCAGTTGGCTGCCCCGCGACGGCGGGGTGTTCGTGGATATCGGGGCGAATGCCGGTATCTTCTCGCTCTACGCCGCCTCGCTTATGCGGACAGGCACGATCATCGCAATCGAGCCGATACCGCTGCTGTTCCAAAGGCTTTCGGAAAACCTCGTCAGCCTCAACCCCGCCCGTGAGGGGCGTGTCATGGCACATCTGGTCAACTGCGCCGCCGGGCGCGAGCCGGGCGAGCTGGAATTATTCGTGCCGGAACAGCTGGGTCAGGCCTCCCTTCATCCCCTGCCCGGCGCAGAGCGGGTCAAGGTGCCGGTGCGCCCGCTCCTCGACATTGTCCGGGACGGGCGCGCCGGGCATATCGATGTCATGAAGATCGATGTCGAGGGGTTCGAGGACGCTGTGCTGGGGCCCTTCTTCAGGACCGCGCCGGACACGCTCTGGCCCCGCGGCATTATCCTGGAACACTGTCATCAACACCGCTGGGGCGGGGACATTCGCGCAGAGCTCATCGCGCTCGGTTATGGTGTGGCGCGTACGGATAGAACCAACACCATGCTGCGCCGGGAGACAGGCTGAGACACCATGCCTAAAGGCTTCCGCCTCCGGAACATTACCCCGCGCGGACTTTACGCCCGAAGCCTGCTTCTGCTTCTCGTTCCGGTGATCCTGATCCTGGGGCTGATGACCTGGTACTATTATTCAAGCCACATCGCCGAGGTAAACCGGAAGCTGGCACAGGGAATCGCCCGCGACGCCAACCTGATACGGGATGTCTGCGCGGACCCGGACTATGATCCGGCAGCCCTCGCGCGCATCTCCGGGCTCATTGACACGACGTTTACCTGCTCGCTCGCCGCAGATGCCCCCGAGATGGCAGCCCTGCGTACCGATTTTGCCTATGCAGACACGCTCAACAGCCAGCTTTCGAATATGCTCGGCATACCGGTCGAATCCGGCTTCCTGCCCGGCGAAGGGCGGCTCATCCTGCGCTTCGATGCCGGCGGCGAGACGGCAGAGATCAATATCGAGCGCAAGCGCGCCTTCGTCATCAACGCGCACTTCTTCATGGTCTGGGTGATCTTCTTTTCGCTCCTGCTTGTAGCGGTCGCGATCGGGTTTCTGAATCAGCAGGTCCGCTCCATCCTGAGGCTGTCCGAGGCCGCGCGGGCCTTCGGGCGCGGGGTCGATCTGCCGGATTTCCGGCCATCAGGGGCGCGGGAGGTCCGGGATGCGGCGCGCTCCCTGATCGGGATGAAGGACCGGCTGACCGCGTTTGCCGAGCAGCGCACGGCGATGCTGGCGGGGGTCAGCCATGACCTGCGCACGCCGCTGACCCGGCTGAAACTCGCCTTCGCCATGATGCCCGAAACCGGCGACACCAGCGCAGCGCGGCGTGATCTGGATGAGATGGCCGAGATGCTGGACGGGTATCTGGCCTTCGCACGGGGCGAGCAGGCAGAAGAGCCGCAGGCGTTCGATCTCGCCGCAACCCTGCAGACCGTCATTGCCGCATCCGAGCCCGCACTGGCCTATACCGGACCGCAGACATTGCAGATGGTCGGCCGCCCGCTCGCGCTGAAGCGCGCCATCGCCAATCTCGTTTCAAACGCCTGCAACTATGCCGGCCGCGCAGAAGTGACCCTGATCACCGGGCCGCACTGGACCGAGATCGTCATTGATGATGACGGGCCGGGCATCCCGGCCGACCGCCATGAAGATGCGTTCCGGCCCTTCTCCAGACTTGACGACGCGCGAAGCCAGAATGAATCCGGCATCGGGCTGGGGCTGACTCTGGCGCGCGACACGGCGCGGGCGCATGGCGGCGATGTCCGGCTCAGCGCAAGCCCGCTGGGCGGGCTGAGAGCGGTCCTGCGGCTGCCCAGGCAGGAGGCTCCGGCGCGCGCATGACGAAGCCTGCGGGCCGCCCTGATCGCATGCGGAAAGCTGTGACCTGACATCCTGCGGCGTGCCAGACTGCCGGAGCGAAGCTGCCGCAGGCGCCGGGTCGACTTCCTCGTCACACGCCGTATCTCGGTCCTCATGACCTCGAAGCTCGAGAAGGATTTCTTCAGCCTCCTTACCGGGGAGGAGGCAAATGATGCCTGCCGCGATATCAGCGACGCGGCCTGCCGCGAGGAGCCGGGAAGCTTTTCCCGCCACGCCATTGCGCTGTCGACCAGCAAGATCGGTGATGGGCTTGTCGATCCGAAGCTCGTTCTGGCCTGGCTGCTCTCCACACTGGGCGCACCGGCAGCTTTCATCGGCCTGCTTGTGCCGATCCGTGAGGCCGGCGCCCTGCTGCCTCAGCTCTTCACGGCCGGCGCCCTGCGCCGCCTCGAAAAACGCAAATGGGCCTGGGCCATGGCCGCGATTGCACAGGGCCTGTCTGCACTGGCGATCGGCATGGCTGCGCTGACCCTTGAGGCTACAGCCGCCGGCATCGCCATATTGCTCGCCCTGGCCGCACTGGCTGTCTCAAGATCGGTCGCCTCGGTGACCTACAAGGATGTGCTGGGGAAAACGGTCGCGAAATCCCGACGCGGTACGGTCACCGGCGCGGCCAATACAGTCGGGGCCGCGGCGGTCCTGGCCTTCGGAGCGCTTCTGGTAAGCGGCCAGTTTGACCGCCTCGGACTTGTCACTGTTGGCCTCTTCCTTGCCGGAGCCCTCTGGATTGCCGGCGGCCTTGCTTTTCTCACCTTGAAGGAGTCGCCCGGCGAAACCGAGAATGGCGACAACCTCCTGAAACTTACCCTGTCCAACCTCACACTACTGAGAACGGATGCACAACTGCGCCGTTTCATCCTCACCCGCGGGCTCCTGATCTCAACCGCCCTTGCTCCGC
>DAIRTA010000075.1:0-9453 GCA_036804125.1 Hyphomonas sp.
ACGAGACCGATATCTGCCTCTGCCAGTCCTCGGTCATCCTCGACTATCTCGCCGATGAGACCGGCCAGTTCGGTGGGCGCGACCGGGCTGAGCGCCTGCGCGCCCGCGAATGGCAGCTCTGGGGCGCCGGCCAGCTGACCACCGGCATCTACCGCACCCGCGCGCTGAAGCTCGGCTTCTTCAAATTCCCGGACCAGGTCGCCGAAGCCAACCTCCAGGCCGCCCTCGGCGCGCTGAAGGAACTCGACGGCCTCATTGGCGCCAGCGGCTGGCTCGTCGGCGGCGGCGCCACGATCGCAGACCTCGATATCTACGGTATCGTCACCTATGCGGGCCAGGCGCAGATCGATCTCCAGCCCTTCGGCCATGTCCGCAAATGGATGGCGCGCGTCGAGGCGCTCCCCGGCTTCCGCGGCCCGCTGGACTGCCTCCCCCAATCCAGCGTCAAGCTCGCATGATCACAGGCCTCGACCATCTCGTCCTCATCTGCCCGGAGATCGGCGCCGGAATCGCCACTTATGAAACGCTGCTTGGCCAGCCGTCCGTCTGGCGCGCCGAGCATGAGCATGGCGGCGCCTCGGCGCTTTTCCAGCTCGGCAACACCGCGCTCGAACTGCTGGCCCCGTCGGGCGAGGGCCCGCTGTCCAGTCGTATTGGCGAACTTCTCAAAGCCGGCGGCCCCGGCCTCACCACCCTCGCCTTCGCCAGCGACGCCATTCACGAGGATCACGCCAGTTTCACCCGCCGCGGCCTTGCGCCCAGCGAGATCATCGAAGGCCAATCCCGCCACGCCGAAACCGGCGACGCCCGCCGCTGGCAGCATTTCCGCCTCCCGGATGAAAACACCGGCGGCGTCAAACTCTTCATCATCCAGCCGGGCGAGGGCGCCCTGACGCCCCGGCCCGCCAGCGCCGATGCCGTCCACAGCCTCGACCATGCCGTCATCAACACCGCCGCGCCCGACCGGGCGCTGGCGCTCTATGGCGCCCGCCTTGGCCTTCGCCTCGCGCTCGACCGCACGAACCCCGACTGGGGCGTGCGCCTGATCTTCTTCCGCACCGGCGGGCTGACCATCGAGATCGCCCGGCGCCTGGACGAGCCCGAAGACCCGAGCCGGGCCGACACGGTCTGGGGCCTGACCTGGGCCGTGCGTGATATCGCCGCCGCCCATGCCCGTCTCGCCGCCGCCGGGCTTGACCTCTCCGAGGTTCGCCCCGGCCGCAAGCCCGGCAGCCAGGTCTTCACCGTGCGCAGCGGCGCCCTTGGCGTGCCGACCCTGTTCATCGCCAATGCGACAGGCTAGGCTGCCGCCATGAAGCCGTTCACGACCCTGACCGCGATTGCCGCCCCCCTGACCGACAAGGGCCGGCTGATGCCGAATGTCGACACCGACAGGATCATTCCGAAACAATTCCTGAAGACGACCGGGCGCACCGGCCTCGCGCGCGGCCTCTTCCATGAGCTCAAGACCCGGCCGGATGGCTCGCCCGATCCGGATTTCGTGCTCAACCGCCCGCAATTCGCCCGAGCCGGGATACTGATCGCGGGCGAGAATTTCGGCTGCGGCTCGTCGCGCGAGCATGCCCCCTGGGCGCTGCTCGACCAGGGCATCACCTGCGTGATCGCCCCGTCCTTCGCCGACATCTTCCATAATAACTGTTTCAAGAACGGCATCCTGCCGGTCGTCCTGCCGGTTGAAGCCTGTGAGGCGCTGGCCGGGGAGGCCGGCGGCGCCAATCACCTGTTCACCATCGATCTGGCGGCCCAGACCGTCACGACGCCGTCTGGCGCCGTCCACCGGTTCGATATCGATCCGGGCCGCAAGGCGAATCTCATCGCCGGCCTCGATGAGATCGGCGAGACGCTGGTCGCCGGAGACGCCATTTCGGCGTATGAAGAGCGCCGGCGGCTGACCCATCCCTGGCTTGCCTGAGGCCAACCCTGAGACCGGAGATTCCAGCATGACGGCCAATAACCTGCGTTTCGCGATCCTTCTGGCAGCTATCCTCACCCTGCCGGCCTGCCATCCGGACCCGTTCGGCCTGCGGCCCGAGGTGCGCGGCGTGCGCCTGCCCGACCCCCCGGCCGAGCCGCCTCCCGAGCCCGAGGCGGCAGAGCCCGAGAACGAGGCGGAAGGCGCTGAGCGCTGACCCCCCTTCGCATGCCGTCTTTCCGCCGCTAAAGCGCCGCTCACGCTCAGGGAGATGGCATGAAACACACCCTCCTCCTCCTGCCCGGCGACGGGATCGGACAGGAAGTCATCGCCGAGGCCCGGCGGGTTGCGGGAATCGTCGCCCCGGACCTCATCATCGAGGAAGACCTTGTCGGCGGCGCTTCGCTTGATGCCCACGGGACGCCATTGACCGAGGACGCGCTGGAGCGTGCGCGGCGCGCTGACGCCGTCCTCCTGGGCGCGGTCGGCGGGCCGAAATGGGCCGGCACGGCCCGCGACCTGCGTCCCGAGGCGGGCCTGCTCGCCCTGCGCAAGGGGCTCGACGTTTTCGCCAACCTCCGCCCCGCCTTCTGTTTTCCGGCGCTTGTCGAGGCCTCCAGCCTGAAGCGCGAGCATATCGCAGGCCTCGACATCATGATCGTCCGCGAGCTGACCGGCGGGGTCTATTTCGGCACGCCGCGCGGCATCGACGAGACCCATGGCATCCGCCGCGGCTATGATACGGCCGTCTATACCCATCCCGAGATCGAGCGTGTCGCCCGCGCGGCCTTCGATATCGCCCGCGGGCGCAGCGGCCGGGTCTGTTCGGTGGACAAGGCCAATGTCATGGAATCCGGCCTGTTCTGGCGCCAGGAAGTCACCCTCGCCCATGCCGAGTTCGGCGCCGGCGTCGCGCTCAGCCACATGTATGCCGATGCCTGCGCCATGGAGCTCGTGCGCGCCCCCACCCAGTTCGACGTCATCCTGGCTGACAACCTCTTTGGCGACCTGTTGTCGGACGCTGCCGCCATGCTCACCGGCTCGATCGGCATGCTGCCATCCGCCTCGCTCGGCGCGCCCGGACGGCCCGGCCTGTTCGAGCCCGTGCACGGCTCGGCCCCGGACATCGCCGGCCAGGGCATCGCCAATCCGTGCGCCGCGATCCTGTCGCTGGAAATGGCGCTACGCTGGTCGCTGGGCCGCGAGAAGGCCGCCGATGCGCTGTTCGCCGCGGTCGGCCGCGCCCTTGAGCGCGGCGCGCGCACCCGCGACCTCGGCGGCAGCCTTACGACGAGCGAAATGACCGACGCGATCATTGCGGCGCTGTAGAAAGCGAACCCCCGCCGCTGGCGGCGGGGGCGCCTGAAATAATCCTCTGTGCGCAGATCAGAAAGATTTGCGCAGGGTGACTCCAAAGGTGCGCGGCTGGTTGACATGGAATCCAAGGCGCGCCCGTCCGCCGCGCTCGCGGTCGAACGACAACGCCGCATCCTCATCAGTGACATTGTTCACATAGACCGTCACCGACCAGGTATCGAATTCGAGGCCTGTGCTGAGGTTCAGCGTCGTGTAGGAATCAAGGTTCAGGTTCACGAGGGTCCTTGGATTCTCGAGTCCCGTCAGGGCGCCCAGGGCAAGGCCCGTCGCGCCCGGCAGGCCCTGGGTCGGCAGCTGGTCGCTCGGCTGCGTAAAGCGATCGCCGATATGTTGAACAGAGCCGGAGACGAAGGCATCGGCGTTCACCCAGCCCGGTGACCAGCGATAGGTGCCTGCCGCCGCAAGCTGGAGCTCGGGCACGGAAGGCAGGCGATTGCCGTCCTGGATGCCGCCAATGACATTGCCCGCCCCGTCGCGGACCGTGGAGTCGAACTTCGCTTCCAGCACGCTCGCCGCAAAGGTCAGGTCGAGGCCCGGAAGCGGGCTCCAGCCCAGTTCCGCTTCGATCCCGGCGGTATGCGCCTTGTCGACATTGAACACGATCCGTGACGAGCACGAGCCCGCATCCAGCGTCACCTGGAGGTCTTCGATGTCAGTGTAGAACACCGCGGCATTGAACGAGACCGTTCCCGTCAGCGCCTTCAGACCGGCTTCATAGTTCCACAGCGTTTCGTCGCCATAGCTCTGGAAGCCGCCGAAGATTGCCTCGTCCTGCGGCGTGCAGAGCGGCACGTTCAGCGGGTCATTGACGCCGCCAAGGCGGAAGCCTTGGCTGGCCTGGGCGTTGAGCGTGATGGCATCGGTCGCCTTGTAGGTGAGCAGAACGCGCGGGGAGAAACCGTCCGAAGACGTAGTATCCATGACATTCGAGTCGCCATTGGCGAACAGGCCGCCGGACGAGATCGTGCGGTCCTCCTCGAAGTCGTAGTAACGTCCTCCCGCCGTTACGGTGAACCGGTCGGTCAGCTCATAGCTTGCCTCGCCGAACACCGCCCATTGCGTGAGCGAGTAGGAGAGGTCCGAATTGAACGGCGAATCCGGCCCGAAGCCATTGGCGACGGCCGCCGATGTGCCCGCGCCAAGGGCGGCATCAGTGAACGCGTCATAGCCCGGTGTCGGCAGGCGCTGGGCATAGACGCGGTCATTGTCCGAATAGAAGACACCGGCGACCCATTGTAGCGGCCCGTCCGTGTTCGACCCGATGCGGATTTCCTGCGTGAAGCTCTCATATTTCGTCGTGTCGCGCAGGTTCGACGGGATGGCATAGACGGCCGGGTCATAACCGAGGTCCTGGGACACGGAGTGCGTCAGCGCGCTCGCATCCCGGCTCACGAGAATATCGCGGTCGATAAAGCTTGTGACCGACGTGACGGTCAGGCCGTCAAGCTCCAGCGATGCCGTCAGGTCGGCGATCAGGGTCTCGTCCTTGAAGGCCTCCCTCCTGAGGAGATACTGCGTATCGCTCGGCAGGCCGACCCCGCCAGAGAGCCAGTTGAAGGCCTCGGCCCGGTTGAAGCCGTCGGATTCGATTTCCTGATAGAGAAGGCGCGGCGTCAGGGTCAGCGTGCCGGTCGGCTGGAAGGTGAGCGCAACGCGCCCGCCCGTCCGGTTTCCGGAATTGACATCCGATCCCGCTGCGGGGCCGACCGCATCGATCCAGCCGCCATATTCGGTATGGTAGCCGACCGCGCGCAGGGCGGCGTTATCGCCCAGCGGGGCATTGAACATGCCCTTGATATGGCCGCCTGCGCCGCCATCCTCGATCGTGTTGAGATTGGCTTCCAGCGATCCTTCCTGCACGCCGATCAGCGGCTGGTTGGTGATATAGCGCACTGTGCCACCGACAGACCCGGACCCGAACAATGTGCCTTGCGGGCCGCGCAGCGTTTCGATCCGGTTGAGATCGTAAAGATCGATATCCGGGGTGAACAGCGATAGCGAGATCACCGACTCGTCGAGATACACGCCGACCTGCTCTTTTACGCCGGGCTGGTCGCGGACGATCTGGCCGGCCGAAACACCGCGTACGGCGACCTGGCTCTGGCCGGGGCCAAGGTTCTGGATCGACAGGCCGGCGACGGAGCGCGCGACCTCCTCCAGGTTTCCGGCGCCGGATCGCGCGATATCCTCGGCTGTCTGCGCATTGATCGAGAACGGAACGTCCTGGATCGTCTGGTCTCGCTTGGTGGCGGTGACGATGATGGTCTTCTGCCGGGCTTCGGTGTCTTCCTCGCCGCTGGTCTGCGCGGCAGCAACGGGCGCCAGCATCAGCATGGCCAGAACCAGTGCGGATGCACCGGTAAAGATGGGGCTTCTCATGACTTCCTCCTTTTTGGCACGCCCGCTCCGGTTTTCCGGATTGACGGAACGCACTCAAGGAGGTGAAGCTAGCTCCGACAGCGGCGCCAAAAAAGCAAAACCTGTCATAGAACGTCAATATTGCTACGGATTTCGGGCAGGCCGGACAAATATGTCACGCAGGATTGGCCCGCCGGGCGCGGCGCGGCCTACGGATGTTATCCTCCGGGATCGCTGGCGTCCCGGTGATGCGGAGCTTATCGTTTCGCTTCATAGGCGCGGCTATGCTTCTGAGGGCGCCCGTTTCGGCGGTGCTTTTCCTGTCTATGTGCGCGAAACCGTCGACGAAGCGGGCCTCGACCGGTCGGGCCATGCCAGCCGGGTCTGGTTTGCCGAACGCGGGGGCGAGGCGCTCGGCTGCGCGGCGATGATCGACCGCGGGGCACGCGGACAGCTGCGCTGGGTCGTTATCCTGCCCGAGGCGCGCGGCGCCGGGCTCGGCAGGGCCCTCGTGCAGGCCGCGCTGGACTATGCCGCCGCCCAGGGCTGGCGGGAGGTTTATCTCGAAACCACCGATGGCCTCGACAGCTCGATGGCGCTCTACCGCGGCTTTGGCTTTTCGCTGGACAGCCAGCAGGAGGCCGATCTCTGGGATGGCCCCGGCCAGTTCATCGTGATGACGCGGCGGTTCTGAGGCGGCCGGCCATGAAGGCGAGCGCCTAGCTGTAATCCGCAATCCGGCAGAGCAGGGGCCCGCGGAACTCGAAAAAGCTCGCCCCGCGCACCCGCATCGTCTCGCCCGCCTTGACGCCGTTCGGCAGGTCCACCGCCGCGCGGCCCTCGAACTCGATCTCGGCCGCCGCCTTGCCGCTGGACACGATCAGGCTGATCAGGCGCTGGCGGCGATAGGTGAAGGCATTGCCCGACAGCTCGGCCACCTGGCGCATCATCGTCTTGCCGTCGAGGCGCATCGACTGGCCGGAATTGGAAATGTTCTCGAACACGACATCATCGGTGACACATTCCAGCATCGTGTCGATGTCACGGTCATTATAGCTGGAGACATAGCGGCGGATGAGGTCTTCCTGCACGGCCCGCGGGCTCCCTGAAAGCTGCCTGATCTACTGCCTGATGCGGCCTCACGGCGCAACCGGGCTTTCGCTTTTCCCCGGCCTGCGCCATAAGCCAGCCGGTAAGGACAGGAGACAGGTTCATGGGCACGCGGATCGCCGTCGTCGGCGCCACCGGAAATGTCGGGCGCGAACTCCTCAATATCCTCGATGAGCGGCTGTTCCCGGCCGATGAGGTCTATGCCGTCGCCTCGCGCCGCTCGATCGGCAAAGAGGTCTCCTATGGCGACCGCACGCTGAAATGCCATGACCTTGAACAGTTCGATTTCAGCCGCGTCGATATCGTCCTGATGTCGGCCGGCGGCAGTGTCTCGAAAGTCTGGGCGCCGAAGATTGCCGCGGCCGGGGCGATTACCATCGACAATTCCTCCGCCTGGCGGATGGACCCCGATGTGCCCCTCGTCGTGCCGGAAGTGAATGCCGAGGCCGTCACCGGCTTTCATGCCAAGCGCATCATCGCGAATCCCAACTGCTCGACCGCCCAGCTCGTCGTCGCCCTGAAGCCGATCCATGACGCGGTCGGCGTCCGCCGCGTTGTCGTCGCCACCTACCAGTCGGTCTCCGGCAAGGGCAAGGAGGCGATGGACGAGCTCTGGAACCAGACACGCGGCGTCTTCGTCAATGACGAGCCCGAGCCGGTGGTTTTCCCAAAGGAAATCGCGTTCAACCTGATCCCCCATATCGATGATTTCATGGAAGACGGCTTCACCAAGGAAGAGTGGAAGATGCGCGTCGAGACCAAGAAGATACTCGATCCCGCGATCGAACTCGTGGCCACCTGCGTTCGCGTGCCGGTCTTTGTCGGCCATTCCGAAGCCGTGCATGTCGAGCTCGACGGCCCGATGACCGCCGCCGAATGCCGCGCCCTTCTGCGCGAGAGCCCTGGCCTTATGGTCATCGATGATCCGGGGGAGGAGCTCTACATCACGCCGAAGGAATGCGTTGGCGAATGGGCGACCTATGTCAGCCGCATCCGCGAGGACCCGACGGCCGAGAACGCCCTCGCTTTCTGGTGCGTCTCCGACAATCTCCGCAAGGGGGCGGCGCTGAACGCCGTGCAGATCGCCGAGGAGCTCCTCAATCGCGGCATCATCAAGCCGGAGACGGCAAAGGCGCGGGCCTGATCCGCATAAATTGTCATCCCGGGCATAGGCCGCACAAGCGGCCGAATGACCCGGGACCTTCTCCAGGTTCTTTCCCGCAACAAGGTCCCGGCCAGCCCCCGGATAAAGTCCGGGGGCTGGCCGGGATGACAGTTCAGAGCGACGAAAAATCCACCACCTCAAACCCATGCCCCGTCGCCGCCACGAAGCGCCGGAAATCGGCCTGGCTGATCGCCGTCGTCCCGGTATTGACCAGCGGATGGAAATTCACGATGTCCGCGGCGGCCAGCACAGCGTCCACGATGAAGCGCACCGTGCCCGCCCGGTCATTCATCAGCGCGAAAGCCGTCACCGATCCCGGTGATACGCCCAGCACCTCCTGCATGCGTTCCGCTGGCCCGAAGGACAGCCGTTTCGTGCCGATCAGCCTGTGCAGCTGGTTCAGCCGCAGCGTATTGTGGGCCTCCGCCGCGATCAGCACGAGCGCGCCGTTCGCATCTTTCAGGAACAGGTTTTTCGTATGCGCCCCCGGCATGTCCACTTTCAGCGCGGCTGATTGCTCGACCGTGAACATCGCCTCGTGCCAGACCGTGCGATGTACGATACCAAGCGCATCGAGAGCGGCAAAAAGATCGTCGGGGGTTGCGGCCATCGCGGCCTTTGGCCAAGACTTGCCCGGTCCGTCAAGCCATGAGAGGGCCGCCTGATGCGCCTTGAATGCTACAAGATTTATGAGGCAGCCCCGGAGATCGTGCCCGGCCGGCCGGATCGCGCCTGGATGGACGCCTTCACCGACCGCCACCCCTATCGCTGCCTGCCGCTGACCATGGCGAACTCCACCGGCTGGGAAATCCTCTGCCCGATGGACATCAAGATCCAGTGGACCGGCGGGCTCAACAAGGAAGACATCCGTTTCCTGACGACCGGCGACCCGGCGGCGATCCCCAGCTTTGCCGATTCGCATTTCATGCGCGGCATCGTCACCTTCCATACCGGCCACCTGTTCCGCACCCCGCCGGGCTGGGGCATCTGGGTCACCGGCCCGCCCAACTGGCCGAAGAATGGCATCGCCCCGCTCACCGGCCTCGTTGAGACCGACTGGCTGCCCTTTCCGTTCACCATGAACTGGCAGATGACCCGGCCCGGCGAGGTCGTCTTCCGCAAGGGCGATCCCTTCGCCTTCATCACCCTGATGGAGCACAAGCGCCTTGAGGAGATCGAGCCTGAGCGCAAGCTGCTCAAATCCAATCCCGAACTCCTGAAGGAATTCGAGGCCTGGCACCAGAGCCGGGAAGATTTCAACCAGCGGCTCGAGAATTTCGAGGAAAGCGCCGTGCGCGAGCGCTGGCAGCGCCACTATATGCGCGGCCAGACCGTCAGTGGAGAGAAGGTCGAGGCACACCAGACCAAGCGCCGCCTGAAGCCCCCGCGCGAGGTGAGCTAGCGAATCCGCCCCCCGTCATCCCGGAAACCGCCCCTCGCGGATACGCCGCGCCGAATCCCCCATTTCCGCCGCTCCTCGAAAGGATAATCCGCTGGGCTTTCAGGGCGG
>DAIRTA010000076.1:0-9449 GCA_036804125.1 Hyphomonas sp.
CATGCCGAAACTGACAGGGAGACTGGACACCATGCGCCTTATCAACCGCACCCGCTGCGCCGCCGAAGCCCTTCAGAACGCGGACACCGCCGTGATCCGCGCGGCCGCACGCCTGACGCCGCTCGAGACGAAGGAGGACGTGCCGGACACGCCCGAGAGCGACCTCGCCCATGCCCTCCGCACACGGCGAATGCTGCGTACGCCGTTGTCCACGAAACGGTAGGCAAGGGGGGCGTCATCCCGGAAACCGCGAAGCGGTTGTCCGGGACCCAGAAAGCCCCGAAGCACCAGCCCGCGCCGGATCAGGACCTGTAGGGTGGGTCAGGCGAAGCCTTAAGCCACCCTAAGCGTTGCGACGTGTGGATGGTGGGATGCGCTTCGCTTATCCCACCCTACGCGGCCGTCCGCGGGTTCGGTGTCTTCTAGAGGAGCACGGCTGCAAGCGCCTCGCTTGCCACAATATCCCCGTCATACAGCGCGCGGCCGAGGATTGCGCCTGCAATAGCGGCGCCGGAAGCCTTCAGGGCCCGGATGTCGTCCACGTCGCGCACGCCGCCCGATGTGAACGGATCAAAGTGCCAGGCAGTACTCAGCCGGCGGGTTGAGGAGCTTGCCTGACAGGAAAAAGCATACGCCGCCTTGCCGCAGGGGCAGGGGCGCAGCCAGGTGCGCGCAGCGTTGACAGCCCAGCGGAAGTAAGCTCCCCTTTGGCAAAATCCCTGGGAGGGCTCGTCTCATGAAATTCCTTATCGGCCTGATCGCGGCCGCCTGCGTTCTCCTCGCCGGTCCGGCGCTGGCGCAACAGGACCGGCCTGACACACTGCAACTGACCGACTATTTCGATTATGAATGGGCCCGCAACCCGCAGATCTCGCCCGACGGCCGGCAGGTGATCTACACCCGCCAGCATATCGACCGGATCAATGACAAGGTCGTCTCGACGCTGTGGATCGTGAATGCCGATGGCACGCGCCATCGCCAGCTGATGGAAGGCAGCAGCGCCGTCTGGTCCCCGGACAGCACACGGATCGCCTTTGTCCGGCCCGGCGCAGATGGGCGCCCGCAGATCTTCGTGCGGTTCATGGATCCGGAAGGCTCGGTCTCGCAGGTCACCAATATCGACCATGTGCCGAGCTCGCTGGCCTGGGCGCCGGATGGACGCTCGATCGCCTTCGTGGCGCGCGTCAAACAGGCCTCCGACTGGAAGATCACCCTGCCTGCCCGCCCGGAAGGGGCGAAATGGACCGAAGACCCGGTCATCATCGAGGACCTTCACTACCGGCAGGACCGCGTGGGCTATACCAATGTCGGCTATGACCACCTGTTCGTCGTGCGCGCCGATGGCGGCACGGCACGCCAGCTCACTTCGGGCAACTGGAATGTCGGCCACCGCCGGATCGGCGTGATCGCTTTCCCGGCGCGGATTTCCTGGTCCCCGGATGGCACGCGTATCGCCATTGACGGTCCCGGCAAGCCGGTTGAACCGCCGCATTGGTTCGAGAGCCATATCAATATCATTGATGTCGCCAGCGCGAGCATGACCACGCTGACAAGCGGCCGGGGTACCTATACCGAGCCGGCCTGGTCGCCAGATGGCCGGCGCATCGCCTTCACCGGCTATCCGGCCCATGAGACACTCTATCATGTTTCCGATCTGTATGTGGCGCCTGCGACCGGCGGCGCGGCCACCCGGCTTCTGACCGGCCTGCCGGACAGTCCGGGCAGCATGCGCTGGGCCGCCAATTCCGGCGCGGTCTATTTCACCATGGACAAGGAGGGCAGCCGCAACCTGCACAGTGTCGACATGCGCGGCACGCTGCGCGACGTGACCAGCGGCCAGCACGTCCTCTCCTTCTCCAGCCTTTCCAATAATGGCATCGCGGCAACGGTGCGCAGCGATCCGGCGACACCCGGCACGGTGACACTGATCAGCAATCTCGACCGTCGGGCGGCGCTCCAGACGGTCGTGGACGTCAATTCCGACCTACTTGAAGGCAAGCGGCTCGGCCAGGTCGAGGAGGTCTGGTATGAGGCCACCGCCGAGACCGGCGAAACCGCCCGCGTGCAGGGCTGGATCGTCTATCCTCCGGACTATGAGCCCGGAAAGACATATCCGCTCCTGCTGGAAATCCATGGCGGGCCGAACGCAATGTATAATGTCGGCTTCAACTTCACCTATCAGGAATTCGCCGCCAGCGGCTATGTCGTGCTCTACACCAATCCGCGCGGCTCGACCGGGTATGGCGCCGATTTCGCCAATGCCATAGCCGGGCGTTATCCCGGTCCTGTAGACTATGCCGACCTGATGGCGGGCGTGGACCTGCTTATCGATCGCGGCATTGCGGACCCCGACCGGCTGTTCGTCACCGGCTGCTCCGGCGGGGGTGTGCTGACAACCTGGGTGATCGGCCAGACCGACCGGTTCAAGGCGGCTGCGGCGCTCTGCCCGGTAGTCAACTGGATCGGCATGGCGGGCACGACGGATGTGGTCGCCTGGCTGTTCACCTTCTTCGATGAGCCCTTCTGGGAAAATCCGGAGCCCTGGCTCGCCCATTCGACGCTCATGCATGTCGGTAATGTCTCGACCCCGACCCTCCTGATGACGGGTACGGAAGACCTGCGCACCCCGCTGGGCGAGGCCGAGCAGTATTTCGCGGCCCTGAAGCTGCGCGGCGTGCCGACGAAGCTTGTGCCCGTGAATGGCGAGGCGCACGGGACGACATCAATCCCCTCGAACTATCTGCGTACCAGCCTGATGCTGCGAAAATGGTTCGAAGAGTTTGACCCGGCCCACCAGTAGGGCGATCGGGGCTTGCCGGCCTGTTGATCCTCAGCGGAGCGCTGCCGCCAGCGCCTCGCTGGCATCAATGTCCCCGTCATAAAGGGCGCGGCCAAGGATCGCGCCTGCGATGGGCGCGCCGGAAGCCTTCAGGGAGCGGATGTCGTCCACGTCGCGCACGCCGCCCGAGGCGATGACGGGGATGGAGACGGTATTTGCAAGCTCTGCCGTAAACGGAACATTGACACCGGTCTTGAGCCCGTCCCGGCCGATATCGGTGGCGACGATGGCGGCCACCCCGCAGCCTTCAAAGGCTTTCGCCAGCTCGCTCGCCTGCATGTCGCTGGTCTCGGCCCAGCCCTCCACCGCGACCCTGCCATCCTTCGCGTCGATGCCGACCACGATGCGCCCCGGCAGGGCGCGGGCCGAGGCTTTCACCAGCTCCGGGTCGCGCAGGGCAATGGTGCCGAGGATGACGCGGGCGATGCCGGCCTCCAGCCAGGCGTCGATCTGTGCCCGCGTGCGGATGCCGCCGCCAAGCTGGACCGGGGCGGGGGTGGACCGGAGGATGCTCTCGACCGCCGCGCGGTTGACGGGCGTGCCGGCGAAGGCGCCGTTGAGGTCGACAACATGAAGGTGGCTGAATCCCATTTCGTGGAACGCGCGAGCCTGCGCGCCGGGATCGGTGTTGAACACGGTCGCCTGATCCATCTCGCCGCGCAGGAGGCGGACGCAGGCGCCGTCTTTCAGGTCGATGGCGGGGTAGAGGGTGAAGGTCATGGGCGCCAGGCGAGGAAATTGGCGAGCAGGGTGAGGCCCACGCGCTGGCTCTTTTCGGGGTGAAACTGGGTGCCGAATAGATTGTCCCGCGCGATGGCTGCGGCGAAGGGCCCGCCATAGTCGCAGGCCGCCGCGATATGGCCCGCTTCCTCCGGGCTGAACACATAGGAATGGGTGAAATAGGCATGCGGCTCGGGCCCGAGCCCCTCGAGCAGGGGATGGCCATGTGTCGGAAGCAGCGCGTTCCAGCCGACATGCGGCACGGGAAGGCCGGGCGCCGCCTTGAGCGGCTCGACGACCCCATGGATCCAGCCGAGCCCGCGCGTCTCGCCATCCTCCAGGCCGATATCCGCCATCAGCTGCATGCCGACGCAGATGCCGAGAAACGGGCGCGCCGCGTGCAGGACGGCTGCCTCCAGCGCCTCCACCATGCCGGGGATCGCGCGGAGGGCGCCGGCGCAATCGGCAAAGTGCCCGACGCCGGGAAGGACGATGCGATCGGCTGCGGCGACCTCGGCCGGATCAGCCGTGATCCGGATATCCGCCTGCGCGCCGCCGGCTTCGGCCAGTGCGCGGGCCGCGGAGTGAAGGTTGCCGGAGCCGTAATCGATAAGGGCGACGCGCGTCATGGCTGCGCCCTTAGCGGGGGCAGGGGGCCATGGCAATTGCGGGCCGCCAGAGTAAGGTCCGGTCCGGATGATGGAGGCGTCAATGACGGACACCCGCGCTTCGGCCATGCTTCTGGCGGCGAGCCTGATGGCGGCGGCCTGCGGACAGGCGCCGGGCGCGCCGGATCCGGCCGCCGCCGAAGCGGGCCGGGTCATGCGGGGCTTTGTCGAGACGGCCGGTTTCAGCGGTGCAGTGGAGATCAGCCTGGAGGGACGGATCCTCTATTCGGCGGCCTTTGGCACGGCAGACGGTGAGGCCCCGTTCACCACCACCACGGCCAGCGATGGGGGCTCGCTTGCCAAGCCGATGACGGCCCTGCTCGCCTTGTCGCTGGTGGCGGAGGGGACCCTCACGCTCGACGCGCCGGTGCGGGCGACCTTGCCGGAGTCTCCGTATCCGGATGTCACGCTCCGCACGCTGCTGGATCATTCTGCTGCGCTTCCCGGCTATGAGGCCTTCCCGGAGCTGATGGAAAGCGGCGCGCCAGTGACGACACGCGACTTGCTCGCGTCGCTGCCTCCGGAAGACAGGCGGGCGGCGCCGGAGGCGGAGACCTTCATCTATTGCAACCTCTGCTATGACATTGCTGCCGCCGTGATCGAGACGGCGGCTGGGGCGCCCTTGGCAGAGGTGATGGAGAGCCGCCTGTTTGCGCCGGCGGGCATGCGCGGCGCATTCCTGCGGCCTGCCCGCTTTACCGATTGGCGGGGACGGCGCACCCGCGGCTTTCGCCAGGGCCCGGATGGGCCGGAGCTGCTCGATGCGTTCGACAATGAGGGCTTTCACGGCGGCAGCAATATCTGGCTGACGGCAGCGGATACCGGCGCCTTTGCGCGGGCCTGGCTACCGGCGTCGGGCCTTGTTCCGGAGGCGGCGCGCCGCCTCGCGCTGACGCCGGCCGGGCCGGACAAGGCCGGACTGACGCTCGGCAATTGGTATTGCGATAACCGGGCGGAACGATGCCATTATCGCGGCCATCATCAGGGCTTTGACAGCTTCGCCTATTGGGACGGGCCGCGCGGTATTACAGTCGCCTATGTCAGCAATGCCGGCCTGCCGCCGTCCGCACAGACCGCGCTGCCCCGTGCGCTGATCGCGATCGCGGAGGGGCGGCCGGTTGACCCTGCTCTGCCACCGCCCGGCGCAACGCTGCCATCCGGCAGGTTCGCCTTGCCATCAGGCGAGCGGATCGATCTCGCCGAGGGGCCGGGGCCGCGAAGCCTGCTTATGGCGACGGGACGTTCCTACACGGCCTATCCGGTGGGGGAGGGAGCGGTTTATGTGCCCGGTCTCGACTGGTATCTGAGCGCCGCCCCGGAAGACGGGATCTGGCTCGACACGGTTCTGGAGGGCCGTTCGCGTATCGCGCCCGTTTCGCCTTAAATGGGGTCCGCTGCGGCCGTCACGCCTTTGTCAAGAAAATGACCTAGGGTCAGGGGTCAAGATAGGGAGGAGCGCATGCGGATACTGAAATCAGGGCCTTTGGCGATGATGATGGTGGGCCTGCTCGCCGCCTGCGGGGATGGCGCCAGCCCAGGCGCAGACGGCAGCCCGCGCCTGAGCCTCACCGAACGCGAAGTGGGCAGCGCCCGCGAGGGGGTGAACTTCCGGGTCAGCGGCGCGGCCGACATCAATGCCAGCGCGGTGCGCGTGACCGTGGCCGGCTTTGCAGAGGACGGATACACCGTCACCGATGACGGGCCGGCTTTCTACTCCATCCAGCTGATCGAAGGCGCGCGCGGCGAGCCGCGCGCCACGGCCATGCTGTATTTCCCTCCGGACATCGCAAGCGGGGCGCACCGGATCGTTGACTCTCTCCAATTCCTGGAAGGCGAGCCCGAGAATGTCGGCGCGGTTTTCGTCCACCGCGAAGAGGGCCGCAACAGCTTCTTCACGGTCCTCGAACCGAGCGAAATACGCCTCACGCGAACGGGTGACAGGCTGAGCGGGGATTTCCGTTACACAGCGCAGAAGATCCAGGATGAAGACTTCGTGGTCGAAATCACGGGCGAATTCCGGGATCTCGCGCTGAGTAGCACGATCGGGAACTGAGCCCCCCGGCCGTCAGAGGCTGCCCTTGGTGCTGGCCGGCTTGCCGCCGAGACGCGGATCAATGGCGATAGCGGTGCGCAGGGCGCGGGCGGTCGCCTTGAAGCAGCTCTCGGCGATGTGGTGGTTGTTCTGGCCATAGAGATTCTCGATGTGCAGGCACATGCCGCCATTGCCGGCAAGGGCATGGAAAAACTCCTTGAAGAGTTCGGTATCCATCTCGCCGATCTTGTCGCGGTGGAACGCCACCTTCCAGATCAGATAGGGCCGCTTGCACAGGTCGATCGAGGCGCGCGTCAGTGTCTCGTCCATCGGGATATAGGCATGGCCGAAGCGGGCGATGCCGGCAAAATCGCCGAGGGCTTTTGCAATCGCCTGACCGATGACGATTCCGGTGTCTTCGACCGAGTGGTGGAAGTCGATATGGGTATCGCCCTTGCAGCGGACTTTAAGGTCCATCAGCGAGTGTCGCGAGAGGCTGTCGAGCATATGGTCGAAAAAGCCGATTCCCGTGGCGATGTCCGACTGGCCGCGGCCGTCGAGGTCGAGACTGACCGAAATCTCGGTTTCCTTGGTCTTGCGGTCGATGGTGGCGGTACGCGACATGACTGTTTCCATTGTGATTTTGCCCGCCATGATTACAGCGAGGGCCATCTCCTTAGCAGATTGATAAGTATATTCTGCTCACTTTCTGACGAATCTAACCCGTTCGGGCTGTTGGGCATCCTGATGTGAAACAAAAAACCGTCATTGCCCGGTTAACCGGCCACACAACGATCCCCGTCTTTGCGGCGGCCGCCATGACGCTGCTGGCGCTGGTCCTGTTCTCGGCCGTGATCGTGGTCGAGGTCACCTACCGTGTCGTGCGGCATGGTGACCCGGTGGGCCTGTCGATCCCGGTCTGGGTCATGGCAATTATCCTGGTCTTCACCCTCCTGACCACCTTTACGGCCAGCTATCTGGCCGCCAAGCCGCTGCAAAACGCGATCGAACGGTTTTCCGGCCAGATGGCCCTGACCCGCGGCGGCAACGAGGACGTTGCAGACGACCTTCAGTTCCCGGAACTCAGGCGGCTGCGCGCAATGGCGGTGCGCACTGTCCGGCGGCTGCGCCGGGAGAATTCGGAGCTGCGTACGATCGCCTATTGCGAGCCGGTCACCGGATTGCCGAATGAGATCGCGCTCACACGCTTCATTAGCGCGGAACTGCCGCAGGCCTGCTTCGAGGAGCCGGCCGCTTTCATCCTGCTCGATATCGACCAGTTCGCGCGCGCTGCCGAGCGCTTTGGCGGGGGCAGCGACGCGTTGCTGAGAGCAGCCTCATACCGGCTCGAAGCGGCCCTGAAGGACATACCCGCGCCGGCCTCCGCGGCACTGGAAGGCGGGATGCTGGCCTCGCTGTCCTCTGACCGGTTCGTCCTGTTCCTGCCGCATGCCATCAGCCGCGATCATGTCATCGCCATTGTCCGCGGTTTGCGCGCGGCGTTCGCCGAGCCGGTCACGATCCGTGGCAAACCGATCACGCTGGCGCTGTCGGGCGGGCTGGCGCTTGCGCCGGAGGACGGCGATACGCCCGCCACGCTTCACCAGGCGGCCAAGCTCGCCTTGCGGGTGGCGCGCTCGGAGACCGGTTCGGGCTTCCGTTTCTTCTCACCCCGGATGACCCGGATCGAGCAGGGGCGTTACCGTTTCGAGACCGAGTTGCGCGAGGCGATCGAGCGGCGCGAGTTCCGCGCTGTTTTCCAGCCGAAGATCGACCTCAGCACCGGGCGGATCGTCGGAGCCGAGGCGCTGGCCCGCTGGCACAGGCCGAATGGCAAGGTCATTTCGCCGGCCGCCTTCATCCCGGTTGCGGAGCAGACCGGCATGATCCACCGCATCGGGCGGCTGATCCTGGAATCGGCCTGCGAGTCCGCTCGCCAGTGGCAGCTCGAAGGCCACGACATCACGGTTGCGGTGAACGTCTCTCCCAGCCAGTTCGAGCGCGACGATCTCGCGGAGACGGTCATTGCCGCGCTCAGCCGGAGCGGGCTGGCGCCTAACCGGCTCGAGCTTGAGATCACCGAGAGCATTGCCGTGTCGAATCCGACCCGCGTGGCAGAGTTCGTCTCACCGCTGCGCGCGCTTGGCACGCGTCTCGCGATCGATGATTTCGGCACCGGCCATTCCAACCTCGCCGTGCTGACCCAGCTGCCCTTCGATGTCTTCAAGATCGACCGCCAGTTTGTCTCGGCGCTCGACACTGATCGCCAGGCGCCGGCGATCGTGGAAATGATCCTCGCCATGGCCGAAACGCTCGGCCTGAAGACCGTGGCTGAAGGGGTCGAGACGATGAAGCAGGCGGAATTCCTGCGCCGGCGCGGCTGCTCAATGGCGCAGGGATTCCTCTACAGCCCGGGCCTGCCGGCGGCCGCTTTCCTCGACCTTGTCCGGGCCTGGCGCGGAGGGCCGTCTGTTCACGGCCTGACCGGGGACGGCGATGGCTGGCTTCTGGCCCAGTCTGGACACTAAGCCTGCTTCAGGGGCGCCCGCGGCTGGCCCGCCGATAGGTGTTGACGCCTACACCGGCGAGGAGGGTATCGCCGGTCAGGACATAGCCGAGCTTCTCAGCAATCCGGACCGAGGCCAGATTTCCCGGTTCGATGACGCAGCAGCAAGGGGTACCAAGATAGTCGTCCAGCCAAGTGTGCATAGCGCTGACGGCTTCGCTCGCGATGCCCTTGCCCCAGGCCTGCGGCCGGAAGGCCCAGCCGGCCTCCGGGCCTGAGATCAGCTCTGGCGGCAGGCCGCGCTGGTAATCTGCGAAGCCGGTTTCGCCAAGAAATTCGCCTGTCGCTCGGTCGGTTGCGATCCAATAGCCGTAGCCCTTCATCTCCCAGAGGCCAACCCCGCGCAACAGGGCGAACCAGGCGTCCTGGCGCGAGCGGGGCTTGCCACCGATGAAGTGGGTGACTTCGGCATCGGCCCACAATTCCGCGACCGCCTCGAGATCTTCCGGGAGCGCCCCGCGAAGGACGAGGCGTGCTGTCTCAAGAACTGGAGGCTTCAAGCCCGGCTCTTCATCTTATCAAGCATGGCGCCCATTGCCGCGTGGACCGCCTGGATGGCCTTCAGCGGACGGACCATCACCTTGAAGTCGGTGATCTGGCCGTCCTCATTCCAGGCGATCATGT
>DAIRTA010000077.1:0-9346 GCA_036804125.1 Hyphomonas sp.
ATGATCAGCACATCGGGATAGTTCACGCCGCAGGCCTTCACCTCGATGAGGACCTGCCCCTTGCCGGGCTCCGGCCGGGCCACCTCCTCGATCACCAGCGATTCCGGCCCGCCCACTTCTTTCGACAGCACTGCTCGCATCGGCACATCCTTCCGGCTTGTTGTTTGACAGCCCAGACGGTAGCCATGCGGCGCGCAGGCGCCAAGCCTGCCGCCGCGTGAAAGGAGCACGGATTTGACGGAGACGCGCTGGGCCCTGGCCCTTCATGGCGGCGCCGGTCCGATCTTCGGGCGCAGCTATGCGCGCGAGGAAGCGCATATTGCAGGGCTCCTGCGCGACGGGTCTGCCCGGCTCCAGGGCGGGGAAGCCGCGCTCGATGTCGTCGAGGCGATTGTCGCCGCGCTCGAAGCCTCCGGGCTCTATGTCGCCGGCAAGGGCTCCAGCCCGAACACTGCCGGCATCTGGGAGCTCGACGCGGCAATCATGGACGGGCGCACCCGCAATGCCGGGGCTGTCGGCGCCATCCGGGGCATCGAGAGCCCGGTCCGGGCGGCCCGCCTCGTGATGGAGAAGACCCCCAACGTCCTGCTCGTGGCTGAGGGCGCAGAGCATCTCGCCCGAAAGGCCGGCCTTGCGGCGATCACGGATCCCGGCGGCTATTATGGCAGTGTTGAGGAGGCGACTGTGCAGGAAGGGGCCTCCGGGACGGTCGGCGCGGTGGCCCTTGACGTCTATGGCGACCTGGCCGCCGCCACCTCGACCGGCGGCGTTCTCTCCAAGACGCCCGGCCGCCTCGGCGACACCCCGCTGATCGGGGCTGGCACCTGGGCCGATGAGCGCGTCGCCGTGTCCTGCACCGGCCTCGGGGAATATTTCATCCGGGCGAATGCTGCCGCCGATGTGTCCGCCCGCATCCGTTATGGAGGCGAGGCCTTCGCCGAAGCCGCGCAGGGCGCGCTTGACGATGTCAAACGCCTCGGCGGCTCGGGCGGGCTGATCGCTGTTTCGGCCGAGGGCGAGGTTATCGGCCTCTACAATTCCAGCGGCCTCAAGCGCGGCCTCTCGACCTCCGCCGGCCGCTTCGAGGTCGCAACGTTCGGATGACCCCGCTTTTCTGGTCCCTGATGATCCTTGCAGGTTTTGCCCTTGCGCTGGCCGTGCAGATCCGCCTGCTGATCAGCTATGCCCTGCGCCAGGCGCTGGCGGCGAAATTTGGCGGGGAGCGCAGCGATGCCGCTTACCGGCTGGCGGTCGCCGGCGCCGGACGTTTGCCCCCGGACAGCGAGGCCGCCCGCCATCTCGCCGTCACCTATCCGGTCCAGCTCCGCCAGCTCGCCCTTGCCCGCCGGGTAACGCTGATCGCTCCGGCCCTCCTCCTCGCGCTTCTGCTCGCGGGCCGCTTCCTGCTCGGGGTGGTCTGAGCATGCGCGGCTATTTCGCAATCGGCGCCGAGCGCATTTCCAAGCCGATGAATCTCGGCGCCCTGATGCGCACCGCCCATGCCTTCGGGGCGAGCTTTGTCTTTTCCGTCGATGCCGAGCCGGAACTGCGCGCGCTCTATGCCGCCGACACATCTAAATCCGCCGGCCACCTGCCCTACTATGTCTGGGACCGTCTTGAGGACATGGTGCTGCCACGCGGCTGCCAGCTTGTCGGGGTGGAGCTGACCGATGAGGCGGTTGATCTGCCTGTCTTCCGTCATCCGCCGCAGGCGGCCTATATCCTTGGCCCGGAAAAAGGCAGCCTTTCGGCCGAGGCGCTTGCCCGCTGCACCCATGTCGTAAAAATCCCGACCCGGTTCTGCATCAATGTCAGCCTTGCCGGGGCGCTGGTCATGTATGACCGGCATCTCTCGCTCGGCGGGTATGGCGAGCGCCCGCTTATGCCCGGCGGGCCGAGGCCCAATCGTGACCGCGCGAAACCGGCCCGGCCCCGGACCGGGCAGCAGGCTCCGGAAAAGGGAAAAGACAGCTAGGCCGTCCCCAACAGCCTCTGGATGAGCCCCATCATGCCGGTGAAGCGCAACCCGCCATCACGCACGGTCAGCGCGAAGCAGACATGCCCCTCATCACCGATCGGCTGGTGGACATCCTCCGGCCCATTCAGCACGATATCGCCCGGCCGGTACTGCCCAGTCTCATCGGTGAAGCCCCCGGCAACCACCAGCGTGTATTCCTGCCCGCGATGGGTGTGACGCGGAATCCGCGCGCCGGGCGCGATCCGGTAAAGTTCGGCTTCGACAGCCGAGCCGACGGCCAGCGGCAGGCGCTCGATCCCGGCCGTCATGCGCTGCCAGCCGCGCTGGCCCGCCGCCTCGATGGCCGCATCCCGCAAGGGTTCGGGCAGGGCCAGGAGTTCTGTCAGGCCCTTCGCTGCGGCGCGGCCGGCGGCCTGGGCCCTGATGTCGGGCAGGCCAGCGTCCTCAATGGCCGCAAGAGCCGTGTTGAGCGCATCATCGCTGAGGCGGGCCGTCGCGTCGCTCTCCAGCAGGGCCCCGGCGATGGCATCGCTGACAATGATGGCCTCATAGACATCGCGCCGGATCGCCGCCTGTGTCTCGACCATCATGGCAAAGGCCGGGTCAAGGCAGCCGGCGGCATAGCCGGCATACAGTTCGCTGAAAGTGTTCTTGTCGGTATCGGGCATGGTTACGCTTGTGACTTGTGCTTGCGAAGATTGTCCGCCCGAACTGGACGTCAAGCACCAAGGTCACAGGAATTCAGCGCAAAAACGTTAACCCGGCTCGCCGAGTTCGCCCCGAAGCCGCTGGAAAGCGAGGCGGATACGGGATTTTACCGTCCCGAGGGGCAGGTTGAAGGCCTTGGCGATCTCAGAATGCGACAAGCCGTCATAGAAGGCGGCCTGGATCAGGCTGAGCTGGTCCGAGGGCAGCTTCTTCAGGCCGGCCCGGACAACCGCCTCGATCTGCCCGCGATTGATCGTCACATCGGGCTCTTCCACCCCCGCCGGCTGCAGCATCGGATCATCGGGGCTCAGTTCCGGGCGGTTCTTGCGGCGCTGCGCGTCGATCCGGCGGTTGCGGGCGACCCGGAAAATCCAGGTCGAGACCGAGGCCTGCGACGGATCATACAGTTCGGCCTTGCGCCACACCGTCACCATGACTTCCTGGGCGAGCTCCTCCGCCTCCGTGTCATCGGCGCCGAGGCGCAGCATGAAGCTCTTCACCCGCGGGGCATAAAAGGCGAAAAGCTCGGAAAACGCCGCCTTGGAGCGCTCTGTGGCGATCGCCTGCATGCACAGGGCATGCTGGGTGCGAAGCCCGGGTGCCGAAGCGAGAGGTTGGGGGTGGAGCACGGGGAGTGTTCCTTGGTGTGGCATGGCCACATCATTCCCCTTTTTCCGCAGCAAGGCAACCATGGCGCTAGTGACTCTTCCGGTTCTACTCGTTTTAAGTGTTTGTCATGGCTGATTGACAGCCTTGTTGCCAGTAAATGGTGTTACCCTCATCGCTACTATGAGAGTTTGATATTCAACATGCAACAGAAAATTCTGACCCGGCGCCCGGCTCTCGGTTTCGTGATCGCGCTGGCCGCCGCCTTCCTGCCCGCCGCCGCGCAGCCCAGCGCCGTCGGCCAGTTCCAGGACTGGGCGGTCTTCACCGAAGACCGCGGCGATGACACGCTATGCTTTGCGGCCACCCGCGCCAGCACGTCTGCGCCCCGCAATGTCCGGCACGGCGATGTCTGGTTCTATGTCAGCTACTGGAAGTCCGGCGTGGCCCTTGCGCAGCCGAGCCTCAAGGTCGGGTATGATCTCGACACGGGCCGCACCCCCCGCCTCAGCGTCGGACGTTCGCAATGGACGCTGTTCACGGCCGGCGGCGAGGCTTTCGCCAGTGATGCCGACGATCCGCGCATTGTCGAGGCGGTCCGCCGCGGCGCGCAGATGCAGGTCGAAGCCCGTTCGGCCCGGGGCACCAATGTCAGCTACCGCTTCTCCCTGCGCGGATCGGGCAATGCCATCGACCGGGCGTCTCAGGCCTGCAGCTGAAGCGGGGCCTCGCCGGTGAAACTTGGCTTCGTTCTGTTTCCGGACCTGACCCAGCTCGATTTCACCGGGCCGCTGCAGGTGCTGCACCGGATGCCTGGCGCCGAGACACACCTGCTTGCCAAAACGCTGGCGCCCGTGCCGAGCGATTGCGGGCTGGCGCTGATGCCCACGGCCCGCTTTGCAGAGGCCCCGGCGCTCGACCTGCTGCTCGTGCCAGGCGGCTTCGGCGTTGCCGCGGCCATCAGCGATCCGGAAACCCTCGATTTCGTGCGGGCCGCCGGCAGCAGGGCGCAGTATGTGACCTCGGTCTGTACCGGCGCCTTCCTGCTCGGCGCCGCCGGCCTCCTTCAGGGGCGGCGTGCGACCACGCACTGGGCCTATACCGGGCTGCTGCCACTCGTGGGAGCAACGCCCGCGCCAGGGCGCTGCGTGCGCGACGGCCCTGTCTTCACCGGCGGCGGTGTCACAGCCGGGATCGATTTCGCCTTCACGATCCTGCAGGAGCTTTGCGGGGAAAGGGTCGCCGAGGCGATCCAGCTCGGGCTCGAATATGATCCGGCCCCACCGACCGGAACCGGCCATCCGTCCAAGGCACCCGCCGCGCTGACTGGTGCGATGGAAAAGCGCTATGCCGCACCGCTTGAAACGATGCGGGCGGCGATCACTGCCGCGACCGCCGCCCGCCTGTAAGGGCAATCCGACCTTATGGCCCGGTCAGCCCCCGGTCAGCCTTCGGTGACCGGTGTCAGGATGATCTCCACCCGGCGGTTCTGCTGCCGCCCGGCTTCGGTCGAATTGTCCGCCACCGGGAAGTCGATGCCCATGCCGACAGCCTGCATCCGCACCGAGGCGACACCCTGGTTGACCAGGTAGTTACGCACCGACTCGGCACGCTGCTGCGACAGGCGCTGGTTGAAGTCGCGGTTGCCCTCGGAGCTCGCATGGCCGCGGATATCGATGGCCGTGGACGGATACTCGTTGAGCGTGCGGGCAACATCGTTCAGCGGGGCAAAGAAGGCCGACTGGATGGTGGCGCTGGACTGGGCGAAGGTGATGCCTGACGGCATCGTCAGGGCGATCTGGTCGCCGACGCGCGATACCTCGATCCCGGTGCCGGCCGTCTGCTGGCGCAGCGCCTCTTCTTGGCGGTCCATGTACCCGCCAACCGCGGCCCCGGCGACGGCGCCCACGGCGGCCCCGATGGCGGCGTTACGGCGGTCATCGCCGCCGGCCATCATGCCGGCACCGGCGCCGAGGATGGCTCCGGCGGCTGCGCCGGTCATAACCCGTTGGCTCGGCCCGGTTTCACAGGCCTGCAGGACAGGCAGGGCCAGGACTGCGAGGGCAAGTATAGATGTCTTCATATCTGCAATTCCCTTTGTTGTTTCAGCGTCCGGACGGCGGACACAGGACACCCGCTTTTGCCGCTTCAAGGATGAACGGGCGGTAACGGGCCATTGGATCCGGCGCTCGCCTATCTGATGTGTTTTGGGGGTAAAAGTCCACCTATCTCTTGGCTGCTGGCGGGGATTTCGCGTCAGGCCGCGCCCGTGCTAGGAGGCCGCATGGGCGTCAATCTGCTGCAATCTTTACCTTCTCCCGGGGGTCCCGGACTGCAGAGCCTGGCCGGATTATCCGTGCCCGCGCTGCAGGACCGGATGCTGGCTCTCGGCCTTCCGGCCCGCCAGGCGGGCATGCGCGCCAAGCAGCTGCGCCGCTGGATTCACCATTTCGGAGCCCGTGATTTCGCCGCGATGACCGATATCGCCAAGGACCTGAGGGCCACCCTTGCCGGGACGTTTACCCTCGAGCGGGCCGTCATCGCCAGCCATCAGCAAAGCCGCGACGGGACGCAGAAATGGCTCGTCCGCTTCGCCCCGGGCATCGAGGGCGAGAGCGTTTTCATCCCGGATGTCGGCAAGGCCGGCGCGCTGTGCGTGTCCTCCCAGGTCGGCTGCACCCTGAACTGCACCTTCTGCCATACCGGCACCCAGGCCCTCGTGCGCAACCTGACCGCGCAGGAAATCGTGCAGCAGGTCCTCATCGCCCGTGACGCGCTCGGCGAATGGCCGACCGCGACCGAGAACCGCCAGCTTACCAATATCGTGTTCATGGGCATGGGCGAGCCGCTCTACACTCTCGACGCCGTGGCCGAGGCCATCGATACCATCGCCGATGGCGACGGGCTGTCGATCAGCCGGCGGCGCATCACCGTCTCGACGGCCGGTGTCGCCCCGAAGATCCCCGAACTTGGCGCCCGCACCGGCGCCATGCTCGCCATCTCTCTGCATGCCACGAATGATGCGCTGCGCAATGAGCTCGTCCCGCTCAACCGGAAGTATGACCTGAAAACCCTGTTTGAGGCGATCCGCGCCTATCCCGGTCTCGGCAACACCAAGCGTGTCACCTTCGAATATGTCATGCTTAAGGGCGTCAATGACACCCTGGCAGAAGCCCGCGACCTTGTCCGCCTGCTGAAGGGCGTGCCCGCCAAGATCAATCTCATCCCCTTCAATCCCTGGCCCGGCGCGCCTTATGAATGCTCGGACTGGGAGACGATCGAGGCGTTTGCCGAGGTGCTCAACCGGGCCGGCTATGCCTCACCGATCCGCACCCCGCGGGGACGCGACATCCTCGCCGCCTGCGGCCAGCTGCGCTCGGAAAGCGTGAAGCCGCGCGCCAGTGAGCGCCGAAAGGCCGCGCTCGCCAGCGAGCCGCCCGCCTGACGGGCGATGGCTCCGGCTTGCGCTCGGCGCCATCGGGCTTAGGTAGACAGGATGCGATTTGCTGTTCTGCTCGCCTTTCTACTGGCCGGGCTCCTGCCCGCCTGCCGGGCCGCGACCGACAGCCCCTGCCGCAACCGGATTTTCGAGGCCGCGCCCTATCTTGTCTGCAGTTTCGAGGCGGACCGCGATACGATCCGGCTGTTCCTGCGCGACGAGACAGGCAGCCCGTTCGGCCAGTTCGAACGGCTGGCGAATCATGTCGCGGCCAAAGGCGAGACCGTGATCTTCGCCATGAATGCCGGCATGTATCATGACGACCGCCGCCCGGTCGGCCTGTATATCGAACGCGGCGAGAGCGAGATGGGGCTGGTGCGTTCGGCCGGGCCGGGCAATTTCGGCATGCTGCCCAACGGCGTGTTCTGGATCGATGGCGAGACCGCGGGCGTCACCGAGACCCTCGCCTTCGACACGCGATTCGGTGAGACCCCGCCCCGCTATGCCACGCAGTCCGGCCCGATGCTGGTGATCGACGGCGCGCTTCATCCGGAGCTCAATCCCGACGGGACCAGCCTGCGCCGGCGCAACGGCGTCGGGGTCAGCCGCGATGGCACCACGGTGCATTTCGTGATCAGCGACGCGCCGGTGAATTTCCACAGTTTTGCGCGCCTGTTCCGCGACGAGCTGCGTACGCCGAATGCCCTCTATCTCGATGGCACGGTCTCTAAAGCCTATGTCCCCGCCCTCGAGCGCAATGAGACCGGGCTCGACATGGGCCCGATCGTTGCCGTCGTGCGCGAAATGGAGCGGCCGTGACGCTCACCCTCTATGGCCTGAAGACCTGCGACACCTGCCGTAAGGCGCGCGCCGCGCTGGAGGCGGGCGGGCATGCGGTCCGCTTCGTCGATATCCGCGCCGAGGCCGATCTCGCCGCGAAACTTCCCGGCTGGATCGCCGCCGCCGGGAACCGCCTCGTCAATCGCAGCTCCACCACCTGGCGCAGCCTCAGCGAGGCAGACAAGGCCAGGGCGGACGGCCCTGCCCTGCCCGGCCTGCTCATCGCCCATCCGGCCCTGATCAAGCGCCCGGTCATCGAAGCGGGTGACACTGTCCATATCGGCTGGGGCAAGGACACGCAGGCCGCGCTGCTCTGAACGCGCAATTTTACCAAAACCCTTTACACACCAGACAGTTATTTCGCCTAGGCTTCAATACAAGAAACCCGGATAGACCTGCGATGACTGCCGCCCCGATTGCCCCGGCAGCCAGCCTGCCGCTTGCGGAACTGCTGGCTTCCCTCAGCTACGCCCTCGACATGACCGAGGGCCAGCCGCCCGGCCATTGCATCCGCGCCTGCTGGATCGGCACGCATATCGGCCAGGCCATCGGCCTTGAGGGCCAGGCCCTGTCAGACCTCTACTACACCCTGTTGCTCAAGGATCTCGGCTGCTCCTCGAATGCCGCCCGCATCGCCGAGCTGTATCTGACCGATGACCGCCGCTTCAAGCACGACTTCAAATTCGAGGATACCGGCCTCGCCGGGGCGCTGAAATTCGTCTTCACCCATACCGGCCGGGATTCCGATCTGGCCAGCCGGCTGAAAGCGATCAGCCACATCATGCTGAACGGTTCCGCCGTCGTGCATGAGATGATCGCGACCCGCTGCACGCGCGGCGCCGATATCGCCCGCCAGCTGCGTTTCTCCGAAGCCGTCGCCGCGGGCATCCATTCCCTCGACGAGCACTGGGACGGGACAGGCCACCCGGCCCGCCTCACCGGCGAGGCCATTCCGCTCTATGCCCGCATCGCGCTGCTCTCGCAGGTCGCCGATGTGTTCTTAAAATCCGGCGGCCCGGATGCGGCCATCGCCGAGGTGGAGGCGCGCTCCGGGCGCTGGTTCGATCCGGCCCTCGTGGCGGCCTTTCTGGATATTGCCAGGGCTCCGGCCTTCTGGGAGGCGCTCGGCAGCGAGACGATCAGCGCCCACATCTTCCGCCTGCCGCCCGCGCTTGACCGTATCCGCGTCGATGAGGACTGGCTGGACGACATCGTCGCCGCCTATGGCCAGGTGATCGACGCCAAGAGCCCCTTCACCTCCGGCCATTCCGAGCGCGTCGCCCTCTATGCCGAGGGCATGGGGCTGCGTCTCGGCCTCGATGCGCAGCGGCTGCGCTGGCTGCGCCGGGCGGCCGCGCTGCATGATGTCGGCAAGCTCGGCGTCTCCAGCCGCATCCTCGAAAAGCCGGGAAAGCTCTCTGACGAGGAATGGGTCGAGATGCGCGACCATGCCGTGCATTCGAATACCATTCTCTCGCATGTCTCGGTCTTCGGTGAGCTCGCCCCGATAGCCGCGGCCCATCATGAACGCCTTGACGGCAAGGGCTATCCGCTCGGCCTCAAGGGACACGAGATCCCGCTCGAGACCCGCATCATCACGGTCGCAGATTTCTTTGACGCCCTGACCGCCGACCGGCCCTATCGCCCCGCCATGCCGCTGGAAAAGGCGCTCGGCATCATCCGCGCCGAGACCGGCAGCGCCGTCGATCCGGACTGTTTTGCCGCGCTGCTGGACATCCTGCCGGCCTCCGCCTTGCGCAGCGCGGCCTGAGCCG
>DAIRTA010000078.1:0-2014 GCA_036804125.1 Hyphomonas sp.
AAGCTGTTCGAGGACATCAAGGAGGCTGTCGAGCTGATGGCCGATCCGGAGCGGTATGACACGATTGTCGTGACCAATCTCTGTGTGCCGACGGCCTCGGGCGTGCCGCTGCGGCTTCTGCCGGATGCCATCAATGGTGTACGGATCATCGGCATCGATGTGCCGGGGTTTGGCGTGCCGACGCATGCCGAGGCGAAAGATGTCCTGGCGGGCGCCATGCTGAAATATGCGCGCGAGGAAGCCATGCGCGGGCCCGTGCGCCGGGCCGCGAGCGATACGGCAGACCTGCCGAAAGTGACCCTGCTGGGCGAGATGTTCCCGGCTGATCCGGTGGTGATCGGACGGCTGCTCGAGCCGCTCGGCCTGACGGCGGGGGCGACGGTGCCGACGCGCGAATGGCGCGAGCTTTACACCGCGCTGGACGGTGCGGCCGTAGCCGCCATCCATCCCTTCTACACAGCGTCGATTCGCGAGTTTGAAGCGGCTGGCCGCCCGGTTGTCGGCTCGGCCCCGGTCGGGCGCGAGGGCACGGATGCCTGGCTGTCCGCAATCGGCGAGGCGTGCAATGTCCCGCAGGGCCGGATTGACGCGGCCCGCAACCTGTTTGGCCGTGTGATCGCCGGCGCGATTGCCGACAAGCCGATCCGGGGACGGATCACCCTGTCGGGCTATGAGGGCTCCGAGCTGCTCGTTGCACGCCTGCTCGTCGAGAGCGGGGCAGATGTGCGCTATGTCGGCACGGCGCTGCCGAAGACGCGCTGGTCGGATGCCGATCGGGAGTGGCTCGAAGCCAAAGGCGTCCAGGTGAAATTCCGCGCATCGCTGGAAAATGACCTGGCCGCTTTCCACGAATTCCGGCCGGATCTTGCCATCGGCACGACACCGGTCGTGCAGAAAGCCAAAGAGACGGCAACGCCATCCCTCTATTTCACCAACCTGATTTCCGCCCGGCCGCTGATGGGGCCTGCTGGAGCGGGATCCCTCGCTGATGTCATCAATGCGGCGATCGCCGGGCGCGAGCGCTTCAACACGATGAAGGCGTTCTTCGAGGGCGTCGGTGCCGGCGACACGGCCGGCATCTGGGAAGGCGCCCCGAAGCTGCATCCGGAATATCGCGAACACCAGCGCCGCAAGCTCGCCGCCCGCGCCAAGCAGGCGGCCAATCTGGAGGCGCCGACAGGATGCTGATCCAGGATCATGACCGGGCAGGGGGCTATTGGGGCGCGGTGTATATCTTCACCGCGATCAAGGGCCTGCAGGTTGTCATCGACGGCCCGGTCGGGTGCGAGAACCTGCCAGTGACGTCGGTGCTTCACTATACGGATGCGCTGCCGCCGCACGAGCTGCCTATCGTCGTCACCGGGCTCGCCGAGGAAGAACTTGGCCAGCACGGAACGGAAGGCGCGATGAAGCGCGCGCGCCGCGTGCTCGATCCGGCCCTGCCGGCGGTCGTGGTCACGGGATCGATCGCCGAGATGATCGGCGGCGGCGTGACGCCGGAAGGCGCGAACATCCAGCGCTTCCTGCCGCGCACGATTGACGAGGACCAGTGGCAGAGCGCCGACCGGGCGCTGCTCTATCTCTGGACAGAGTATGGCCAGACCAAGGGCCGTAACCCGCTGCCAAGAAAGCGGGCGGACGGCGCGAAGCCGCGCGTGAATATCATCGGCCCCGGCTATGGCATGTTCAACATGCCTTCCGACCTCGCCGAGATCCGCCGTCTTGTCGAAGGCATCGGCGCCGAGATCAACATGGTGTTCCCGCTCGGCAGCCACCTCTCGCAGGTCCGCCGGCTGATTGATGCAGATGTGAATGTCTGTCTGTATCGCGAATATGGCCGCGCGCTGTGCGAGGCCATGGGGCAGCCCTATCTCCAGGCGCCTGTCGGCCTGCACTCGACGACGAAATTCCTCCGCTCACTGGGCGAGCTGACGGGGCTTGACCCCGAGCCTTTCATCGAGGCCGAAAAGCATTCGACGCTGAAGCCGCTCTGGGATCTCTGGCGGTCGGTGAC
>DAIRTA010000078.1:2114-9342 GCA_036804125.1 Hyphomonas sp.
GCGGTCTATGTGGTTCAGGAATACTGCAATGCGCTGTTTGATGCGCTGTTCAACATCCTGCCGCTTGGCCAGACGCTTGACCAGGCTGACGCCACCCCGGTGCGCGCCAGCGGGCAGATTGTCTGGGACGAGGCGGCGCGCGCTGCGCTGGACGCCGATCTGGAGCGTTATTCCGTCCTGACACGGATTTCAGCGGCCAAGCGGCTGCGCGATCATGCCGAAGCCTTGGCGGCGAAAGAAGGGGGCTCCCGTGTCACGCTGGACATCCTCGAAAGGAGCCAACGCGAACTGGAAGGGAGCCGCGCCGCATGAGCGGCGCAAGACGATATCAATGAGAAGAACTGTGAAGATGAATAAGGGAAGGACAGCATCATGAGTACAGCCATACGGGCCGCCGGCGAAATACGCCGCATGCGGGAGCAGCGCTCCATGCACACCTATGAGGCGCTGATTTATCCCGTCTTCCTGATGATTGCGCTGGCCGGCCGGATCGTGCCGGCGCGCGGACCGCGGAGCCGGTCAGTTTTTACCGAGGCAGCCGACCTCACACAGAGTGTCGTGCCCTGGTTTTTTGTTCTGAGATGAGGCGGGCATGATCCAGCTTCACCTCAATTTCGAGCTTTTGGCGGACTGGGTATCCCGGACGTCAATTGGGCCGCAGCAGGACGCTGTTGCGGTCACTCACGTAGGCCCATGAACGGAGAAAGTGAATGGCCGATAATGCAAACGATAGGACCGGGTCGCTGAGTGGACTGACAGCGTCCGAAGCCCAGGAGTTTCACAAGGTGTTCGTGATGAGTTTCATCCTCTTCACGATTATCGCCATTGTGGCTCACATCCTCGTCTGGTCATGGCGTCCCTGGATTCCAGGTGTCGCCGGCTATGCCATGATTGAAGATGGATTGAAGTTCGCGGGTTCGCTCGCTGGCTTCAAGGCTTAGGAAGGAGATAGTTCCATGTGGAGACTTTGGCTTCTTTTCGATCCCCGGCGCGTCCTGATCGCCCTCTCGGTGTTCTTGTTCGTGCTGGCGCTTCTGATTCACTTCATACTACTCAGCTCACCCCGCTTTAACTGGCTCGGCACTGCGCCGGCCCAGATGGCGGAGCTGGTGGTTGAAGACGTCTCAAGCGTTTGACACCCTGGTTGCTGGCCGGCCCGTAGCCGGCCAGCAACCCCCTTATCTGAACGACTGGCCGCGCGCCGGGGTAGGGCAACCGATAGCCCTGTCTGATCGCGCATACTGAAGGACCGCTGACGATGGCGATGCTCAACTTTGAACGAAAATACCGCGTAAGGGGCGGAACGCTGATCGGCGGCGATCTCTTCGATTTCTGGATCGGGCCGTTCTATGTCGGCTTCTTCGGGATCACGACGGCCTTCTTCGCGTTCCTCGGAACCGCCCTGATTTTCCTTGGCGCCTCGATGGGCGATACGTGGAATCCCTGGCTGATCAGTATTGATCCGCCGCCTCTTGAATACGGGCTGCAGCTGGCCCCGCTTGCCGATGGCGGCATCTGGCAGATGGTGACCGTCTGTGCGATCGGCGCCTTCGTTTCCTGGATTTTCCGGGAAGTGGAGATATCCCGAAAGCTGGGGATCGGCCTGCATGTGCCGATTGCCTTCAGCGTGGCCGTGCTGGCCTATGTGACCCTTGTCGTGTTCCGGCCGATGCTGATGGGCGCCTGGGGGCATGGTTTCCCGTATGGCATCATGAGCCATCTCGATTGGGTCTCGAACGTTGGCTACAGCTACGGCAACTTCCACTACAACCCGGCCCATATGGTCGCGATCACCTTCTTCTTCACGACCACGCTCGCGCTCGCGCTGCATGGCGGGCTCGTCCTGTCAGCAACCAATCCCGGCAAAGGCAAGACCGTGAAGACGCCAGAGCATGAGAATGCCTTCTTCCGTGACTTCATCGGTTACTCGGTCGGCACGCTCGGCATCCACCGGCTCGGGCTGTTTCTGGCCCTGAATGCCGGCATCTGGAGCGCGATCTGCATCATTATCAGTGGCCCGCTCTATGAGGGGTCATGGGTCGATTGGTGGGATGGCTGGCGAAACCTTCCCATCTGGCGCATTTGAAAGGGCCAAGACGATGGCTGACTATCAGAATATCTTTACCCAAGTCCAGGTTCGTGGGCACACGGATTATGGTGTCGTCCAGGGCGAGGGCGATGAGGAGCGGATCAAGCTCACGGGCACAAGCCACCTGCTTGGCCGGATCGGCGACGCCCAGCTCGGCCCGATCTATCTCGGCTGGTCCGGGGTAGCCTCGCTTGTCTGCGGTTTCATTGCGATCGAGATCATCGGTCTCAATATGTGGGCGAGCGTGGGTTGGGATCCGATACGCTTCTTCGGCCAGTTGCCCTGGCTATCTCTTGACCAGCCGCTGCCTGAGCATGGCCTTAGCCTGTTCATGCCCTTGCATGAAGGCGGATGGTGGCTCATGGCCGGCTTCTTCCTGACCGCCTCGATCCTGTTGTGGTGGGTGCGCTCCTACAGGCGGGCGATCCAGCTCGGCATGGGAACGCATGTCTGCTGGGCCTTTGCGGCCGCGATCTGGCTCTACCTGGTTTGCGGTTTCATCCGGCCGGTCCTCATGGGCGACTGGAGCGAAGCCGTTCCGTTCGGTATCTTCTCCCATCTCGACTGGACCAACAATCTGTCGCTGCTTTACGGGAACTTCTTCTACAACCCGTTCCATATGCTCTCGATCGTCTTCCTTTACGGGTCGGCGCTCCTGTTCGCGATGCACGGTGCGACGATCCTTGCCGTGGGCCGCTATGGCGGCGAGCGCGAGATCGAGCAGATCTATGATCGCGGGACCGCATCGGAGCGGGCCGCGCTGTTCTGGAGATGGACCATGGGCTTCAACGCCTCGATGGAGTCGATCCATCGCTGGGCCTGGTGGTTTGCGATCCTCTGCCCGATCACGGGCGGGATTGGCGTGCTCCTGACTGGAACGGTTGTCGATAACTGGTTCCTCTGGGGCGCGGAAAACGGCTTCGCCCGTTTCTGAATCGCGCTGGCGCCTCCCAGCGCTGGACTAAAGGCCGGACCTGCCAGGGCAGTGTCCGGCTTTTTTTTGCTCAGGCAGGGGGGTTACTTCCGGACACGTGCCCAGCTGACGCGCAGGAAAGCGAGGTGGGTCACAAGGCTCGCAACCAGCAGCCCGCCCAGGACTATGTCAGGGCTTCCCGCCAGCGCGGCGCGTACGCTCTGCATAAGGAGGAGACCACTCAGCAGGAACCAGAACAGCGGCAGGACCCAGCGCGCGGCCCCTCGCCGCTGCGCGAGGTAAGCCAGGAGTAGGAATTCAAGGACAATCCCTGCCGATACCAGATCGAGCATCCAGGGGCTGATTGTCATGGCGGCCCCTTTCGCCTCATCCGAAGGGCGCGTTGAGAACGACAACGCGGTAGTTGAGCCAGGCCGCGAAACCCACCCAGATCAGGTAAGGCAACAAGAGCAGGGCGGCCGTGCGGGAGAAGCGGACCAGGAAGCCGATGAGGATCGCCACGGAGAGCCATAGCATGCCGACCTCGGCAAGCGCCCAGTCCGGCCGGCGCAGGGTGAAGAAGATGCCGCTCCAGGCGATGTTCAGAACGGCATTGAAGAAGAACAGGCTGATCAGCCAGGCACGATCCCGGCTTGTCCGGGTGGCGCGCCAGCCGAGGGTCGCCGAGAGGACTGCCAGGGCGTAAATGATGGTCCAGGCGGGCGCAAAGGCCCAGTCCGGCGGGTTGAGCGCGGATTTCTCGAGGCCGCGATACCAGTCATCGATGCGGGTCATGGCGCCGCCGGCAATGGCGGTCGCCGCTGCAGCCAGCACGGAAATTGTGAGGGGACGGCTGAGCCCGCTCATACGGCGCGACTCAGCCCTGCTGCTCCCGGCGGGCGGGTGCAAGGCCTAGGAGGTGGAGCGTGTCCTTCACGAAGATCTTGGCATGAGCAAGATGATCGGGCTTGCCGAGGCGCTTGTTGAGATAGGCGTCCCAGGTCAGGCGCTGCACATCCCGGTCATTGCACATGGCGACAAAGCCTTCGCGCCGCTTGTCCGAGCGATACCAGAAATGCTGCATGATGCCGAGGATCATGAACACGCGGCCATGGGCCTTCATGTAACGCTTGCGGGCCCCGGTGAGCGCGCGGACACGGCCCGTTTCAAGCAGTTCGTTTACGGATAATGCTGCCTCACGACCGCCCAGCATGGCATAGTAGATCCCTTCACCGGATGCCGGCGCCACGCAGCCCGCCGCATCGCCCGCAAGAATGACGTCGCGGCCATTGTCCCAGCGCTTCAGCGGCTTGAGCGGGATCGGCGCGCCTTCCTTGCGAATGAGAGCCGCCTCGTCGAGGCCGGCCTCGGCCCGCAGGGTGCGAATGGCATCACGAAGCGAAAAGCCCTTATTGGCGCTGCCGACTCCGATGCTCGCTGTTTCGCCGTGCGGGAAGATCCAGGCATAGAAATCCGGGGACAGATGCCCCTGATAGTAGATGTCGCAACGCGCCGGATCGAACGCATCTGTCGCGTCCGGCGATTCGATGATCTCATGGTAGGCGAATACGCATTTGGTCTCGCCGCCGCCAGGGATGGCCTCGGCCGCGACGCGGGACTTCGCGCCGTCTGCGCCGATGATCGCGCGGGTCCGGATGCGCACGTCCTGATCGGGCGCCTCTCTTGTCCGGTAAATGGCGACCGCCGTGCCATCGGCCTCCCGCTCGATGCGTTCGAATTTTCCGGACCGGCGCTCGGCGCCGGCCTGCGCGGCGCGGGCGCGCAGCCACTCATCGAAATGTTCGCGGTCGACCATGCCGACGGTTCCGCCCTGGACAACCATGTCCACGGTCCGCCCCGATGGAGCAATCATCCTTGCACTGCGGGCTTTTGCGACAAGCAGCGAATCGGGGATGTCGAAATCCTCGATCAGCCGGGGCGGGATCGCCCCGCCGCAGGGTTTGATGCGGCCGGCCCTGTCGAGCAGCACGACCCTGTGCCCGGCGCTCGCCAGGTCATGTGCGGCCGTGGCGCCTGCTGGCCCGCCGCCAACGATGACCGCATCATAAAGGGGAGGGGCCTGCTCTGAGGGTTGGGTCATGTCGGGTCTCCGCGTTTGGATATGGCAAATTCGCCGGCCGGAAAGACAGGCAGGTGGGCTGATCCTTTGCCGGTATTGCCGACACGTATTGCCAGCCAGGCGGCGAGGATGAAGAGGAGCCCTTCAACGCCAAAGACGAGGGCAAAGGCGCTGGCAGCATCGCCAAGGGCGAGGCGGGACAGGTCAAGCGCCACCGTGCCGAGAAAGCCGCCCAGGCCGAAGGCGATTGCCTGCGCGGCGCCCCACAGGCCCATCCGGGTGCCCTCGCGGCGCGATCGCCCTTGGCTGGCCAAGGTCATCATCGAGCCGATTGCGGCAACTGCAAAGGCGCCATTTGCGGCGCCAAGCGCGAGCACGTTGGGGATCAGCGGCCAGCGCGCGCCGAAGGCCTGCGTGCCGAACGACAGCGCGAGCAGGGCGATGGCTGAGGCAATGCATCCTGCCACGGTCCAGAGGCGCATGAAGCGTGCGCGCGAGCGGCCGACCTTCCAGCCGATCAGGGCGGTCAGCAGCATGCCGAGAAGCGTGCCGCTGTTCTGCACGCCGGAGAGCTGGGTCGAAGCGCCGGCAGAATAGCCATGCACGATGCCGGCAAAAGGCTCCAGGATCAGGTCCTGCATGCTGTAGGCAAGCATCGAGGCGAAGACGAAGATTGTGAAACGCCGGGCCTCGGTTTCGCCCCAGACCTCGCGGAGGGCAGCGCGAAAGTCCGTCCGGGCGGGCGCTTCAGCCGGCAGGGCCGTGGCCTTGGATTCGAGGCGATACAGCGCAAGCGCGGTTATGCAGAGAGCAATCACTCCGACACCGGCAGTCACCGCCATGAGACGCTCAAACGAGAAGGGTTTGAGCAGGGCGCCGCCGATACTGGCGGTCAGCACGAAACCGAAGATCATCATGATCCAGACGATTGCGGCGGCCGGGGCCTTGCGTTCGGGTTCGGTGCGGATGGCGAGCAGCGCCAGCAGGTTCGTGCCGGAGGCCCCAACGCCCACCCCGATGAGGAGATAGGCGAAAATGGCGAGCGTGATGCCGGGCCAGAAGCTCGTCTCCATGAGGGCTGTAGAGGCAGCCGCCAGCAGGGCGCCTAGCGCGAGCACCGCCATGCCGCCAATGATCCAGGGCGTGCGGCTGGCGCCGGTATCAGCGCCATATCCCCAACGGGGCCGCGACATCTGCACGGCATAGTGCCAGCCGACGAGCGCGCCGGGGATCGCCGCCGCCAGCCCCAGCTCGACGGCCATGACGCGGTTGAGCGTGGATGTCATGAGGATGACGATGGCGCCGAGAGAGGTCTGCACCAGCCCAAGGCGAATGATGCCGAGCCAGCCGAATGTGGGGTGTCCTTCGGGCGCGCTCATCCGGGGCTCGCATGGAACGGGGCCACCGCGAAGGCGCTGACCAGCATGCCCAGCACGAAGAGTGTCACGCCGGTCGCGCTATACCAGATGGCCTTCTCGACCGGGTTTGCGAGGAAGGTGCGCATCAGCCAGACCTGCGCGCCGAGCAGCGCCGTGATGAGCGCGGCATGGATCGGCTGGCCAATGACGATCAGGAGCAGGATCACGGCCATCTGCGGCACGGCCATGACCACGCAGGCGAGCTTTGCGGCGCCGTCGGCTCCGAGCTGGACCGGCAGCGAGCGGACACCCATCCGGATATCGCCCTCCATCGCCTTGAAATCGTTGAGCGTCATGATGCCGTGCGCGCCGATCGAATAGGCAAGGGCAAGGAACAGGATCAGCGGGCCGGGCAAGGCGCCGAGCAGCACGGCTGCGCCGGTGAACCAGGCGATGCCCTCATAGGAGAGGCCGACCGCGGCATTGCCCCACCATCCGTTCAGCTTCAGCCGCAGCGGCGGCGCGCTATAGGCCCAGGCGAGGAAGACCGCGACCACCGTCGCGATGAAGGCCCACAGGCCAAGGGCGAGGCCGAGCGCCAGGGAAAGGCCCGACCAGAGGATGGCCAGATACAGGCCCCACTGACCGGGGATCCGTCCGGACGGGATCGGCCGGCCCGGCTCGTTGATGGCATCGACATGGCGGTCATACCAGTCATTCACGGCCTGGCTGGCGGCGCAGACCATCGGCCCGGCAAGCAACATGCCGCCAAGGACAAGATGCCAGTT
>DAIRTA010000079.1:0-9336 GCA_036804125.1 Hyphomonas sp.
CGAGGCCGATGCCCATATTGAACGTGCGGTGCATCTCTTCCAGCTCGACGCCGCCCGCCTCCCGCAGCCACTGGAACACCGGGGGCGGGGTCCAGCTCGCGCGGTCGATGCGGGGCGCAAGCGTCTCCGGCAGCATACGCGGGGTGTTCTCGGTCAGGCCGCCGCCCGTGATGTGGGCGAGGCCCTTCACCTTGCCGGAGCGGACCAGCGGCATGACCAGCGGCGCATAGAGCCGGGTCGGCGTCAACAGCGCTTCGCCCAGCGATTCGCTGTTCGAGAACGGCGAAGGACCACCATAGAACAGGCCCTCGCGCTCGACGATGCGGCGGATCAGGGAATAGCCGTTGGAATGCGGCCCGGAGGAGGCGATGCCGATCAGGACGTCACCGGGCTTCATGTCGCCCATGCGGGGCAGGACCTTGTCGCGCTCGACCGCGCCAACGACGAAACCGGCGAGGTCATAATGGCCGGGAGGGTACATGCCGGGCATTTCTGCGGTCTCGCCACCCACGAGTGCGCAGCCGGACCTGCGGCAGCCTTCGGCGATGCCGGCGATGACGGCTTCGGCGATGCCGCCTTCGAGCTTTCCGGTGGCAAAATAGTCGAGGAAGAAAAGCGGCTCGGCGCCCTGGGCCAGTACGTCATTGGCGCACATGGCGACGAGGTCGATGCCGACCGTGTTGTGGATGCCGGTTTCGAAGGCGAGCATCAGCTTGGTGCCGACGCCGTCGGTGCCGGAGACGAGGATGGGGTCAGAGTATCCGGCGGCTTTCAGGTCGAACAGGGCGCCGAAGCCGCCAAGGCCGCCCATCACGCCCGCGCGGGCAGTGGCCCTGGCCATAGGGGATATGGCTTCAACCAGCCGCTCGCCCGCCTCAATATCGACACCGGCCTCGCGGTAGGACAAAGGGGGCTTGGAGGGCGGGTTCATCCGGCCGGCAGTCCTCGGCAGTTCTGGCGCGGCGGGTAACATGCAGAAGGACAGAGTTCCAGTGCAGCTTGTGGTTCCCGCCTCGTTCCGGCCTTGCTACAAGAAGCGCGCGCACTGAGGAGCTTGCTACATGACTCGACTGATCCTGGCCGCTATCATGTTGTTAGGACTGTGGGTTTTCCCGGCGAGCGGGCAGATTCGCGAGGTCTATACCGTCCGCGACATCCCGGTCGACGAGCAGGCTTCGACGGTGATCGAGGCGCGTGAGCGGGCGATGACAGCGGCGCGAATCGCCGGAACGCGCGCCCTTATCAACAAGATCACGCTTGCCGAGGACCGGGCCGCCGCGGGCGGCGTTCCGGTCGATGCGGCGTTGGCCAATCGCCTCACTGCCGCTGTCGATGTCGAGGATGAAGTGGCCGGCGCGGGGCGGTATCGCGGCCGGCTCGCGGTCGTGCTGAATCCGGCTGAGGTGCGGGCGCACCTGCGCAGTCTCGGCGTGCCGTTCCTGGATATGCAGGCGCCCCGCGCGCTGCTCGTCCCTGTGGCAAGCTCAGGGATGACCGGGGCGTGGCGTGACGCTTTCGGCGAACAGAATTCCGGCACTCTTGTGCCCTATGTCACGGCGCAGAATACCTATTCGGCCTTTGCCAGCTGGGCGGAACTTTCCCCCGAGGCGCTGTCGGCCGGTGCGCGGCGGGGAATCATTGCCGAGCTGGGCGGCCGCGATGGGGCCTGGCGGGTGACGCTCTCGACAGTCACCGCATCGGGCAATGAACCCATCGGCGCAACGGCGAGTGCGCGAACACTGGCCGAAGCCGCGCGGATGGCAAGCGACCTGCTGGGTGAGGCGTGGAAGCAGGCATCGATCGTACGCGATGGAAGCGCCTCGGAAATATCGGCCGTTGTGCGCTACACCTCGCTTGCCGAGTGGAACACGCTGAGAGCCGCGCTGGCGCAGTCACCGCTGGTTTCGACATTCCGCACGCTTGCTGTTGCGCGCGATGGCGCGCTTGTGACCTTTGTCTTCGGCGGCGACATTTCGCGGCTGCAGGCCGACCTGACGCAACGCGGGGTTGAGCTCCTGGTGCTTGAAGAAGATTATGAGTTGCGCTCGGCCATTTCGCCGGTCGCTGTCCCGTGAGCCCCAGCCGCCCGGCAGGCGGCGCACCGGGCTCACAGCCGCTCCTCGGTTTTCCGCCGGATCCTCCGAGCTGGGACGCCCTCATAGAGGGCCCGCCGAATGCTGCAGCCCTTGCGATTGCCCGGCGGCCGTCCAGCTGGGCCAGCGCGGCGGCGATCATCCGGGGGCCGGCTGCATGCGGCCTCAGCTACATCGCTGGCGCCTGGGCGGCCGAGTTTGGCGGGCGGGTGTTCAGGGCCGCAGCGCTATCCCGGCTGAAGCGGCGTGAACTCGAAGCCCTGGCCCCGTTGCACATCGCCCTTGATGATGCCGACCGGATGGGCGCGGCCGCTGAAGACCCGGTCCTGTCCCTGCTCAACTCGGCCGCGACAGCTGGCGGGCGGGTGATGCTGACCGCCCACAGGCCGGTTGCGGACTGGCAGGTATCCTCTCCCGACCTGCTCTCACGGCTGTCCTCCCTGCCGGTTGCGGAGATCGCATCTCCGGATGAAGCCATGCTGCGCGCCCGGATCGCGGCGGCGGCCACACGCTGCTATATGCGGCTGACCCCGGAAGCCCTGAATTTTCTGGTGCCGCGGGTCGATCTTTCCTATGAGATCGCCGAAAACCTGGTTGAGCGGCTCAGTGCGGCGGTGTCAGATGAAGAACGGGCCCCCGGTGTTACACTGCTCCGCACGATACTGGACGGAATGATAGTCAGCGGGGATGCCGGCGCAGACGGTTGACGGGCGCCAGCGGGAGCAGAGCGGTCATGGCAGACGGCCAGCAGAGATCAGCAAAGCAACTCATGAGCCTGCCGGAGCGCTTGCTGAACCGGGAGCTGTCTTGGCTCGAGTTCAACCGCCGTGTACTTGAGGAAGCCGACAATCCTGCCCATCCGCTGCTGGAGCGGCTCCGCTTCCTGTCGATATCGGCCAGCAATCTCGATGAGTTCGAGATGATCCGATATGCCGGCCTGCGGGAGCAGGTGCGTGCGGGCGTGCTGCGGCGAAGCGATGACGGGCTGACGGCCAGCGAGCAGGTGGAGCGGATCGAGGCGGCGACGCTTAAGCTGATCGGTGAGCAGCAGCAGCAATGGCGCAAGCTGAAGACCGCGCTGGAAAGCCAGGGTCTGCGCGTGCTTGCCGTGAAGGATCTCACACGCAAGGAGCGCGAGGAACTCAAGGCGTATTTCGAGACCAACATCTTTCCGGTGCTGACGCCCCTCGCGGTCGATCCGGCTCACCCGTTTCCGTTCATTCCCAATCTGGGATTCACGATCGCCTTCGACCTTGAGTCGGAGAATGGAGGCGAGGGCCAGGTCGGCATCGTGCCGATGCCCACTTTCGTGCGCCGCTTCATCAGGCTTCCCAAGGGGCCGAAGCCGGAGACACGTTTCATCGCTCTTGAAGACGTGATCGGCATGTTCCTGTCGTCCCTGTTTCCCGGTTTCCGCGAGAAGGAGCGCTGTCTTTTCCGGATCGTGCGTGACAGCGATATCGAGATCGAGGAGGAGGCCGAGGATCTCATCCGTGAGTTCGAGGTCCTGCTCAAGCAGCGCCGGCGCGGCCGGATCGTTCGCCTGCGGATGCAGAAGGACGCCCCGGAACACTTACGGGCGCTGATTACCCGCGAGATCGGCGCCGAGGAAGATGACATCGTCCTTTATGACGGGATCCTTGGTCTCGCGCGGCTGTCCGAACTGATCATCGATGACCGGCCGGGACTGCTTTTCCCTGCCTATGAACCTCGCTATCCGGAACGTGTGCGCGAAATGGGCGGTGATATCCTTGCCGCAATCCGCGCCAAGGATATCCTCATTCATCATCCGTTCGAGAGTTTCGACGTGGTGGTTGATTTCGTCCGGCAGGCCGCCGCCGATCCGCTGGTGGTCGCCATCAAGCAGACGCTCTACAGGACAACGCTGAACTCGCCTATCGTCAGCGCCCTGATTGAGGCGGCGGAATCCGGCAAACAGGTGACGGCGCTTGTCGAGATCAAGGCGCGCTTTGACGAGGAAGCCAACCTGCGCCTCGCTCGGGATCTCGAACGGGCAGGTGTGCAGGTCGTCTATGGTTTCATCGAGTACAAGACCCACGCCAAGGTCTCGCTTGTCGTTCGCAGGGAAGCGGGAGGGCTGCGCACCTATACCCATTTCGGGACCGGAAATTACCACCCTGTGAATGCCCGTATCTACACGGATCTCTCGTTGTTCACAGCCGATGCGGCCCTCGGCCGTGATGCCAATCGCCTGTTCAACTATGTAACCGCCAACCGCGAGCCACCGGACACACCCTCGCCCTTCGAGGTGATCTCGATGTCGCCGGTGACGCTCAAGGACCAACTCATCCAGATGATCGGCGCCGAGGCGCAGGCCGCGAAGAAAGGTAAGCCCAGCGGCATCTGGGCGAAGATGAATTCGCTGGTGGACAGCGACGTCATCGATGCACTCTATCGCGCCAGCCAGGCCGGCGTGCCGATCGTGCTCGTCGTGCGGGGCATCTGCTGCCTCAGGCCGGGACTTCCCGGCATATCGGAGAACATCACGGTCAAGAGCATTGTCGGGCGCTTCCTTGAGCATTCGCGCATCATCTGTTTTGCCAATGGCGAGGCCCTGCCGTCTTCCAGCACCAGGGTTTTCCTGTCGTCAGCAGACTGGATGCCGCGGAACCTGATGCGCCGTGTCGAGGTGCTGGTGCCATTGCTCAATCCCACCGTCCACCGGCAGGTCCTGAACCAGATCATGGTTGCCAATCTCAATGATGAGCAGCAGACATGGCTGATGCGATCTGATGGGACCTACAGCCGCCAGAAGCCGGCCGATCCGGAGCAGGCCTTTTCGGCCCACCGGTATTTCATGGACAATCCCAGCCTTTCCGGCCGTGGCAGCGCGCTGGAGGTCAGCTTGCCGCCTCGCCTGTCGCCGCGCGGGACTGTCCAGAAATGAACTATCCCGGGACACGCCGTGCCGGGATCATCGATATCGGGTCAAACTCCGTGCGTCTTGTCATCTATGACGTGTTCGGAGTGAGCCTCCTGCCAAGCTTCAATGAAAAGGTCATGGCTGGGCTTGGCGAGGGACTCATGGAAACGGGGCGACTGTCCGAGCCGGGGGTGGTGGCGGCGCTGAGCGCATTGAACCGCTACAGGGCGATCCTCAAGGCCCTGAACGTCCAGCAGTTCGAGGCGGTGGCGACGGCGGCCGTGCGCATGGCGTCGGATGGGCCGCAATTCCTGAAAGGGGCGGCGCGCGCGCTTGGCCGGGAGATCAGGCTGCTCTCGGGCGAGGACGAGGCCCGCCTGTCGGCCAAGGGTGTCAGCCTCAACCTCAATCATCCGGAAGGGGTCGCCGGCGATCTTGGCGGCTCCAGCCTTGAGCTTCAGCTGCTGGGGGGCGAGGAGGGGGCTGGTGAGAGCCTGATGCTCGGGCCGCTTTCACTGGCCAGCGAGTTGGCGAGCCCGAAAGACATCCGGCGCAGGGTCCGTGACGCGCTCAAGGAAAGCGCGGTACTCTCGAATGCCAGAGGCCGGTTCTATGCGGTCGGCGGGGCCTGGCGGGCGTTCGGGCGGCTGGTCATGGAGATCGAGACTTATCCGCTGCATGTACTGCAGGGCTACCAGATCACCGAGGGACAGGTCGCGCGGGCAACCAAGCTCTGCCTGGACAGCCTGACCAACGCGGCCGCACGCAGCCAGCTTGAGGCGATTGACCGGCGGCGGGCCCGTCACCTTCCGGTGGCGGCGATCATCCTCGAGGAAATTCTCAGCCGCAGCCAGCTTGAGGGTGTCACCGTATCGGCTGCGGGAGTCCGGGAGGGGGCGCTTCAGGAGTTTCTCGGCCTGATGCCGTCAGACCCCCTGACAGACGGTATCATCGCCTTTGCCCGGCTTGATTCCAGCCAGATTGCCTTTGGCCGGGCCCTGGATGACTTCATACGGCCGGCGCTCGCACCGCAGCCGGACCTGTTCGGCTCCCCGGCGGCCGATGAGCGCATCGAGCGCGCCGCCTGCATGATGGCCGACAGCGCCGGACGCTTCCATCCCGACCACCGGGCCGAGCTGGCTTATGATCAGGCCCTGCGCGCGCCCTATCAGGGGGTCAGCCATCCTGAGCGGGCGATGATCGCAATGGCCGTCGGCTGCCGCTATGACCGCAATTTCCGGCGGCCCGCCGAACATATCCGGCTGACGACCGAGCCGCAGGCCGACCGAGCGCGGCTTGTGGGGGCGCTCATGCTCCTCGGCGCGGTTTTTTCCGGGCGATCAGGCCCGATCCTTCGCCGGGCGAAACTGAGGCGCACCGATACACAGCTGGAGCTGATGGTCGCGCGCCGGGACCGGGCGCTCGTCTCCGCCACGGTCGAACGCCGCCTGGCGCAGGCCGCTGCCACGGCGCGTCTCGACTCCCGCGTGCTGATCGGCTGAAGCGGCTCTCAGACCTCGAAAAGGCGGACCTGCCCCTCCTCGAAGGAGACCGCCAGCTTGCCGCTGAGCAGGGCCTCGGCCTTCTGGCCGAACATCTCGTAGCGCCAGCCGCTCATGGCGGGGATATCCTCCGAGCGCTCGCCGCGTGCGATGCGGTCGATATCGGACGCATTGGCGATGAGGCGCGGCACGACATTGTGCTCATCGCTGACATGCTTGAGCAGGACTTTCAGCAGGTCCGGCGCGCCGGGGGGAATCTGCGGGTTCTGGACCGGGCGGCCAAGATCGGGCGCGAACGTATCGGGCGCCTCCAGCGCCTGGCTGATGGCATCGATCAGCCCCTGCCCGTAGCGTGAGCGGATGAAGCCCTGCGGCACCGAACGCAACCGGCTGAAATCCTCCTCGGTGCGCGGTTTCTGCGCAGCGATCTCCTGGATCGCCTCATCCTTCAGGATACGCCGCCGCGGCTTGTCGAGTTCCTGCGCCACGCGCTCCCGCCAGGCAGCGACAGCCACGACAATCGCAGCGTAGTCCTTCTTCGGCATCCGCAGCTTCAGGCGCTGCCAGGCATTCATGGGCTCGGTGTCATAAGTGGCCGGGTCTTCAAGGCCCGACATTTCGTCGCGCACCCAGTCGAGCCGGCCGGCGCGATCGAGTTCGTCGCGCATCCTGAGATAGCAATCACGCAGATAGGTGACATCGCCGAGGGCATAGGCGAGCTGTTTTTCCGATAGCGGGCGGCGCATCCAGTCCGTGAACTGGCTGGACTTGTCGATATGCCGGCGCAGCACCCGCTGAACGAGATTGTCATAGGAAATCGAATCGCCAAATCCGAGCGCCATGGCAGCGATCTGCGTATCGAACAGCGGCCCAGGCGGGTGGCCGATCAAGCGGTTGAAGATTTCGATATCCTGGCGGGCGGCGTGAAACACCTTGGTCTGCCGGTCCGATGCGATCAGGTCCAGAAACGGGCGGATGTCGAGATCCTCGGCGCGCGGGTCGATCAGGCCCTCGACGCCCGGCGCCGACGCCTGAATCAGGCACAGCTCCGGCCAATAGGTCGTTTCGCGGTGGAATTCCGTATCGACGCAGAGAAAGTCCGATTCGGCGAGCTGGCCGCAGAGGTCTTCAAGCGCCGACTGTTCGGTGATCGGCTTCAGGGTGTTGTCAGTCATTGCCGGAGCGCTTATCGCACCTGATTGACAAAGGCGAGGGGGTCTGTGACCAGCCCCTTCCTCTGGCCCGCCCTGGGCCTTGCCACCTCATTTTCCGGAGATTCGGGTCCCATGCACGCCTATCGCACCCACACTTGCGGGGAGCTTCGCATATCTGATGTCGGCAACACGGTGCGCCTGTCGGGCTGGCTGCACCGCCGCCGCGACCATGGCGGGGTGATGTTCATCGACCTGCGTGACCATTACGGGCTCACCCAGATCGTGTTCAATCCCGGCAGTGTCGGCTTTGCCGTGGTCGAGCGCCTGCGTGCCGAGAGCGTTATCACGGTCGAGGGCAAGGTGGTTGCCCGCGATTCGGAGCTGGTGAACGCCAATCTCGGCACGGGTGAGATCGAAGTGGTTGGCGGGGCGGTTTCGGTCCAGTCGGAAGCGGCCGAGCTGCCGCTTCCGGTGTTCGGGGAGCCGGACTATCCGGAGGACATCCGCCTCAAGCACCGCTATCTGGACCTGCGCCGGGAGACGCTGCACAAGAACATGGTGTTGCGGAGCGCGGTGATTGCGAGCCTGCGCCGCCGCATGCTGGAGCGGGGCTTCACCGAATACCAGACGCCGATCCTGACGGCCTCCAGCCCTGAAGGCGCGCGCGACTTCCTCGTGCCGAGCCGGATGCACCCCGGCGAGTTCTACGCCCTGCCGCAGGCGCCGCAGCAGTTCAAGCAGCTGCTGATGGTGTCCGGCTTCGACCGCTACTTCCAGATCGCGCCGTGTTTCCGGGATGAGGACGCCCGCGCCGACCGCTCGCCGGGTGAGTTCTACCAACTCGACATGGAGATGAGCTTCGTCACGCAGGAGGATGTGTTCAACGCCATCGAGCCTGTGCTGCGCGGTGTGTTCGAGGAGTTCGCGAAATGGGACGGCAAGGCCCGCACTGTGGCGCCGGGGCCGTTCCCGCATATTCCGTATGCGGAGGCCATGCTGAAATACGGCTCCGACAAGCCGGACCTGCGTAACCCGATTGTCTGTGCGGATGTCTCCGACATCGTAACGCGGGATGATGTGACCCTTGCCGTGTTCAAGAAGATCCTGGCGGGCGGCGGTATCGTGCGCGCCATTCCGGCGCCGGGCTCGGGCGAGCAGCCGCGCTCGTTCTTCGACAAGATGGACGCCTGGGCGAAGAAGGACATGCAGGCGCCGGGCCTCGGCTATATGCGCTTCAGCGAGGAGAGTGGGCAGCTTACGGCCTCAGGCCCGATCGCGAAATTCTTCGAGCCGGCAGCGCTTGCGGCGCTTGCCGAGCGCACCGGCATCAAAGCGGGCGACGGCCTGTTCTTCTCGGCCGGGGACAAGACGGCGGCGGTCAAGCTGCAGGGGGCAGCGCGCGCGCGGATCGGGGAGGAGCTTGGTCTGATCGACAAGAGCCTGTTCCGGCTCTGCTGGATCGTCGACTTCCCGATGTACGAGTGGGACGAGGACAACAAGAAGGTCGATTTCAGCCACAACCCGTTCTCCATGCCGCAAGGCGGCATGGAGGCGCTGCTGGCGGCTGACACCGCCGAAAAACAGCTCGCCCTCAAGGCCTTCCAGTATGACATCGTCTGCAACGGGGTGGAGCTGTCCTCCGGCGCCATCCGGAACCATCGGCCCGAGATCATGCTGAAGGCTTTCGAGATTGCCGGCTATGG
>DAIRTA010000080.1:0-9082 GCA_036804125.1 Hyphomonas sp.
TGCATCAGCTGCGGGCCCATCTCAGCCTGATCGGCTGCCCGATCCTAGGCGATGCCCTCTATGGGCGCGGGCCGGCAACGGCGAACCGGCTGTTGCTCCATGCCCATGCGCTCAGCATTCCGCATCCGGATGGCGGTGAGCTGGCGCTTCAGGCTCCGCTGCCTGAGGACTTCAGGCAGTGTGCTGAAATGCTTCAGCTTACAGTGCCAGAGACGGGGACTAGCGCTCACGCACCTCCGGCGCGATTGCAAGGCTCTGACCCGAATTAAGCGCTTCGATCAGGGCCAGTTCCTCGGCCAGCCTCTGGACCCTCTTGTCACCGGCCAACACCCCCAGCCGGGCTGCAGCCGTTGCGGTTTCGGCCGAGGCCCCAAACAGGCCCTCAAGCGCCTCGAACCCTGTGCGCCGGCGCGGGTAATATGTGAAGCGCGGGCGAACATCAGGTTCTATGCCCGCCAGCTGCTTTGCCACTTCAATCGCATGGGTAAACGAGCCGACCTCATCGACGAGGCCAATCTCGACAGCATCGACGCCGCTCCATATCCTGCCTCGGGCCACCGCATGTACCTCGTCACGGCTCATGCCGCGGCCGTCGGCGACGATCTCCAGGAAGCGCTCATAGCCGCGCGCCAGCCAGGCGCGGATCTCCGCCTCCTGCGCGGTGCTGAAACGTGACGTTCCGAAGGCCCCCGCCATTTCCCCGCCGATATCGACGCTGTCAGATGTGATCCCGATGCGGTTGAGCGTTCCTTCAATAGCGAACTTGCCGCCGAAGATACCGATCGAGCCGGTGATGCTGGTCCGGTTGGCAACGATCGAATCCGCACCTGCCGAGACGGCATAAGCTGCGGAAGCCGCGACGCTTCCCATCGAGACGATGACGGGCTTTCCATCTTCCTTGACCCGCTCGATGGCGCGCCAGATCTGGTCCGATGCGGCCGGGGAGCCACCGCCGCTGTCGACGCGGAAGATAACCGCCTGGACATTATCGTTCTCTCCGGCGTCGAGAATGGCGCGCGCGATGACATCGGACGCAAAGCCGGGTGGAGTTGAAAACGGTGATCCGCCTTCGGTCCCGCCGGTAACGACTGTGCCTTCACCGCCTATGATTGCGATCAGCGGCGCCCGGCTCCAGCCGCGCGGTCGTGGCGCGGTATAGCTGGCCAGCTCCACGAGCTGCGTTCCGGCACCGGCCCGATCCTTCACTGCATCAATGGCATCCTCCGGCCAGCCGAGCTCGTCGGCAAGGCCTCTGGCCACTGCCTCCTCTGCTGTCAGGACATTGTCTTCAAGCAGACGCCGCAGGGCTGCTACGGGGATGTCGCGATCGGCTGCAATGTCAGACAGCGCGGTCTCCCAGACCGACACCGCCAGTGCCTCGATGGCCTCGCGGTGCGGCGCCGTGTAGCCGGCTTCACTGAAGCTGTTAGGGGCATTCTTGTATTCATACAGAGCGTAGATCTGTGATTCGAGACCGATAGTGTCGAACAGGTTCCTGAAGAAAAGCCCTTCGAACGAGACACCTTGCATGAACAGGTCACTGCCAGGCTGGAACCAGATCTCATCAGCGGCCGATATGGCATAGTAGCGAGAGACACCGCCAATGGCCGCGTCATTCTGGGAATGGGCAATGACGAACTTGCCGGCTGCCTGAAAGCTGCGGATGGCCTCGCGCAGTTCTTCCGCGCGGGCGATGCCGAGCCCAGCCGAGGGCGCCCGGACCAGCAAGCCCTTCACGCTGTCATCAAACTCGGCGTCCTTCAGCTTCAGCTGGATATCTATAAAGCCTGTCGCTCCCGAGAAAGCCGCCAGGCCGGTTGCAGGGGCCTGATCCGGGAACTCGGTGTTCAGATCGAGGGTCAGGACGACGCTGCTCGGCGGTGAGGGGCGGGCGCTCGCGGCCGCGGAGATCAGCCCGATAAGCAGCGCGAGGAACAGAAACGCAAAAAGGCACATAGCCACAAAGGCGCCGGCGAGAGAGATAAGGAAGGTGCGCATGGCCGGGCTCTCCGGGGCAGCGCCAAGCCAGGCGCTGTTGGCTAGGGGATCAAAGCTCAAAGGGAACTCAATGAACAGAACAATGTTGTTATTCGATATAAAGTAAAGTGCAATGCTTGAAGGGCGTTGCCGCGCCGGGTGGCAAATGTGTTTCTACAGCCGCCTCTGTCTGCTCAGGCGTCCCAGCGGCCGCAGATCGGGAGTTGCAAGGCCGCATAAGAGGGTCTATTTCCGCGCCTCGGTGATGGGGTGTCGCCAAGCGGTAAGGCAGCGGTTTTTGGTACCGCCATCCCAGGTTCGAATCCTGGCACCCCAGCCACTTTATCCAGCACGACGGAAACGCAGCCCGCCTGGCGGGTGAGGCCTTGCCATTCGCTCGGCCCACAAGCTGCGCTGAGACAGTTGCGCACGATGCGCGCTTGGTTATTTTCTTACCGAACGGTAAAGCCTATTCGTTGATTGGCGTCTTTAAGGTTGTGAGCGTCACAATTCATAGGTAAGGGCTTGTGGTCTCCGACACGCAATTGCGGGTTTGAGACGACACCAGATGATAAAAACGAGGGCGCCAACGCCCCGAGAAAAAAGGTGGGGAGGTGTTGGCTAGACGCCTCTGCTTCAAAACTTCAGCGGCCGGTATGTGTGAGGGCCGCGCTACCGTAACCGGCAGGCTGCCAGAGGCACCTGCCATAGCGATTTCACGCGCAGGTCAAAAGCGCGACCGTTGGAGAGTGAGAGGCGAACCTCATGACGAAACTACTGACCCCGGCCCGGAGCATAGTTGCTGCGGCACTGATCGCGGGGCTTGCGATCCCCGCACACGGCCAGCTGCGAGAGGCCCTCAACACTGGTGAGCAGGCAACCCGGCGGGCCGAGCAGGTTCAGGACCGGATCAACCAGCTCGATGATGAGCGGTCGGACATGGTCCGGGAATTCCGTACGCTTCTGCAGCGGCGCGATGCGGCCGAACTGTTCGCCCGGCAGCAACAGCTGGTGGTTTCGACCCAGGAGGAGGAAATCCGCTCACTGACCGAGCAGCTGGAATCCATTGACGACATCACCACGCAGACGCTGCCCATGCTGCTCAGCATGGTCGAAGACCTGAAAATGTTCGTAAACGCTGACCTCCCGTTCCGGGTGGATGAGCGCCAGGCCCGGCTTGAGGCCCTGGATGCCGTCATGCAAACGCCCAACGTTACTCAGTCTGAGCAGTACCGCGTGATCATGGAAGCCTATCAGGCCGAAATGGAATACGGGCGGACGGTCAGCACCTGGCAGGAAGAAGTCCTGATTGAAGGAAACCCCGTCACTGTTGACATGTTCCTGTATGGACGTGTCGCCCTCGTCTATGTTGCGCCGAACGGGCGCGCCTCGATCTTCAATCGGGCGACAGGAGAGTGGGAGAGGCTGCCCAACAACTTCGTGCCTGATATCCAGCAGGCGATCCGTGTTGCCGAAGGCAAGGCCCAGCAGGTCGTCCTGTTTGCGCCCGTCCAGAAATTCAGCGTCCAGTAAATTGCGGCCGAGAAGAGAAGGTTAGATGACAATGTCGATGTGCAAATCCTCCCTCAAAGCCGCCGGAGCTGCTCTGCTCCTGAGCCTGGGTACCCTTGCTTTTGCTGCTCCGGCCGCCGCTCAGTCGCTAGGCGATGTGCTGCGCCGCGTGCAGGAAGACGCCAACCAGATGTCACAGCAGGATCAGCAGCGCCTGCGCCAGTTCGAACAGGACAGGGCGAATCAGGCGGCACGCATGACTGAGGCGCGCAACGCGCTTGCGACGGCCGAGGCGCGTGCGCGGGCCCTGACAGCGCAGTACGAAGAGAACGAGCGTCAGCTCGGCGATCTCGAAGACCAGGTCTCGACGCTGGCGGGTGATTTCCAGGAGCTGCTTGGCCAGTTCCGTTCGGCCGCCGGTGCCACCATGCCGGAGATCTCGAACTCATTTTCCAATTTCGATTATCCCGGCCGTGTCGACGGTATCGCTGAGATTGCCGAGGCCCGTGTTCTGCCGAACCGCGCCCAGCTCGAGCGCCTGCCGAAGGCCATGCTCCAGGAAATGATCGCACAGTCGGAGGTCAAGACCTTCAACGCTGTCGTGGACGGCATCGGACCGGATGGCAGCAATGCCGAGGCCGAACTGCTCCGGGTCGGCGTCTTTACGGCAGCGACCACCAATGGCCAGCGCTTCGTCGAGGTACGCCGCAAGCAGAATGGCGAAACCTTCCTTCAGGCCTTCCGCCAGCAACCAGCGGGTGCCTTTGCTTCCAGCATGCGCTCACTACAGAATGCGGGTGAAGGACAGATCGTCAGGGCGCCCGTTGATCCGTCGAAGGGTAACCTCTTCGGCATCCTTGGGGATCTCCCGCGCTTCAGTGACCGCCTTCAGCAGGGTGGCCCGGTCGGGGTGGTGATTGGCATCCTGGCCGCTCTCGGCATCCTTCTTGGCCTGTTCAAGATGTTCACGCTGTTCACCATGGGCGGGGCCATGCGTGCCACGGCCAAGACAAGACAGGCCGGCGAGGGCAATCCGCTGGCACGGGTGTTCGAAGTTTACGAGAACAACCGCAACCGCGACATCGATACGCTGGAACTCAAACTTGACGAGCAGATCCTCCGCGAGTCGCCCCGGATCGAGCGCTTCAACGATATCATCAAGGTGCTCGCCGCTGTCGCGCCGCTGCTTGGCCTTCTCGGTACGGTTGTCGGTATGATCATCACCTTCACCGCCATCACCATCTATGGTGCGGGCGATCCGAAGCTGATGGCCGGCGGTATCTCGGTCGCGCTCATGACCACGGTGTTCGGTCTGGTTGCGGCCATTCCGCTTCTGCTGATCCACGCCGTCGTCTCGTCGATGGCGCGCGGGAACCAGCAGATTCTCGATGAACAGGCCGCAGGCCTTGTCGCCGAGAAGATGGAAGCCCTGCATGGCGGGGGGCGGGCGTAAGCCCGCTTTCCCGGCATTTGGCCAAGGAGTAGCCCCTCATGGGATTTCAGGATCTTCAGGCCTTTCTCGATCGTGGCGGGCCCGTCCTGATCGTCATCATGGCCGCAACCTTCGTGATGTGGGCCCTGATCATCGAGCGCCTGTTCTATTTTCGCTTTGCACACAAGAATGTCGCCGCCGACGCAATTGCCGAATGGCAGGCACGCGGTGACCGGCATTCGACCCCGGCCCGCTGGATCCGCAACAAGCTTGTTGCGGAAGTTCGCGCGAAAGCCGAGGCCAACGTGCAGCTTACCAAGGCCATGGTTGCGCTGGCGCCGCTACTGGGTCTTCTCGGCACCGTGACGGGCATGGTCGCGGTGTTTGACATTCTCGCCATTACCGCAGGCGCGGATGCCAAGGCGATGTCGGCCGGTGTTTCGCGCGCCACGATTCCCACCATGGCGGGTATGGTCGCCTCGCTCTCCGGCATCCTGTTCACTTCGGGCATGGACCGCCGGGTAAACCGGTCGGTACAGCAGGTCGAAGACGCGATGGAGATCGGATAATGCGCGGACGCATCTCACGCCGGCCCGACGAAGCCGAGGTCAATCTGACACCGATGCTGGATGTCGTTTTCATCCTGCTCATCTTCTTCATCGTCACGGCTACTTTCGCCAAGGAAGAGGCCCTGGGGCTTGAGCCGCCCCCTCCGCCACCCCCTCCGAATATCGAGCCGCCGCCGCCGACACCGACAATCATGATTGTCGTAGAGGAAAGTAACCTTATCTATGTTAATGGAAGGCCGACGGATATCGGCTCGGTTCGTGCCAACATCGAACGTGTGCGGGCCGAAAACCCTAGCAGTGCGCTGATCATTCTGGCGCACCCGAAGTCCCGCAACGGCGTTATCATCCGCATTCGGGATGAGGCTTATAATGCTGGCTTCGTCGATCGGGTAAATCTCGTCATCAGCGGTTAGACCATTTCAGGGAGACGCCAAATGGCGCGAAGAAAGAAAAAGGTAATCGGGGGCGGCAGTTCGGAAGAGGACGTGAACCTCACGCCGATGCTGGACGTTGTTTTCATCCTGCTCATCTTCTTCATCGTTACCGCTCAGTTCATCAAGGAACCGGGCGTGCCGATCGAACGGCCGGATGTGGATAATAAGGCTGCCGTGCGGCCGCTTGCCATCCTCATTGCCATAAATGATCGCAGCGAAGTCTATATCGACAAGCAGCAAGTGAGCCCGGCCGAAGTCGGCTTTACAATCCGCGAGATGCGTCTCGACAATCCCCGCGGTGAAATCGTGGTTCAGGCAGACGTGAATTCAGAAGCGCAAATTCTGGTTGACGTTATGGAAGCCATCAACAGAATCGACGGGGCTACGGTCATCAATATCTCGTCCAAGATCGATTAGGAGAGAGAGGCATGCTCAACAATCCGATGATACGCTTGCTGATCGGCCTCATTATTGCTTTGCCGGTTGTGCTCATCATCTTCCTGATCATGAACCGGTTGATTTCGGTTGAGGAAATTCAGGTTCCGGATGGCGAGACACGCACGCTCTCGGCCATCACCCCGCAGCAACAGGATTCCGAAGCCCGGTCGCGTTCCCGCCAGGCCCCTAAGCGAATTGAATCCGCCCAACGCCCGCCTCCGCCGCCGCGCGCGTCGGCGACGCGTTCGGACATCAACTTGCCCACACCGCGGATTGATGGCGCCGTTCCACAAAACCTGGATCTAGGCCGTATGCAGGCCCTCGCGATTGATCCTGTCGCCGTTTCTGACCGTGACGCACAGCCGATCCGTCCGCCGGCGCCGTCCTTCCCGCAGCGTGCCGCCGAGCGCGGTCTTTCGGGGAGCTGCGAGGTTCGCTTCGATGTCGACACGCGCGGGCGCCCCTACAATGTTCAGGCGACATGCACGGACAATATCTTCAAATCTGAAGCCGAGCGCTCAGTCTCCCGCGTCGAATTTGCGCCGAAGATCGTCCGGGGTCAGGCCGTAGAACGTCGCAACGTCGTTTATCCGCTGGAGTTCAAGCTGCAATAAGCTGCTGCTCAAGCGGCCGTAGCGTATCTGGTGCCGAGGCTATGAGATGGGGCGGGCACTGCCCTAGAGAGGAAGAAGGAAAGATGAGACACATGATCCGGATCCGCGCGCTCCTTGCTGCGGGCGCCATCGCTCTCGCCTCAGCTGGCGCAGCTTCAGCCCAGCAGTCCTGCACAGAAACCCAATTCAATAGCCGGACGGGTCAGCTTTACCTCGAGGCCGAACAGGCCGCGATGGTCAACAAGGATTTCAATACGGCCCTGACAAAGCTCAACCAACTGCGCACCCAAGAGCTCAACTGCTATGAGGAAGGCGCGATCATCCGCTTGTCTGCCTACATCAAGATTGAGCAGGGGGATCGGCGAGGCGCTGTCCGCGATCTTGAAGAGGCGATGAACAGGGGCTTTATCCCGCCCGATCAGCACGCGACGACCTTTTATAATATCGCACAGATTTATCTGCAGGAAGAAAACCTGGCAGAGGCTCTGCGATACATGCAACGCTGGATACAAGCCGGCGGTCAGCCCGATCGCACGCAGAAATGGCAACTTGCTGTCCTTTATCAGCGCGCCGGAAACATTCGTGAGGCGATCCGCTTCGCTGAAGAAGTCCGCCGCGAGGACGGCTCTCGCTTTGACCAGCAACTCTTCGATCTGCTCGTCTTTCTCTACAATGATGTGGGCGACCAAGCGAAGCTTGCCGAGGTTCTCGAAGTCCTCGTTGAGCGTAATCCTCAAGAACGCAAATATTGGGATGCCATCGCGGGCAATTATTTTGCCGGTAATGAAGAGATGCGCGCCTTCGCGGTCCAGAACGCTATGTATCTGGCCGGTCTGCTGACGACAGAAGACGAGATCATGCGGATCGTGAACTTCTACAATCGCTTCAATGCGCCGTATCACGCGGCCCGTGTTCTCGAGAAGGAAATGAATGCCGGCCGTATTCGCCGCACTGTGGAAAGGCTGTCACTGCTGGCTGACTTCTATCAGGTTGCGCGTGAACACGAGAAAGCGATCCCGGTGATCAGGCAAGCTGCCGAGATGAGCAATAGCGGCGCATTCTATGAGCGGCTTGGTGCGTCTTATAATGAGCTGCAGAAGTGGCAGGAATCGGAAGAAGCCTTGCAGCGCGCGCTGAATACGCCGGGCATCCGTGATCGCGGCACAGCGTGGGTGCGCATCGGTCAGGCGCGTTATGAGCGCGGTGATCGTGCCGGCGCGCGTGAGGCTTTCCGCCAGGCAAACAATGCCGGCGCGCGGGGCTGGTTAAGCTTTATGGAGGCCGAAGAGACAACGTCTGCGGCCCTTGTCTGTTTTGAGCATCAGCAGGTTCTCGTTGCGCTGCAGAATGAAGAGAAGATCTGTCGCAGAACAGCGGCACTTGGCGAAGGCCAGGCTGAGGGTTGTCGCACAGTGGCTGATCGTGTTCGCGACGCCCAGCTCAAGGTAGATGAAGCACCTGAATGCCGCCGCGCCCGGCAGATCTAGGTTTCGTTTACAACGTCGCCTCAAGATAAAAGAGCATAGCCCCGGAGCAGTGATGTTCCGGGGCTTGTTGGTATTTAGGTTGCGGATTATTCCGTCCGGCGATGCCCGGCCAGTCTGGCCTGCTGCTCAGTCTGACCCGTTTCAGGCGTCTTGCTGTCGCTGCATTGAGGCCCTCGCATGCCTGCGGGAACGAAGGATACGCAAGATACCAGAAGGCGGCTGGAGTCGCCGAACTGCGGCGGTCCATGCCATCCCTGCATGTGCGGAACACCCGTCCAGAAGCTCAACATGATCTTTCCGGGCTTGCGCGGAACACGGGGGTCATCCGGCAGTGTTGTGTAAAAGGGCGCATCCTCAACAAACCAGGTAATGCCTTCAGGCGACCACTCAAAGGCATATAGCCTGGCCTTTTCCGAAGCATCGAATGGTAAATCGAATGTTGCGGACCGGCCTGTGCGTCCATTCCGGAAATAATTGAAGTGAATGCGGGTTGTGTCCCGGCCGAGGAATTCGATGTCGATCTCGTCATGCGGGTCGCCAAAATACGGGCCGGTATAGGTAAAAAAGGCTGAGACCGTGCCAGAATCTGCGGCCGGTTGAAGTATGGCCTCATAGCGCC
>DAIRTA010000080.1:9092-9313 GCA_036804125.1 Hyphomonas sp.
GCTGTAAGGAGCGCTGGCCTGCGGAGTGCGCTTGAGGCGCAAGCTCGCGCCCTGAGGCCCCGCTTCAACGTTCGCCATTCGCCAGCTTCCACCATAGAAGCTCCCATGGTTTTCATGCTCTGAGGGCCGGAAAATAGGATCCCGCGCGCCCTCAAGCAGCCGCGTGTAAATACCGAGGGGGCCAGCATAGGGCAGGGCACGCGGCGGAGGGGCAGACACCT
>DAIRTA010000081.1:0-9263 GCA_036804125.1 Hyphomonas sp.
GCTTCCGGGCCTTCCTCTGCGGCCAGCATGGCAGCGATCGCGTCTTCCTCGATCCAGCCTGCAAGCACCCGCGCCTTCATGACGAACATCTGGGCGTCGGCTTTGCGCATCTCCCCTTTCTTGAGGATGCCTTCCACCCAGACGGGCTTGCCGTCAGGGCCCGGTTCGCGATAGCCGGTCAGGTCATCCGGAACGAGGCCGGCAACATCCTCTACGGTTTTGACATCGGCTTCGCCGAGCTTGACTGCAAAGGCCGGTGTCATGCCCTCCAACTCCATAACCGCATCGTCGACACCCAGTTCGCGGCGACGGGCATCATTTTCCGCGGCGACGCGTTCCAGGTACTCCCGGGCACGCTCCTGCAGTTCAGCCGCAACATCGGCATCGAAGCCCTCAATCGTGATGAAGTCATCGGACGCGACGAAAGCGATCTCCTCGACCGTTTCGAAGCCTTCCGAGGCGAGCAGCTGGGCGAGGGTCTCATCCGCATCGAGCGCCTTCATGAACAGATCGGTCCTCTCCTGGAACTCTCTCTGATAGCGCTCTGAATCGGCTGTTTCCGTGATCAGATCAATCTGCCATCCGGTGAGCTGGGAAGCGAGGCGCACATTCTGGCCGCGCCGCCCGATGGCAAGGGGGAACTGGTCATCGGCCACGACCACCTCGACACGCTGCTCGTCCTCATCGAGCACGACCTTGGAAACCTCGGCCGGCTGCAAGGCATTCACGATGAACGTCGCCGCATCATAGTTCCAGGGGATGATGTCGATCTTCTCGCCCGACAGCTCGCCCACAACCGCCTGCACCCGTGCCCCGCGCATGCCGACACAGGCGCCGACCGGATCGATCGAGGAATCGTTCGAGATGACGCCGATCTTGGCCCGGCTGCCTGGATCGCGCGCGCACGCCTTGATCTGGATAACCCCTTCATAAACCTCGGGAACTTCCTGTGCAAACAGCTTGATCATGAATTCCGGCGCCGCACGGGAGAGGAAGATCTGCGGCCCCTTCACTTCGCGGCTGACCTTGTAGAGATAGGCCCTTACCCGGTCATTCGGCTGGAAGTTTTCACGCGGGATGCCGTCATTGCGCCGGATGATACCTTCTGCGCGCCCGAGATCGACGATCACATGACCATACTCAACTCGCTTGACGATCCCGTTGATGACCTCCCCGGCACGGTCCTTGTACTCGTTGTACTGACGTTCCCGCTCGGCATCGCGCACCTTCTGCATGATGACCTGCTTCGCTGTCTGCGCAGCGACGCGGCCAAAGTCGAAGGGCGGCAGCTCTTCCGTTATCTCCCCGCCCGGCTCCAGTGAGGCATCAATGCGATTCGCTTCGCTGAGCCGGATCTCCTTGGACTCATCCTCTAGCGCGGCATCCTCAACGACAGTCTGCACGCGCCACAGCTTCTGCTCGCCCGTCACCGAATCGATCCGGGCACGGATATCGTGTTCCTGGCCGTACTTCGCCTTTGCGGCCTTCTCGATGGCCTCCTGCATCGCCTCGATGACGATGCTCTGGTCAATCGACTTCTCCTCGGCAACAGATTTGGCAATCTGGAGGATTTCAAGCCTGTTGGCTGAAACGCCGGCGGTGCTCATGGGACCTCTCCTGTCTGGTCATCTTCCTGATATGTGTCATCGGCTTCACCCTCGTCGACCTCAAGGCCGTCAAACGCTTCCTCGCCCGGTTGTGGTGGCAGACCGCCCGAAGACCGGGCCGCCTCGATCAGCGCATCGGTCAGGATCAGGCTGGCGCGGCTCATCTCATGCAGCTGGGCAACAAGCTCGGTCTCGTCGTCGAGCCCGATGCGCGCGCCATGCTCATCCTCGCCGAGGATCGTGCCGGTAAACCGCCGCCGCCCGTCGAGGGGCTGGGACAGCTCGATCTTGACGGCATGGCCAGCCCAGCGGGCAAAATCGCCCGGGCGTGTCAGCGGCCGGTCAATCCCGGGTGTCGAGACCTCAAGGATATAGGCGTCCTGTATCGGATCGGCCGCATCAAGAACTGGCGACAGCGCGCGGCTGAGGCGGGCGCAATCCTCGACATCTGTCGGAGCGCTCCCTGCCCTTTCCGTCATGATCTGGACAGACGGCCGGCGCGAGCCCTGTATCCGCAAGCGGACAATCTCCATGCCGAGTCCAGCCGCCAGCGGCTGGACGATGTCCAGCAGGCGGCGTTCCTGTTCGGTCTGTGCAATCATCAGGCGGTGGCATCCGGGCTAAAGAAAAGCGGCGGACCCGTTCCCGGACCCGCCGCCGATATATTTCGACTTGGCGCTCAGATAATGCCGAAAGCCCGGCTTGTCGAGGGGGGGGGCAGGTGCAAACTCGCAAGGTCCGGTCGTGGACATGCGAGGTCAGAACCTGCCCGGTCCTAAAAACCGCCTCAGAGAACCTTCAGGTCGACCGCAGAGGTCTTGCCCCGGCGTTCATCCTTGTAGAGCTCATAGGAAACCGCCTGGTCTTCGAGCAGGGTACGCAGGCCGGAGCGCTGCACGGCCGAGATGTGCACGAAGATGTCGGCGCCGCCTTCATCCGGCTTGATGAACCCGAAGCCCTTCTGATCGTTGAACCATTTTACTTTTCCAGTTGCCATGACGGCGTTTCCTTTTCAGTCGGTCGGCCCAGCCCGTACCGGATCCGGGGCGAGGTGGGCCTGTCGAAATCGGGGAAGGAAAGTCATAGCCGTCGGTCTGACGGGGCCTTGATATTCAGACCGTCCGGTTTCGCATGATATTTTAAACGCATGACGGGCGGGTCCGGTCAAGCGAAACCGGCAGTCATATGGCGATGAAATCGAACCAGACCGGCGCGGTATCGCCCAGTTTCTTGGCCTGATAGCGTGTGATCACATGGTCTGGTGGCGGCTGTGTCCAGTCGCCGGCCTCGCGTGCGGTCCAGGCAAAGCCATTGTGGCGGGTAAAGGCCAGCAAGCCAGAATTGGCATAGCCTGTAACATCGGTGGCAAAGCGGACGGCGGCGCCGGGCGCCAGCACACGCCTCAGCGCATCAAGAAACTCCGGCTGAATCAGGCGGCGCTTGGCATGGCGCCGCTTTGGCCAGGGATCTGGAAACAGGATGAATACCCGGCTGATAGAAGCCGGGGCCAGCTGCTCGATCAGCAGCCGGGCATCGCCCGGCCAGAGGCGGACATTGCCGAGGCCCTGTTCGGTGATCCCGCGAACGGCTTTTGATATGCCTTCGATGAAGGGCTCACATCCGATCAAGCCGGTGTCCGGATGACGCGCGGCCTGCGCCAGCAGATGTTCGGCGCCGCCGAAGCCGATTTCCAGCCAGACCGGGCTGCCGCCAAAGAGCTCGGACGGCTTGCAGGCGGCTGGCGCGGCAGGTGTCACCGACAGCCGGTCGAGATGCGTCTCGATGAGCGCACGCTGGCGTGCCGAAAGCGGCCGCCCGCCCGTGCGGCCATAGCTGCGGATCAGATCATCTCGCATGTGCGCCGTGAGGCTGCCGGCCTGCTGATCTTCGCTCAGGCCGTCTCATCGCGCGGCTCGAACGCCGTTGCGGCCGCCCGCACAGTGTTCAGGAGTGATTTGCGCAGGCTCAGATCATCGATTTTCTGGAAGGCTGCGACCAGCTCGAGTGTTTCCTGTGTCATCAAGGGCGCTCTCGGCTCAACCTCCTCTTCTGCGAGTTCCAGCGCGCCGGCATCGAGAAAATCCTCGGCCCCCTCGAAAAAATACGCGACCGGGACGCCAAGAACGCCGGCGATTTCATACAGCCGTCCCGCCGAGACCCGATTGACGCCCTTTTCGTACTTCTGAACCTGCTGGAAGGTCAGGTTCAGAAGCTCGCCAAGCTTCTCCTGGGTCAGCTTCAGCTCGCGGCGGCGCCAGCGAATCCGCTGACCCACGATCCGGTCGATCCCGCTCGGCAGCTTGCTTTCCGACATCATACCTCCCCGCAGAGCGGACACACCCAGCGTTGCACGGAAAGAGTTTATCGCCTCCAGGTTAGGAAGGCCAGTGGGGCGAACAAGACCAGTGTCAGCCAGAACAGGGCCCCACCTGCCCTTGTATAGTAAAAGGTTCGCGCCGCCGGCTCGGGAAGACGGGTGCGCCCGAAGGATGTCGACCAGCCTTCCGGCGCGATCTCGGCCGGGATCGTCCGCATGATCTCACGGCCGTAACCATCGACAACCCCGGAAACGCCCCGGTTCGCGGCCCGCACCAGCGGCAGGCCGGATTCGATCGCACGATAACGATTCTGGGCATAATGCTGCGCCGGGCCCATGCCGGAGCCAAACCAGGCGTCGTTGGAAATCAGGACGATCCATTCTGCGCCGAACTGACGGGTGACATGGCGGGTGATTTCGGGAAACAACCCCTCATAGCAGATCAGGGCCACGAAAGGTGGCAGGTCGCCGGCCTCAATGGTGCGGGGACCCATTCCGGGCTGGAACCCGTCATCGGCCATCTCCTGGAGAGCCGGCGGCAGGAGGCGGCTCAGGGATTGGCCGAACGGGATGAAATTGACAGCCGCAAGCTCGCCGAACGGAACGAGGCGGTGCTTGTCATAAAGCGCAATCGCGCTGTCGCGGCTGACATTCTCGTCGAGCATGGCGAGGCTGTTGAAATAGATCGTCCGCTGAGGCTGCGTCTCATAGCGAGGCGTGCCGGTGATCAGCGTTCTCTGGCCGAGATAGGCGCCGATGGCGTCCATGGCATTGATGTCCTGAAGCAGGTAAGCCGGTATGGCCCCCTCAGGCCAGACGACCACATCACCGGCGCGGCTTTCCGGAAAACTCAGCAGTTCGAGATAGATCCTGAGGATCGGATCCGGACCGAGCTTGTTCATCTCATGCTGAGGAACGCCGGCATCCATGATGGCAATGTTGCGCTCACCGCGCGGCGACGGCGCAGAAATGCGTTCCGCACCCCAGGCCCAGAGCAGCGCCAGCAGGATCGCGGCAGCGAAAGATGGTGTCAGCCTCAAGGCCAGGCCGCGGGCGTCGCGTGTATCTACAAGGGCTGCGGGCGCAGACATTACGAATATCGTAAGCAGGGTCAGCCAATAGATACCGCCGAGCGAGGCCGCTTGGGAAATCGCGCCGCCTGGAACCCATGTGGTTCCAGCGGCATTCCAGGGAAATCCTCCAAACAGGGTCCCGCGGATCCATTCGGCGATGGCAAAGAACAGCGCAAATGCGAATACCCGGCTTGGCGAGGCAGACCAGAACGCCCCCGCCATCGAGATGAAGCTGCCCCAGATCAGCGCCATACCGGCTGGCAAAAGGATCAGCGGCATCCAGATGAAGGCCAGCGTGCGCGCAGGATCGACGAGAAACGGCGCGGCGGCCCAATGCATGCTGATCAGGAAATAGCCTGTCCCGAAGGCCCACCCTCTGAGGAAAAACGCCCGCCCCCAGCGCTGGTGTGCGCGCGCGCCATCAAGCATCCAGACCAGCCCGACCAAGGCGATCACGAGCACGGCGCTGAAATGGAACGGTGCGAAGGCAAAGGCCGCGAGAGCGCCGAGCGCCATACCGGCGCCAATGGCGGGCCATCCGGACAGGCGTGCCAAAGCCTCATGAAGCGGCCCCAGAGCCGTGAAGCCATGGCTGCGGACTTCAGCAATCATGCCCACCTACTTTCCGGGCAATTCCACCGGCTTGGGCTCAGGCAACCGCAGGCGGATTCGGCGGATTCGGCGGGCATCGCTTTCGAGAATTTCAAACTCGACGCCAGTCGGATGGCACAGGACCTCGCCGCGAAGCGGCACTTTCCCGGCAAGCGCAAAGGCGACGCCGCCGAGCGTGTCGATTTCAGCATCATTATCGGCAAGTCGCAGGTCAAGGCCCGTCTCCTCGGCGAAATCCTCAATCTCGGTGCGCGCATCTGCGTCCCATATCCGGACGCTGCGCCGCACGAACAGCGAGACGTCATCATCGTGTTCGTCTTCGATGTCACCGACAATTTCCTCCACGAGGTCTTCCAGCGTGACCAGGCCGTCAGTCCCGCCATACTCATCAACCACGATGGCAATATGTATCCGTGTCGCCTGCATTTTGACGAGCAGATCTGACAGCCGCATCGACGGGGGAACGAACAGGATTTCACGGCGCAGGCGCTCAAGAGCCCGTCTCTCGGCGGGATCTTCGCGCGCCAGCTCGACGACCAGATCCTTGATGTGCACGAAACCGGCAGGTTCGTCGAGCGTCTCTCGAAACACCGGCAGACGTGAATGGGTCACCTCCGCAAAGTATTTCAGCAGCTCCGGCAGCGGCGTGTTGACCTCGACCGCCTTGATCTCCGCTCGCGGAACCATGACATCAAAGACCTTGAGTTGAGCAAACTCATCGACACGAAGCCTTATGTCCTGCGGCGTCGCGGCTACGAAACCGTCCGGCTGCGGTGCAGGCATGGGCGGCTCCGGCTTGCGGCGGAAACGGAACAGCCCGCGTAATCGCCCGCTCGGGCTCGGTTCAGAAGGGTCGGGATCGCTCATCTTGCTCGGAAATTACACGCTGTAAGTATGGGTTAGCTAATCCAAGAGATGCAAGAACCTTTATCTCCAGGGCCTCCATGACAGCGGCATCGGCCTCATTGCCATGGTCATACCCCGCGAGATGAAGCAGCCCGTGCACCACAAGGTGGGCCAGATGATCCGGAAGCGGTCGGCCGGCGCGTGCCGCATCGTCTGCCGATACGCCATAAGCCAGCGCAATATCACCGAGGAAGGGGCGCATCTCCTCATCTGCGCAGAAGGCCAGCACATCTGTCGGCTTGTCCATGCCGCGGAATTGCCGGTTGAGGCGGTGAAGACAGGCATTGTCACCGAGCAGGATCGCTGTTTCGCCCGACAGACCTGTCTGGCGCGCCACTGCGGCGCAGGCGGCCTTGCACACAGACCGGGCGTCACCGGCACCATCCCAAAGCGGCTCCTCAAGGAGAACCTCGCAAGTGATCATGGCGCCGTCATCAGCCTTCTCCGGACGCGGCATAGGCCGCGATGATCCGTCCGACAAGCGCGTGGCGCACGACATCCGCCCCGGTCAGGCGATGGATGGCAATGCCCTCCACCCCGTCGAGGATACCAAGCGCCTGGCGCAGGCCGGACGTCTGATGGGCCGGCAGATCGACCTGTTCAGGATCACCCGTGACAACCATGCGGCTGTCACGGCCGAGCCGCGTGAGGACCATCTTCATTTGGGCCACAGAGGTGTTCTGTGCCTCATCCACAATCACAAAGGCATGCTTGAGGGTGCGCCCGCGCATGAAGGCAATGGGAGCGACCTCGATCTCGCCGCGCGCCATGCGTTTTTCCATCTGCTCCTGCCCCATGAGCTCACGCAGGGAATCCCAGATTGGCAGCATATAGGGATCCACCTTTTCCTCGAGAGTGCCGGGAAGGAAGCCCAGTTTCTCCCCGGCCTCGACGGCGGGCCGGGTCACGATCAGGCGCGATCGCTGGCCGGACAGCAGCTCTGACACCCCAACGGCGACAGCGAGGTAGGTCTTGCCGGTGCCGGCAGGCCCAACACCAAAGACCAGCGGGTTCGCCGGCGAAACCAGCAAGTCAAGATAGGCTCCCTGCCCTGCCGTGAGCGCATTGACCGGCCGCTTCAGCCCGCGAAGCCCCGCCTGGGCGGACACAGGTAGGCGCGCCGCCTCGATCGCCCCGTCAAATTCCATTTCCGTCGGCTCGGCCCCGCCCCTGAGGCGGCGCTCGAATTCGGCCAGGGCATTCTCGGCCAGCGACACCCCGGCCTCGGTTCCTGATAGTTCGACTCCGCCGCCCTGGCTCTCGGCGCGCAGGCCGGACTCCTTCAAACGTGTCTCCAGCAGGGCCAGATGACGGTGATGCGGCCCGCAAAGGTCACGCAGGCGCTCCGGATCGCGCACGGTATAGGTCCGGTTGATCACTTTCTCGTCCGGCAAGGGCTGGCCGCGTCTCTTCTGTGTCACGTGGCCGGCTCAGATACACGGACAAGCTCTCCGGCAAGCGAATTCAGGCCGGCGGAAACAATCCTGACGTCTGCGAGGCTGCCGATCCTCTCGTCCGGCCCGTCGAAATGCACCGCCTGAAGATAAGGCGAGCGTCCGTGAAGCTGGCCCGGTTTGCGCCCCCGGCCAGTGACAATTACAGGCAGGGTCCGTCCGGTCTGGGCTTGGTTGAAGGCGGTTTGCTGGGCGCGCAGCAGCGCCTGAAGGGTCTGCAGGCGCGCATCCTTGACCGCTTCCGGCACCTGCCCGGCCATTTCTGCGGCCGGCGTGCCCGGACGCGGCGAGTATTTGAAAGAGTAGGCGATGGCATAACCGGTATCGCGGACAAGCTGCATCGTGGCCTCGAAATCGGAATCCGTCTCACCCGGAAATCCGACGATGAAATCCGAGGCGATGGCGATGCCGGGCCGGGCTGCGCGCACGCGGGCAATGATGTCCCGGTAATGATCGGCCGTATGCCCCCGGTTCATGGCCTTCAATATCCTGTCCGAGCCTGACTGCACCGGCAGGTGCAGGAACGGCATCAGGGCCGGCGTATCGCCATGGGCGGCGATCAGCTCATCATCCATGTCGCGCGGATGGCTGGTCGTATAGCGCACACGCGCGATCCCGACGATCTTCGCGAGATGGCGGCAAAGCTGCCCGAGTCCCCAGTCCTCGCCGCCTTCCAGCGCAGGCGGGGCGCCATGGAAAGCGTTCACATTCTGCCCGAGCAGGGTGATCTCGCGCACGCCCTGGGCGGCCAAGCTGCGCACTTCGGCCACGATATCATCGACGCGGCGCGAGATTTCCGCGCCGCGCGTATACGGAACGACGCAGAAAGTGCAGAATTTGTCGCAGCCTTCCTGCACCGAGACAAAGGCTGACGGCCCATCAGGCGCGCGGCTTTTGGGAAGGGCATCGAATTTCTCGATGGCCTCGAAGCGGGTCTCCAGCCTGTCCCCAATGGCGCGGCTGGCGCGGGCAATCATCTCCGGCAGGCGGTGATAGGCCTGCGGGCCGAGCACGAGATCGACCGCCGGCTGGCGCCGGATCAGCTCCTCGCCTTCCGCCTGCGCTACACAGCCGGCCACAACCAGGGTCATCCGCCCGCCCGAGGCCTCTTTCATCCGCTTGAGCTGGCCGAGCTCGGAATAGACCTTCTCGGTCGCCTTTTCGCGGATATGACAGGTGTTGACCACGACAAGGTCGGCCGCTTCCGGGCTGTCGACAGGCGCATAGCCGACCGGCGCGAGCACATCGCGGATGCGCTCGGAATCATAGACATTCATCTGGCAGCCATAGGTCC
>DAIRTA010000082.1:0-9252 GCA_036804125.1 Hyphomonas sp.
GCGGCAGCAGCCGCGGCTTCGATTTCCTCTTGCGTCGCACCCGGCCGGCCGAGGGCGATATTGTTGCCGATCGTATCATCGAACAGCGCGGCATCCTGTGCGACAAGGCCAAGCTGCGCACGCAGGCTCGCGCCAGTGACCTCGCGGATATCGCAACCATCAATCCGTATGCACCCGGATGAAGGATCATACAGCCGCATCAGCAGGTTGAAGATGGTCGACTTGCCTGCACCAGACGGGCCCACGATGGCGACCGTTTCGCCCGACGTCACGGCAAAGCTCAACCCGGCCAGCGCCTCGGTGCCGTCAGGATAGCTGAAGCTGACAGAGTCAAATTCAATCTGTCCCCGGACCATATTGAGAAATCGCGCATCCGGCCGGTCGGCCACGCGCGGAAGCGCGGAGAGGATATCCTCGACCCGGTCGGCCGCGGCCCCGCCCTCCTGCGCCACGGCGCTGATCGCGCCCAGCGCACGCACTTCCGGCGCCGCAATCGCCAGCGCGCCGATGACGCCAAGAAGATCGCCCAGCGTGTTGTCGCCGGTGCTTATGCGCCAGACGGCAAAGCCGAGAAGCGCGGCGAGTGCCAGGCCGCCGAAGATCTCAAGCACGGGATCGACCCCGGCGCGCTTGGTCAGCACTTTCAGGAACAGGCGCGAGCGCTCGGCAAAGCCGGTGCGGGCCCGCGCCTTGACCCAGCCTTCGAGCCCATAGGCGCGCACGATCCGCGCCGATTGCAGGCCTTCCGTCAGCAAGGATGTCACCTCTCCGGTCTGTTCCTGCGCGCGCTTGGCACTGCGGCGCACCGAATTGCCGAGGGCGACGACAGGCCCGAGCGCCAACGGATAAATGACGGCAACGATCAGCGCGAACTGCCAGTCCTTCCAGAACAGCCAGACCAGAACACCCAGAACCGTAGCGGCGCTTTTCGGGAAATTATTGGCAAAGCGCAGCGCGGCCTCGCGGATGGCGACGACATCATTAATGAAGCGGGCGACGAATCCGCCGGAGGCATCGCCCGAAATGCGCGCATAGTCACCATCCGTCAGCGCATCGAACTGGACTGTCTGTATACCGATGAGACCGCGCTGCACACCGGTATTGTTCAGCAGCGTCATCGCATAAAGCGAAAGCGCCCGCGCCGCCGTCAGCACAATGATCGCGCCGATACCCGCCCAGATCCATCCTGTGTCGGGCCGTTCGCCTTCAGCCCGCAGGCTGATATCAGCCTGAAGGCCGTTTCCGATATAATCGAGCACGAAAATATAGCCGATCCCGCAGACGGCCGTGAAGATCGCCATCAATGTGCCGGCAAGGAACCAGCCCCGCTGCGGCCAGAAATGGGCGCGGAACAGGCGTGTCAGAGCGCGGCGGGGCCGCGCCGGGGCGGGATCAGACGTGATGGTGATCGCCCGTCTCCGGATCGAGCAGCCGGTGCGCATGCAGGATGAAATAGCGGGTATCGGCCTGGTCTACCGTGCGCTGGGCAACCGCCTTCCAGGCATCATAGGCCGCCTGATAGTTCGGATAGGCGCCGACGAAATCGAGCTGCGAGAGGTCATCGAATTCGACCCCGGTCACCTCCTTGAGGCGGCCCCCGAACACGATGTGCAGAAGCTGCTTTCCGCCTTCTGTCCTGCCATTCATTCTCTGCCCTCCGCTGGTGATGTGGCTGGCCGGGATGCCGCGCGTTTCTGGGGGTCGGGGACCTTCACGATCCCCGCGCGGCGCACTAGCAAATCATGCACGCCCTTTCCAGAGGCGACAACACTCGGCTGGGCCGGGACCGTCTGGTTGAAGCGCAGAGGCGCGCCTGTATGCTCCGTCGCGCGCCCGCCGGCCTCGCTGATAAGCAGGGCGCCGGCGGCGATATCCCAGTCGGCCTTCTCCCCCAGAACGAGCGCTGCATCCCAGTCGCCGGAGGCCACCAGTGCCAGGCGCAGCAGGGTCGAGTTGGGCTTCGGCCGGGCCAGCACCACCTCCGGCCAGGGCTCCGGCCAGCCGGGATGGCTGACCACGCCCTCATTGGCAATCAGCCTCAGCCCGGCCTCTGCCGCGCGCGTGCTCGTCCGGATCGGCTCGCCATTCAGCCGGGCGCCTGCGCCGCGCCGGGCGGCATACATCCGCCCGAGGGCCGGGGCATAGATGGCGCCTGCTACAGGTTCGCCATCCTCGATGACAGCAAGGCCGATACTCCAGTCATCGCCGCCGCGCATGTATGCCTTGGTGCCATCGATCGGATCGACCACCCAGATCCGGGACTGCGAACGCGCCCCCGGATCATCCAGCGTCTCCTCCGACAGCCAGCCATAGCCGGGCCGCGCCGCGCTGAGCCGGGCCAGGCAGAGCCGGTTGACTGCAAGGTCGGCCTCGGTGACCGGGCCGCCGCTGGCCTTGTTCCAGGTCTCTCCTCCTCCCTGCGCGCGGTAAGTTAGCGCCAGCGCCCCGGCCTCCTCGGCCAGCCGGCAGAGCGTGGCGAGGTCTTCCTCGAGGGTGCGCTCAACTGCCTGCAAGGTTCATGTCCGCGATCAGGATCGAGGGGGCGTCGCGCGATCCCCGGAACTCGAGGTCCGAGGCCGGGAGGAGTCGGGCAAACATGGACGGCAGGTCGCCCGCCACCGTCACTTCCGAAACCGGATGGGCAACCGCTCCGTTCTCGAACCAGAAGCCCGCAACGCCGACAGAGTAATCTCCCGTATTCGGATTGATCGACGGGCCGAACATATCCGTGACCAGAAGGCCCTTGCCGGCATCGCTCATGAGCTCGGCCGGTGTCCGGTCGCCTGCGCGCAAATAGACATTCGAGGTCGAAACGCCGGGCGGATCGCCGAAGCCCGGCGTGGCAAAGCCGTTCGGGGAGAGGCCGAGCTGGCGCGCCGCCGCCAGGTTCAAGAGCCAGGCGGTCAGGCGGCCATCCTCGATCAGATGGGTCTCGCGCACGGGCAGGCCCTCGCCATCATGCGCGCGGCTGCCCATGCCCAGCGGGCGAAAGGGATCGTCGGTCACATACACCCCGGGGGCGAAGACCGTCTCGCCGAGACGGTCCTTCAGGAAGCTCACCCCGCGCGCCACGGACGGCCCGGAGATCGCCCCGAGCAGGGCGCCGAGCAGCGAGGCCGAGACCCGCCGGTCATAGAGGACATGGGCCTTCTGGGTCGGTATCCGGCGGGAGCCGAGCCGGGCCGCCGCCCGCTCGCCCGCCGTCCGGCCGATGGCCGCCGCGTCCGGCCGGTCTTTGAGGCGGCGCACGGACCAGCTGTCATAATCGCGCTCCATCTGGCCGTTCCGGCCGGCCACCGCGACGAGGCCCAGCGCTGTCGAGGTCGCCGTCTTCGAGGCCTGGAAGCCGTTTGTCGCCGCCACCCAGCGCCGCGACCGGCTCCAGCTGGCGCCGCAGCCATCGGTGGTGCGCACCTCCGGTATGGCCAGCGCGGCGGCCTCAGCGGCCAGCGCATCCTGTTCCAGCCGGCCGGCATCAATTTCGGCCTCGCCTGTGAGGTCGAGAGCGTGCGGGCCTACGCTGAGCGCCTCGGGAGGGGCCAGGCCGCAATAGCGGTCTTCGGGCACGGCCCGCGCCATCGCAACACAGCGTTCCGCGAGGCTGGCGAGCCCGGCTTCGGACAGGTCCGAGCCGCCCACATGCGCCTGCTGCTTGCCGAAAAAGCAGCGCAGGGCGACGCTCGCATCCTCCTCGCGCTCGATGCTTTCAAGCCGGCCCTCGCGCACGGCGACACTGACGGCTTCACCGGCCGTTATGCGGGCATCCGCAGCGTCCGCGCCGAGCTTCAGGCAGTGGGAGATGAGGCCGGCCAGAAGCGTGTCCGGCGGAATCGGAAAGTCGGTCATCGCCGGTAAATGGACCGGCTACCGCCGCGGCGCAAGAACCGGCCACCTGCAGGGGCTGAAGGCGGCCGCTCAGGACCCGGATCCGGCTTCAGGCGTCGCGGCGGGCGTCGGGCAGCCGGTCGTTGATGTCGTCGCGAATATCGAGCAGCGTCACGATCAGGCCGCAGATCAGGCTGGCGGCCACCCAGCCGCCGAAACCGAGGATCAGGACATCCGCGATCTGGGCCAGGCCGCCTGACAGGCCGAGAAGCTCGCTCGTCACATTGCCGCTATTGTAGATACCGAGCGCAAAACCCGCGATGATGATGGAGATGTAAGCCACATAGACCATCGTGCGGAAACTGTTGATAATGATGAACTTCATGGAAATCCCCTTCCTTGGTGCTGTCCCATTTTAGGCGGTTTGAGCGACGGCGTCATCCGTCCGGGCCGTGATTTGCACAGCCGGGGCCACGGTTGCCCGGAATTCATCATTCCGGTTCATTTCCCGTCTCCGGCAGGATTACGGTCAGCCGGCACTGCGCCCACCCCCCGGTGACGGCACCGAAGGCCAGCTGGTCCTCTACTGTGAGTTGCCGGATGAAACTGTAGACGTCCTGGCCGTCCTGGCCCACGGCCCGCGCCGTGCGGTCGAACAGCTCGCGCGGCAGTTGCGCCTCCATGACGGACACGATGCAGTCGCATTCCTCTGCAGGCGTATTCTGGCTCTGGCAGTCCGCCATCAGCAGGGCGCGCGAATCCGGCCCCCGGGCGCCGGCATCGCAGGCCGCAAGGCCAAGGGCGGCGGCAAGGATCAACAGGCTGACGCGCATTCTGCACCTCATTCGCTATGACCGCGGCAGTGCTGGCATGATTTCACCTCACTGGGAAGCGCCTATTCGCGCCTGAGGAGAGCGTCGAGCTGCAGCCCCCGGCCAAGCCGCCTGCGAAAGTCCGACTTCACGGCCTCGCGGTCATAATCCTCGGCAACCCAGTCGAGAAAGGGCTTCCAACCCTGTTCCGGCCGGCCCGAATTGAAGCCGGCATACGCTGCAAAAAAGGCGTCCAGAACGCCGGTCTTGCCCTGCCGGATATGCAGGTAGCGCCCGGACAGCTGCTCGACGGCCTCGGCAAACGGCGCGTCCTGGCGCAGCAGCTTGTAAAGCGCCGCCATGATCCCGGCCCGGTCCGAACCGGATTTGCAGTGCATCAGCGCCGGATAGGCGATGGTGTCGAACAGGTCGCGCGCGGCAAACACGGCTTCGCGCGTGGGCGGCTCGCGCGAGAACATCTGGAAATCGACAAGGGCGATACCGGCGGCGGCGCAGGCCTCCTGCTCAAGGAGGTAGAAGCCGCGTGTCGAGGGGCCGCGCAGGTTGATGATCGTGCGGATGCCCCGGCGCTCGGCATGGGCGCGTATCTGCCGGGGCGAGGGCTGGTTCGAGCGCCACATTTCCGGGGAAATCCGGTGGAGGTTCCGGAAGCCCGCCCGCAGGAAGCCATGATCGGCCCAGAACAGCTCGCGCTGGGCCCGCGCCCGGCCGGAAGCCGTGCCGAGATCGGCCGCAACATGTGGCCGGCGCAGCGCCTTGGGCGTGATCTTGACCATGCGCCCCAGCGCTTATGACGGCTTCTGCAAGGGAGCAAGGCGCCCGCTGCAGGCCCGTTAAACCGGGCGTAACCATGACCCGTTACCGTTTGGAAACCATCCGGATGTTTGAGAGGACAAGCCGCGCCCATGATCGCACGCCGTCTCCTGCGCCCCGTCTGTGCCGGGCTGCTTTCCCTGGCTCTCCTGGTTCCGGCAGCGTCCGCCTTCGGCATTGGCCTCCAGCCGACAACCGTGGAAATGGATGTCCAGCCGGGCGAGCGCAAAAGGCAGGTCATCACCCTTGCCAATGTCCATACCGAGAAGACGATCTCGCTGACCCTTGGCCTCGCCGACTGGTCACTTGACGAGACCGGCCAGCTCGAACTCTCCCCGCCCGGAGAAATGGAAACCTCAGCCGCCAGCTGGGTCCGCTTCAGCCCGGCTTTCGTGACCCTGCGGCCGGGCCAGTCACAGCAGATCATCGTCGACATGGCGGCGCCCGCGCGCATCAACCGGTCCGGCGATTTCCGGTTTGCGCTGCTCGCTTCGACCGTCCTGCCGGAAGAACGGGGCGGCCAGTCAGGTGTCTGGAAGAAATACCAGATCGCCTCCCTCTTTTACCTGACAGCCGGCGAGGCCCGCTCGGCACCGGCGATTACCGAAGCGGCTCTGGTGGAGACGGCCGAGGGGGAAACCTCCGTCGAGCTGCGCCTCGAGAATTCCGGCAACGCTCATGCGCGGCTTGAGGGTGCCATCGACCTTCGCGGGCCGGGCGGCGCCCGCCTGTCCCTGCCGATCGCCAATCTCGTCGTACTCGATGGCGGCAGCCGGATCTACCGCGTGCCGCTGGCCGAAGCCTTTCCCGCCGCGACGACGATCGAGGTCTCGGTCAAGAACATTTTCACCCCGCACCTGCGGGCCGGCGAGGAAATGCTGCCGGTTTTCAGGGCCAGCGCAGAACGCCGCCGCGAACAAGCAGGCGGGAGCGATGGCGCGGCGCCCTGACATCATGCAACGCCTGACCGCCCTCGGGCTCATCGCCGGCAGCCTGGCGGCTCCGGCCGAAGCGTCGTTCATCGACACGGATTTCTATTGCCGCAACTTCGGCTGCGTCATCGCGCATGATGGCTTCACCTTTGATGTCTATGACGCCGTAAGCCTGGAGACCGGCATCGTCGTGCCCGCCGGCGGGCAGCTCATCCGCTGGTCGCAGAACCCGGTGATCGGCACCGGCGGCGTGAACCCGGTCTTCACCGGCACACGCGCCGAGGGCTTCCACATTGTCCCGCTTCAGGATGAAAGCTTCCGGCTCGGCATCGACACGACCGGCAACGGGCAGATCAATCTCGCCCCCATCGGCGGCAGCGCCAATGGTTTCCTGGATGCCAGCTCGACCCTCGACCCGTTCGCCCTGACAGCCGTGACAAATCTGGTTGCAGCCGAAAGCTCCGCCCAGCGCAGCTTCTACCTGTCGAGTTCAATGACGTTCTATCTCGCCGCGCAATCCTACATCCTGGGGCCGGCCGACCCGCTCAACGCGCCGCAGCGGCTGTCCAATGTGAATTTTCGCTACCAGCTGACCCGCAGCGGCAATGATGACGGCATGGCCTTCGGCGCCAATGCCCGGCCCGGAAATGTCTTCCGCCCGGTCGGTAATGTTACCCATCTCGGCCAGCTCTACGGCCAGCCGCAATACCTCATGGATTTCCGTTTCCCGATCAGCTTCCGCGAGAACCCCAGCCTGCCCTCTCAATCGATCCGCTTCGACTATGTCTACGGTTTCGAGGGTTATGACCTGTCGATGGGCGCCGGCCATCTGCGTTACCGTATAGAGTTCAGCTTTTTCCGGCGTTGAGAATTTTTTTCGCCCGGCCTGCATCCATTCGCCCCCCTCGCTGCATCTGACAGTCAAAGGCCATGGGGCATGGGCCCCCGCCAATTACTGAAGGAGCTCCGCGATGGAGGCTGTCGTTGTACCCGTGGTGCTGTTTCTGGCACCGGCCCTGATTGTCTGGATCGTCAGTTTCTACAATGCGCGAAAGCGCACCACGATCCATGAAACCCTGCGCCATGCCATCGACAAGGGCCAGGAACTGACCCCGGACATCATGGACAAGATGTCCCTGATGACCGACCCTGTCCGGGCGGACCTGCGCCGCGGCGTGCTGTTCATTGCCTTCGGTGCCGCCTTCGCGCTTCTCGGCTTCGTTCTGTCGGGTGAGGATGAGGGGGTTCTCGCGCCGATGCTGGGCGTCAGCGCCTTCCCGGTCCTTCTGGGTCTCGCTTATCTTGGACTCTGGGGCTTCAGCCGTGGTAAGTCACAAGCCTGAGTTGCGGCTGGTCGTCTCGGAGGGACGGGACATGCGCACCGACCCTGAACTGGCCCATGATGCCGCGCAGGGCAGTGAGCGCGCCTTTGCCGAACTCGTCCGCCGCCATCAGGGCCGCGTGCGGGGGATGGCAAGGCGGCTCTCGGGATCGCCCGCCGCCGGAGACGACATCGCCCAGCTCGCCTTCTTCAAGGCCTGGAACCGGATCGGGACCTATTCGGGCGGATCTTTCAGCGCCTGGATCTGCAGCATCTGCTGGAGCGAGTTCCTGCAATGGCGCCGCCGGCAGAAGACGGAAATCCCGCTCGACGAGACGGCCGAGATCATCAGCTTCGACCGCGCGGACCGGCCCGACTTACAGACCGAGGCCCGCATGGACCTCAACCGGGCCCTTGACGTGCTGAGCGAGGCCCAGCGGGTGTGTGTCGTGATGTGCGTGGCTGCCGGCCTCAGCCACAGTGAAGCCGCCGAGGCGACCGGCTGGCCGATCGGAACCGTGAAGTCGCATGTATTGCGCGGGGTGGCCCGCCTGCGCGACGTCCTTGCCGAACCCGGCGCCGCATGATGGAGTATTCAGACATGACCGACCCGAACACACATGATCTCGCCGCCCTGTTTGCCGCCGAGGACCGGCGCCTGGCTGATGACGGGTTCCGCGATGCGGTGATGGGCCGTATCCGGCGCCAGTCCCGCCTGCGGCGGCTGGTGATCTTCGCCGCCGGGGCAGCAGGCGCCGCGGGCGCCGCCGTTCAGCTGCCGCAACTGCTCTCAGGCTGGATGGGCGCCGATGAGGTGGTCAATAGCGCTGTCGTCTCGGTGCGGAGCGAGGTTACGTCCTTCATGGGCGACCCGCTGGTCCTGCTGGTCGCGGCGGCGGCCGCAGTCTGCATTCTCGCCGTGACGCAGTTCGAGCAGGCTTAAGCCCGGTAGCCGAGCCCGGTCAGCAGCGCCCATGTCTCGTGCACCGGCAGGCCGACGACACCGGTATAGCTGCCATTCAGGCTGCGGATGAAAACCCCTGCCCGCCCCTGTATGGCATAGCCGCCGGCCTTGCCCTGCCATTCGCCGCTGTCGAGATAGGCGGCAATCTCCGCTTCGCTCAGCCGTTTCATCTGCACACGTGTCAACACCGCGCGGCTGCGGCTACGCCCATCCGGCGCGCGCACGGCGATCCCTGTGATCACCTGATGCGCGCGGCCCGAGAGCAGCCGCAGGCAGGCTTCCGCTTCCTCGCGCGTTTCCGTCTTCGGCAGGATACGCCGCCCGGCGGCCACCACCGTATCGGCCGCAAGCACATGGCCGCGCTCTGCGCAGGCCGCCGCCTTTTCAAGCGCCAGGCGCAGGGCAAGCGCCCGCGCCTGCTCGCCGGACCGCGGCGTCTCGTCTATGTCTGTGGGGGCGACGGCGTCTGGCTCAAGGCCGATTTGCCGGAGAAGCTCAAGCCGGCGCGGACTGGCGCTGGCGAGCACGAGCCGTTGGGGCGTCACCCGCGCCCCGCTATTTGAA
>DAIRTA010000083.1:0-9077 GCA_036804125.1 Hyphomonas sp.
GGCCGGGTGATGACCTCCCGGAAGATATTGTCCGGCAGGCCTTCGGCCCAGCTATCGAACAGCATCAGCGCATCGGCGCCGGCCTCGATCTGGCGGGCGAGATAGAGAGCGGTGCTTTCGGCAATCTGCGCCATGACGTCGGCGAGGTCATCCGGGCGGCCATGGGCCCAGCGCCAGGCCATTGACTTGTCGGTCTTCCCGCGCCCCTCGATGGCATAGAGCGCCACTGTCCAGGGCGATCCGGCAAAGCCGATGAGAGTGCACTCCGGGGGAAGCGCGGCCTTGACCCGGCTCACCGTTTCATAGACCGGCGCGAGGCGGTCGGCGGCTTTCTGGGCCGGCACCCGGCGCAGGTCAGAGGGCGCCTCGATGCGTTCCACCAGCGGGCCTTCGCCCTTTTCGAAGCTGACACCCAGCCCCATGGCATCGAGGATCAGGAGGATGTCGGCAAACAGGATCGCCCCGTCCATGCCGTATCGGCGCACCGGCTGCAGGGTTGCCTCTGAAGCCAGGGCAGGCGTGTAGCAGAAATCCAGGAAATCGCGGGCCCGGGCGCGCAGCTCGAGATATTCGGTCAGGTGCCGGCCCGCCTGCCGCATCATCCAGACAGGTGCCGGGGTTTCCCTTGTCCCGTTCAGGACCGAAAGCAGTTTCCTTGATTTGGACATGTCCGTTTGTAGCCGCTTTCTTGTTGTTGTCTGATCTGGAATCGATTGAGCTTTATATTGATTAGCTGGCGCAAGACTTGGAATTCCCTGCGATCCAGCGGCGTTAAAGACTGAATCACAGCTCTTGCACAAGTGAGCCAAACCGCACGGGCCGGAAAACGGCCGGATAATCAAAGATTAACGCATCGTTAACGGCGCCGCCGAGTCACAGACCAGAACAAAGCAAAACCGCCCTCCTGTCGGTTTCGGCGGACTGGGGAAGGGATGTGAGGGGCTGTGGGAAAAGCGGGTTTTGCACCGCGATCCCACAGCCTCTTGTGGAAGCCGCCGCCACCCGGCAAGACAGGCAGATGGTGAAGCCGTCCCGCCCCAGCATATTCTTCAATGTGCACCTCGTTTCGGACAGCACCGGCGAAACGCTGAATGCCCTGCAGAGAGCGGCCTGCGCGCAGTTCGAGAACATCCAGCCGCTGGAGCACAATTATTACCTTGTGCGTTCCGAGCGCCAGCTCGAGCGGGTCATGCGCGAGATCGAGCAGGCGCCCGGTGTTGTCTGGTTCACCATCTCCGATGCCGTCCTGCGCGCGCGCCTGGAGGGATTTTGCCGTGAGCAGGGCGTGGCGATGCTTCCCGTCCTGGACCCCTCCATCGCCATGCTTAGCCGGCATCTGGGAATTGCCCCGACCAACCGCGTCGCCGGGCAGCACGCCCTGGATGAAGACTATTTTGAGCGCATGGAGGCCATCAACTTCACCCTTGCTCATGATGACGGGCAGAATGTCGAAACGCTTATCGCGGCCGATGTCATCCTGCTGGGTGTCAGCCGTACATCGAAGACACCGACCTGCGTCTATCTGGCCAACCGGAAAGTCCGCGCCGGCAATATTCCGCTGGTTCCGAATGTACCCCTCCCGGATTTCCTTGAATCCCTCAATGGCCGCGGGCCACTGATTGTCGGGCTGAAGATTTCTGCCGAGCGGCTTGTCCAGATCCGGCGCCAGAGACTCATTTCGCTGAATCAGGACGAAATGACGGCCTATGCGGACGAAGAGGCCGTGCGCCATGAGGTGACCCAGGCCAACAGGCTGTTCCAGCGCAACCGCTGGAAAACGATCGATGTCTCCCGTCGCTCGGTCGAAGAGACCGCCGCCGCGATCCTCAACCTCCTGAACGAGCGGCGCAATCAATCGGGCCTGCAATCGGCATGAGCCGGATCATCCTTGCCTCAACCAGCCAGAGCCGGAGAGACCTGCTCAGGGCAGCCGGCATCGAGGCGGAGAGCGTTCCGCCGAATGTCGATGAGGCAGAGGCGCGGCGGGCCTTCCGGGCCCATGGCATGGCCGTTCGCGACCAGGCCATGGGCCTTGCAGAGATGAAAGCAGCCCGGGTGTCGGCTGCGCAGGCAGGCCTTGTCATCGGCGCCGATCAGATGCTCTCGCTCGGCGCTGAGGCCTTCGACAAACCGACGGATATCGATTCAGCGCGCGATCAGCTCCAGCGGCTTTCGGGCCAGACCCACACGCTTGAAACGGCCGTTGTGGTCTTCGAGGAGGGTATGCCGGTCTGGCGCCATCTCAGCCGCCCCAGGCTGACAATGCGGCCGCTTTCAGCCGAATTCATCGCGCTGTACACGGCGCAATGTGGAGACAGCCTGCTGACCACGGTCGGGGCTTACAGGCTTGAAGGCCTCGGCGTTCAGCTTTTCTCGCGCATCGAAGGCGATTATTTCTCGATACTCGGCCTGCCGCTGTTGCCGCTCCTCGACTATCTGAGACTCCGGAAAGTGCTGCCTGCGTGACGATGCTGTTCGGGGTTATCGGCGATCCCATCGCCCATTCGCTCTCGCCCCTGATCCACAACCGGTGGATGCGCGAGCAGGGGCTGGACGCGCGCTATGTTGCGCTTCAGGTTGCAGCCGGCGGCCTCGGTGACGCGCTGAGAACGCTCGGGGACCAGGGCTTTCGCGGCCTCAACATCACGCTGCCGCACAAGGAGGCCGCGCTGGCCGAGGCCGCAGCTGTCGGGGTGGTCGCCGGCGAGATCGGCGCCGCCAACACCCTGGTCTGGCGCCGGGAAGGGGGGTGGCAGGCTGAAAACACCGATGCCGGCGGGTTTGCGCTGGCCCTCGAACATGAGGCGGTCGCGCTGCCCGGCCTGCGGATCACGCTTCTCGGCGCTGGCGGCTCGGCCCGGGCCATAGCCTACACGCTCTCGGGACAGGGGGCGATCCTGACGGTTGCGAACCGCAGTCTTGAGCGCGCGGAAAAGCTTGTTCACGCGCTCGCGCCCGATGCACACGCGGCCACCCTTGAGGAGGGCCTCTCCGGGCTGCCGGAAGCGGATATCGTCATCAATGCCCTCAGCCTTGGCCATCAGGGCGAAACCATCCCGCTTCCGGTGACGCGAAACGGGATCTTCTACGATATCAGCTATGGCCGTGCGGCGCAGCCGATGCTGGACCAGGCGCGCCGCTGCGGCTGGAGAACCCGGGACGGACTCCCTATGCTGGTGGCACAGGCCGCCTTGAGCTTCGAGGTGTGGACCGGGATCCGTCCCGATATGGCGCCGGCGCTGGAAGAGGTACGCCGTATTGTGGGAGTGGTCGGATGATCGTGCTGGGCCTGACCGGATCGATCGGCATGGGCAAGAGCGTCACGGCGAGGCTCTTCGCCGAGGAGGGCGTTCCGGTTTACGATGCCGATGCCTCCGTCCACACGCTGTATGAAGAGGGCGGTGCGGCGGTCGGGCCGCTGGAAGAGGCCTTTCCGGGCGTCAGCGCCGGCGGGGCGATTGACCGGGGTCGCTTGCGCGAGCGCGTGATTGGCGATGCCGCGGCGATGCAGCAGCTTGAGTCCATTGTCCACCCGCTGACCGCGGGCCTTCAGCGGGAATTCCGGGAGCGGGCACAAGCCGGAGGCGCACCGCTTATCGTGCTCGACATTCCCCTGCTGTATGAAACGGGGGGCTGGAGGGCCTGCGACCATATCCTTGTGGTTACCGCTCCGGCGCACATCCAGCGCGAGCGGGTGCTCTCGCGCCCCGGCATGACGCCGGAAGCGCTGGAGGCGATACTCGGCCGCCAGATGCCCGACGCCGAGAAACGGGCGCGGGCGGACCTCATTCTCTCGACCGCCTACGGGACTGACTATGCGCGCGACCAGGTTCGCGCCATTATCGCCCTGATGATTCGTCTCGATCAGGGGAGGGCGCCATGACGGAGGCGGTCCGGGAAATCGCGCTCGACACAGAAACGACCGGCCTCGACCCGGCCGGGGGCGACCGGATTATCGAGATCGGTGCAGTGGAATTGCTCAATCATATCCCGACGGGGCGCACCTTCCGCCGCCGGATCAATCCCGGCCGGCCGGTTTCAGACGATACAGTCCGCATCACCGGGATCACGGACGCTGACCTGGCAGACTGCCCGCCTTTCGATGACCCCGATATTGTCGGGGCCTTCCTCGCTTTCCTCGGTGATGCGCAGCTCGTTGCGCACAACGCGTCTTTCGACAGGGGCTTTCTGAATGCCGAATTGATCCGGTGCGGCCGTGATCCGATCCCGGATCATCGCTGGATCGATACACTCGCCATGGCCCGGCAGCGCTTTCCCGGCGCCCCGGCCAGTCTCGACGCGCTCTGCAAGCGGTTCGAGATCTCACTCGAGAGCCGGACGCTGCATGGCGCGCTTCTGGACAGCCAGCTGCTTGCAAGCGTCTATCTGGAACTGCTCGGCGGGCGGGCCCGCGCCTTTGCCTTCGAGGGGGCCGACAAGGCCGCTGCCGATGGCGAACGGCCGCCGGCGCGCCGGCGTCCATCACCCCTTGTCTCTGCCGTGAGCGCCGCAGAGGCGGCGGCACACCAAGCCTTCGTCGAAAGCCTGGGAGAGACCGCCCTCTGGCGCCGGTACCTGAAAGCTCAGGGCTGAGGTTCGGCTGACGCCTGTTCGGCGGCCCGCTTGTACTGGGCCTGGTAGAGCTGGACGAAATCAACCGGGTCCAGCAGCAAAGGCGGAAAACCACCCTCGCGCGTGATCTCGGCAATGATCCGGCGGGCGAATGGGAATAGGAGCCGGGGGCACTCGATCAGCAGCATCGGCTCTACCTGCTTGTCCGGCAGGCTCTGCAGCTGGAACAGCCCGGCATAATCCAGCTCGGTGATGAACAGCACCGTGTCACCCGCATGGGCCTTGGCAGACAGCTTCAGCGACACTTCGAAGATCCCGTTCCCGTCGACATGCGGCGCCGCGCCGACATCAATCCCGAGATCAATGGTTGGCTGGGTCTGGCTCGGCGCATGGCCGGGGTTCTCGAAGGAAAGATCCTTAACGTACTGGGCGAGAACCCTCAGGCCGGGAGCCTTGGCATCCGGATTGGCATTTCCGTTGCCGCGATCGGCTGGTGCGCTTTCATCTGTCATGATATCTTCCGATGGTTGGCGTGCCCGCTAGCATGTGCCTAACTGCCGCGCAACATCTGCGCTGGCACTCACCCGCCCGCCATACTATCTGATGCGGTGGAAGAAAAACTGGCAGTCAGGGAGTGATGGCCATTATGCCGAATCCGGTCGTCGAAGTGCTCATACTTGCTGCAGTCGCCCTGTTTGTTCTCTGGCGGCTGTACCTGGCGCTCGGGCGCGGCGGCGATGAAGGCCCGGTCCGCCGTCCGGCGCCATCGGCCGAACGGCGCGGCGATCTTCGCGAGGCGCCCGTTCGCCAGCAGCCCCAGAACGATTCCGACCGGCCGGTGTTCACCGGACCCGCCGCGGGCGGCCTCGAGGAAATCTACAATGCCGACACCAGCTTCAATCCGGATGAATTCCAGAAGGGTGCCCGGGCGGCATACCAGATGATTGTCGCTGCTTTTGCGCGCGGAGATCGCGGCGCCTTGCGGCCGCTCCTTGATGATGATGTCTATGAAGCGTGGGATGCCGCCATATCGGCCCGTGAAGGCACCGGGGAGCGCCCGTTCGAATTGCTTCGCCTGAAGCGGATGGAGATCGAACGCGCCGAGCTTGACGGAAGCATGGCGCGCGTGTCGGTCCGTTATGAGGCAGAACTCGGGGACGGCGAGGCCCTGCGCAACGCCCGCGAGGTCTGGACCTTCAAGAAGGACATCCATTCAGCCGACCCCAACTGGCTGCTTGACGATGTGGATATCGCCGGCTGATCACCTGTCAGCCGGGCTCACGCCGCAAGCGGCATCACCGGGAGAGCGAAGATGACAGGGCGCGCCGCCTTCCTGACGCTGATCCTGTGCGGCCTCCTCGGGGCCTGCCAGACGCGGCCCGCACCGCCGCCATCCCCCCCGCCGCCGGCGCAGGCCGTCACGCCGCTGTCGGCCGCACGCCCCGCCGCCTATACGGACATGCCGGACTGGACATCAGCCCGCTTCCTGCCGGCGCTCGAGGCGTTCCGGCGCACCTGCCAGCGGCTGTCCGCCCGCCCGGCTGACGCCCAGCTCTCGAACCGGGTAAGCTGGGCGGGCACCGTTTCGGACTGGGCGCCGGCCTGCGCGGCTCTTGATGTCGTCCAGGACGAGGCCAGCGCCCGCACCGTGATCGAGGCGCTGTTCGTGCCGGTCGAAATCATCGACCCGGCAGGGCGGGCCCGCTTCACCGGCTATTTTGAACCGATCTACGCGGCCCGCCGCACGCCGGAGCCGCCCTATACCGAGCCGGTTCTGAGCCTTCCGGCTGATTTTGTCGCCAATGGCGATTCCCCGCTGCAGCGTCTTCCCGGCGGGCGCACCCGCCCTTACCCTCCGCGAGCGGACATCATGCAGAACCCCGGCAGCGCGATCGCCTACGCGCATCCGGCAGACGTCTTCTTTCTTCAGGTGCAGGGCTCCGGACGGCTCATCTTTCCTGACGGGCGCACCGTCAGGGCCGCCTATGCCGCGCATAATGGCCAGCCTTTCCGCTCGGTCGCTAACTGGCTGATCTCCACGGGCCGGATCACGAGAGGGGAGGGCAGCATGCAGGGCATCCGCGCCTGGATGGACCGTTCCTCGCCTCGGGAGGTCCGGGAGGCCATGAACCAGAACCCCCGCTTCGTGTTCTTCCGCGAACTGCCCGAGGGCGATCCGGCTCTGGGGCCTGCCGGCGCGCATAATGTCCCGCTGACCCCTTTCGGCTCGATGGCCGTCGATCCCGATTTCCACGCTCTCGGCGTGCCGATGTATGTGCAGACCCGCGCGCCCGGCCTCGGCGGTGACTGGGCGGGCCTGCTGATCGCCCAGGATACAGGCGGCGCCATCAAAGGGCCGGTGCGCGGGGATATCTATTTCGGAACAGGTCAGGATGCCGGCGAACGGGCCGGCACCATGAACGCCCCCGGACGGAAATGGGTGCTGCTGCCGCGCCGCGTCGCGGAACGGCTCCTCGCGAGCCAGCCGGTCGCTGCGAGGACTGCGCCCGCCCGCCGCAGCTGAGCGGCAAGGAAGCGGACCGGTGACCGAGCGCAAACTCACGCAGGCCGAGGCGCAGGCCTGGGCGCGCATCGCCCGGACGGTGACGCCGATCCATCCGCATTCGGGCGATGTCCAGCAGTTTCGGGATGTGCTTGAGGCCGGTCTCGAAGATGTCCGGCCTGCGCGGGCAGCTCTGCCGCCCGATCGCCGGGCCCCGTCCCCGGCGCCGTCTCAGCCGCAGGACCGGGCCGCCGAGAAGCGCGTGCGGCGGGGCCGGGTTGCCCTTGCGGCCTCGCTGGACCTGCACGGCCACACACAGGACAGTGCGGCCGAACGGCTCCCCCGCTTCCTGCTTTCGCAGCAGGCACAGGGCGCGCGCTGCGTTCTCATCATCACGGGAAAGGGGCGCACCAGCGAAGGGGTCCTGCGCCGCAACTTCCTCCACTGGCTCACGACGCCGGCGGCACACAGCCTGGTCTCGGGCTATGCCGAAGCCCATCCGCGCCATGGTGGCGCCGGGGCCTTTTACGTTTTCCTGCGCCGGCCGCGCCGCTGATCAGTCGAAATCGCGGAACACGTCTTCTGCCGACACCGCTCGCTCCGGGGCGGCCTCGGGCGCTTCGGCCGGCAGCGGTTCGTCCCGCGCAGGCGCCAGGCCCGGCCCCTCCATCCCGGCGGACTTCTCCGCTTCGAGCTTGCGCCGCCGGTCGGCCGCCTTGGCAATGACCTCATCGAGCTCGATCTGGCTGCACAGGCCGAGGGTGACCGGATCGACCGGCCGGATATTCTGGGCATTCCAGTGTGTCCGGTCGCGCACATTATTGATGGTCGCCTTCGTCGTGCCGATCAGCTTGATGATCTGAGCATCGGTGACTTCCGGATGGTTGCGGCTGAACCAGGCAATCGCATCCGGCTTGTCGGCGCGCCGGATCACCGGTGTGTAGCGGCTGCCCTTGCGTTTCGGCTGCGGGATATGCGCGATCTTTGAGGTCTGGACCTGGAGTTCGTAGCCCGGATCCGCTTCGCCCCGCGCGATTTCCTCGCGCGACAGGATGCCTCCGGCAATCGGATCGACGCCGCGCATGTTCTCGGCAACGTCGCCATCCGCAATGCCTTTGACCTCAAGATGATGAAGACCGCAGAACTTTGCGATCTGCGAGAATGTCAGCGTCGTGTTGTCAAGCAGCCAGACCGCCGTGGCCTGGGGCATAAGGATGTCGGCCATCTTACTCTCCCGTGATGATGTGTGGCCCCTGAAATGCGACCGCCCGGCACGCGGGTGCCGGGCGGGGCGGGGCTCAGGAACCAAGACCTGCCGATCCCATAGCGCGGCCGGACAGATTTTGCAAAGCGTGCATGCATCCCGCGCCGCGTGTCAGGCCCTGAGCAGGATCTTTCCCGAATGCCCGCCGGCCTGCATCCGCGCCTGGGCCGCCTCGGCCTCTGCGAGCGGGAAGACCGAGTCGATGACCGGGCGGATCGCTCCGGAGAGCGCATGTGGCCAGAAATCGCGCTCGACGGCATCGCGGATGCGCCGCTTCTCCCCGGCCGGCCGGGCGCGCAGCGTGGTCGCCATCAGCGACAGCCGCTTCATCAGGACGGGCGCAAAGTTCACCGTCGTGGAAAACCCGTTCTGATAGGCGATATTGATGATCCGGCCATCTGCCTTCGCAGCCGAGATGTTGCGTTGCACATAGTCCCCGCCCACCATGTCGAGGATGACATCGGCCCCGCCTTCGGCCTTCACTGCCTCCTCGAAGGCCTCTGTCCGGTAATTGATCGCCTGATCGGCGCCGAGATCGCGGGCCAGCGCGCACTTCTCATCTGACCCGGCCGTGGCGAAAATCCGTCCCGCCCCAGCCTGACGCGCCATCTGCAAGGCCATCACACCAATGCCGCTGGTTGCCCCGTGGCAGAGGAAGGCCTCTCCCGGCTTAAGGCCCGCGCGGTCGAAGACATTCGCCCAGACGGTGAACAAGGCTTCCGGGAAACAGCAGGCCTC
>DAIRTA010000084.1:0-8970 GCA_036804125.1 Hyphomonas sp.
TCGGCGGCTTTGGACAAATGCGCCTCAAGAGCCGCCTCCAGGCGGCGCAGGGCGGCATCAAGCCGCCGGGCGGCCGGGTCAATCGCATCCATTCTTCCTAGCCGCTAACTGAAATCCACCGGCCCGCCAAGCGCCTTGACGCCCCCGGCGGAGTCTGGCCTAGGGAAAGGGTTGAAAACATTAGGAGATCAGCAGAATGGCTGTGACCCATTCCGACCTCGCCAATGCCGTCCGGGCGCTGTCCATGGATGCCGTCGAAGCCGCGAAGTCGGGACATGTGGGTCTCCCGCTCGGGATGGCCGATGCCGCAACGATCCTGTTCCGGAAGCACCTCAAATTCGACCCGGCTGACCCGTCCTGGCCGGACCGGGACCGGTTCATCCTGTCGGCCGGGCACGGCTCGATGCTGGTCTATGCGCTGCTGCACCTGACCGGCCATGCCTCGGTTTCGCGCGATGACATCCGCAATTTCCGCCAGCTCGGGAGCCCGACACCGGGCCATCCTGAGAATTTCGTGACACAAGGCGTCGAGACCACGACCGGCCCGCTGGGGCAGGGCCTCGCCAATGCGGTCGGCATGGCCATTGCCGAGCGGCATCTGAATGCCCGTTTCGGCGATGACCTTGTCAATCACCGCACCTGGGTGATCGCCGGTGACGGATGCCTCATGGAGGGGGTCAGCCAGGAGGCGATCACGCTGGCCGGCCATCTCGCCCTCAATCGCCTCATCGTACTGTTCGACGACAATGCCGTGACCATCGATGGCTCGACGGCGCTGTCGGACTCGACCGATCAGTGCGCGCGGTTCGAGGCGTCCGGATGGGTGACGCGCCGCGTCGATGGCCATGACGAGAAGGACATCACCGCCGCCCTGAAATGGGCGGAACGGCAGAAGAAGCCGGCCTTCCTCGCCGTGCGCACCATCATCGGCTATGGCGCCCCGACGATTGCCGGGACCGGCAAGGCCCATGGCGGCCCCTATGGGGAAGCGGAAATCGCCGGCATCCGCGAGGCGCTCGGCTGGCCGCATGCGCCCTTCGAGGTGCCGGAGGCGATCGAGAAAGCCTGGGCGAAGGCCGGCGAGCGCGGCCGCGCCGACCACAAGGCGTGGAAACAGCGCCTGGCTGCGAGCCCGCGCAAGGGTGAGTTCAATGCTGCCCTGGCGGGGCGGCTGCCGAAAAACCTCCCCAAGGCGATGCTCAAGCACAAGCGCGCTGTCGCCGCGAGCGGCGCGGCGAAAGCGACGCGGGTATGGAGCGGTGAGGCGCTTGAGGTCCTGACCCATCTCGTGCCGGAGATGGTGGGCGGCTCGGCTGACCTGACCGGCTCGAACAATACCAGGACCGCTGAAACGGCCGTGCTGACACGCAAGACCTGGTCCGGCCGGTATATCCATTATGGCGTGCGCGAGCATGCCATGGCCGCTGCCATGAACGGCATGGCCCTGCATCGCGGCGTGCGGCCTTATTCGGGGACCTTCCTCGTCTTCTCCGATTACAGCCGCGCCGCCATCCGTCTCGGCGCGCTGATGGGCTGCCCGGTGATCCATGTCATGACGCATGATTCGATCGGGCTGGGAGAAGACGGGCCGACCCATCAGCCGGTCGAGCATCTCGCCAGCCTGCGTGCTATACCCAACCTGACCGTGTTCCGCCCCGCAGACGGGGTCGAGACGGCGGAATGCTGGGAGCTGGCCCTGGGCCGGGCGGAGGGGCCCTCCCTGCTGGCCCTGACACGGCAGGCCGTTGCCCCCGCACGCACCGGCGAGATCGATGACAATCTTTCCGCCTGTGGCGCCTATGTGCTGTCTCCGGCATCAGGCCGGGAGCGCGCCGTGATAATCGCGACGGGTTCCGAAGTGGAGATTGCCCTCAAGGCGCAGGAGAATCTCGCCGGGCGCGGCATCGGCGTGCGGGTCGTCTCGATGCCGTCAATGGAACTGTTTGCCGAGCAGCATCCGGACTACCAGGCCGACACGCTCGGGCACGGCTTGCCGAAGGTTGCCGTCGAGGCGGGTGTCCGCTTCGGCTGGGACCGGTGGATCGGCGCAGGGGGAGGCTTTGTCGGCATGGCCGGTTTCGGGGCCAGTGCGCCGTATAAGGAGCTCTATGCGCATTTCGGCATCACGCCATCAGCCATCGCCGAAGCGGTGCTGGCGCGGGTCTGAAACTGCCGCTGGCTATTCGGATGTCCCGAACAGGTCGAGCTGGCGCGGATCGCGCTTTCGCCGGCGCCTGGGACGGGTCCGCCCGGTGCGGAAATAAAGATCATCAGTATGGTCGCCGCCGGCGCGCGGCGCCGCCGCCGCCGGCCTGGCAGCGGCCGGATCGACAAGTTTCCACCAGCTGACCGCGATCACGGCATGGCCGGAGGTGTCCTCATAGCGCTGCAGATGGCCTGCCGGGCCGTCTGCCCCGGCCGCACGGAACAGGGCATCGGCCTCCCCGGCCGGCAGATGCACCCAGCTTGTCTCGAGGCCTTCCACTGCGAGGCCCTTCGCCAGCGCCAGCGCCTCCTGCCGGCTGCGCGCCGATGGCGCGCCGGGTTGCAGGGCCTCATCGGGGGATCTGGCGACAGGATAGGCGAGGCTCATGACAGCGGGGCGGGGCGGGATCCGGCGGGCCGCGCGATCCCGGCTGCAAGGTTCAGCGACAGGCGGGTGGCCGCCAGGCGGGCAAACCGGAGCGTGACAGCCTTGCGCCGGGCTGGCGCCAGGCTGCGCCGGGGCGCCGGGCGCAACACGGCGCCGTCAAAACCATCGGCGACGATCAGCCCGGCCTGCGCCGGGATCAGGTTTCCCGGAAAGGCTTCGTCCACCGCGAAGGAAAAATAGTCGCAATACTCAAGATAGTCGGGCCATTTCGCATCGCTGCGGAAATCGGCAATGCCGGATTTGACCTCGACGATCCAGATTTCGCCCGCCGGCCCGATGCCGAGGAGATCGGCCCGCCGCTGGTTGCCCAGCGTCATTTCAGGCAGGGCGCAAAAGCCAAGGCGCCCCAGCAGATGCTGGCTGCCGCGGGCGATCCGGGCCGCCGCGAGATCCTCAGGCGCCATGGCAGGGGCCGGCGGTGTCGTCATGTTCACCCCATGTTCGCGTGTCAGCTAAAACCCGGGCGCGCCGGGCGTCAAGCCGAACCTCCGCTAGAGCGCGGGCGGGCAAAATCAAGGCTGGCTGTGATCCGATCGCGCCGGGTCAGCGTAACAAGGACACAGCAAAAACACATCGGGAGAGGTTGGCAATGGCATCGGCTTACGAAACCAGCGGACCGGCAGACCGGCAATTCGTCAAGCGGGCGATGAAGGTTGCCCTGCTGGCGCCTGAACATGAGGCGAGCCTCGCCCGGCGCTGGCGCGAACAGAACGACGAAGCGGCCCTGCACGAACTGACGACGGCCTATATGCGCCTCGTGATCGCGATGGCGGCAAAGTTCCGCCATTACGGCCTGCCGATGGCCGACCTCGTCTCGGAAGGAAATGTCGGCCTGATGCAGGCTGCGGCCCGGTTTGAGCCTGACCGTGAAGTGCGGTTCTCAACCTATGCCACCTGGTGGATCCGCTCATCCATCCAGGACTATGTGCTGCGCAACTGGTCGATTGTGCGCACCGGGACAACATCGGCGCAGAAATCCCTGTTCTTCAACCTGCGGCGCCTGCGCGCCCGGATCGCGGATACCGGCGACGGCGTGATGACGCAGGACAACAAGGAATGGGTCGCCACGCATCTCGGCGTGCCGGTCCGTGACGTTGAATCGATGGCCTCGCGCCTGTCGGCATCGGACCGTTCGCTCAACGCGCCCCTGACAACGGACGGCGAAGGCGAGTGGCAGGACCTGCTCGCCGATGAGGGCGACATGCCCGAAGAGATCGTCATGAACCGGTGCGACAGCGACCGGCGCCGGGAATGGATCGCGGAGGCGATGAAGGCGCTCAACCCCCGGGAAACCTATATCATCCAGGCCCGGCGGCTCGCCGAGGATGGCCTGACGCTTGAATCCCTCGGCCAGGAACTCGGCATCTCCAAGGAGCGTGTCCGCCAGATCGAGCATCAGGCGCTGGGCAAGCTGCGCAAGGCGCTGGAGCGGATTGCCGGCCATCCTGAAGAGTCAGGGTTGATTCCCTAGGCCGGCACCGGGGCCTGCCGGGTCCAGCCGCTCGATATTGAGGGCATGCACGATCTCCATCCGCCCGTCGCGCACGTAGCCGCGTGCCCGAAGCCGCATCCCGGCGGGCATCTGGCAGTGCTCGGCGGCGCCGCGCTTGATGTCGAGCTGGATGTCCGTGCCGGACAGGTGGAGGTCGCAGACGCTTCCCGGTCCGCGGCTCGCCTGCATGCCATCTGCGGTGCCTTCGATAATCTGGAACCGGGAAAACCGGTCGGGCAGGGCGCGGGCCTGATGGATGGCCCAGTCCGGGCTGGCCCATAGACCCGCCGCCTCGTCCCGCGCAGCCTGTTCGAGGGCGAGAAGGGGAGCGGCGGCCATCGCGGTGTCCGGATAGATGCGCACCCGGGCGCCGCCGCGCCGGACCATTTCGGCATTCAGCCACAGGCGGGGCCCGAGCGTATCGGTGGTCACGGCATGGGCGAGGGCGCGGTCATACCGGTCGCGGGTGATCCCCGCGTAGCGCAGCTCCACCTCGCGGCCGAGCGCCATGTCCTCAAGCATCCGCTTGGCGATATCATAACCCGGCTCGCCGGGGCGCTCGCGGAAGGGGCCGGCGGGCGCCTCGATACTGACCAGCCGCACGCTCTGCCCGGTATCGAGCACGAGGGCGTCGCCATCGATCACGCGCACGACCCGGCCGCGTTCGCCCGGAACGAGGTCCTCCAGCGGATCGGCCGCGCGCCCGCAGGCTGCGAGCGCGGCCATCAGGAACAGGATCACCAGCCCGCGCATCCTGCCCGCCATCGCCTCCATCGCCCGGCCATATGGCTAGCATGGCCGGGGCGGAATTCAGAAGGCTGATTCCGCGCCAAGGCTTTTGCGCCATGCGGAATGGGATTAAGGCAGGGCGCGACGACCCCGTAGCTCAGCAGGATAGAGCGAGCGATTCCTAATCGCTAGGTCGGAGGTTCAAATCCTCTCGGGGTCGCCATTCGCCTCCGGTCCCAGACGGGCAGGGCATCACGCCTCCAGTTCGACATCCCAGTAGAGATAGTCGAGCCAGGTTTCGTGCAGATGGTTCGGCGGGAAGCGCCGGCCCATGTCCTGCAGCTGGTAATTGTTCGGCCGGAAGGGCGGGTGCATGAGCGCCATGCCGGTCTCGCGCAGCAGCCGTCCGCCCTTCTGCAGGTTGCACGGGCTGCAGGCGGCGACGATGTTTTCCCAGCAGGTGCGCCCGCCTTTCGAGCGCGGCACGACATGGTCAAAGGTGAGGTTTTCCCCCGCCCCGCAATAGGCGCAGGCGAAGCCGTCGCGCAGGAACACGTTGAAGCGCGTGAAGGCGGGCGGACGGTCCTGGCGCACGAAATCGCGTAGCGCGATGACCGAGGGCAGGCGGATCTCCCGGCTCGGCGAGCGCACGACACAGTCATACTCGGCGACAATGTCCACGCGGTCGAGGAAAACCGCCTTGATCACTTCCTGCCAGGGCCAGAGCGACAGGGGATAATAGGACAGGGGCCTGTAGTCGGCGTTCAGCACGAGGGCTGGCCGGCCATTCGGCGGGACACTCAGTATCTCAGCCATGCCGCGCTCCGGCAGGCTGGCTGAGGCCGTGTTTGAGCTCGAAACGCTTGAAGACCTAGGCTCCTTTGTTCCCGCGGGTCCCACTTAGATGATTCTCGCGATAAGATTATGACAGTGGGCCGCCCGCGCAAGGGCCGGGTTAGCCGCGCGCTGCGTTCAGCCAGGCCCAGAGAAGATGCGCAGCCACTCCCCGATAGGGGCGCCATCGCTCGGCCGCTGCAGTAAATTCAGGCAGGCTTGGGCGCGCCGCCGCGCCGCTGAGTTGCCGGTAGGCCTCGATCAGGCCGATATCGGCGGCGGGGAATACGTCCAGCGCGCCTTTCACATAGAGAAGGTAGAGATCCGCCGTCCAGGGGCCGATTCCGGTGACCTTCAAGAGGGTTTCGCGGGTTTCGGCCTCGCCTGCCGCCACAAGGGCCTGAAGGTCCAGCGCGCCGCTGTCGACAGCTTCGGCGATGGCGCGCAGGTAACGGATTTTCGGGCGCGACAGGCCGCAGGCCCGCAGGCTGTCTTCGCTTGCGGCCAGCAGGGCCGGCGCAGTCAACGGTTGGGCGGCTGCGGCCAGGCGTGCCCAGATTGCTGCGGCGGCCGTCACCGAAATCTGCTGGCCGATTACCAGCCGGGCAAGGGTCTCATAGGCGGGCGGCGCGCTGCGCCAGCGGGGGATGCCGGTTTCGCTGTAGGCCCTTGCCAGCGCCTCGTCGCGGCGGGCCAGCGTCTTGCAGGCGCGCTGGAGCCCGGACTGGCCAGGCGCCATCACGGCACGGCAGCGCCAGCCTGTGCGGCCCGGCCTTCCTCGAGCAGCCGGTCGCTGGCCGTCTCGAGTGCGGCCTCGAGCGCTTGCATGTAGGCCTTGCGGTCGAGGCCCGGCGGCAGGGGCGGGAGGATTTCATAGACGATCAGGCCGGGCGTCCGGCGAAGTCCCCTGGCCGGCCAGCACAGGCCGGCATTGGTAGCAACCGGCACCGTCGGCAGGTCCAGCGTCTTGTTGAGGGCCGAGATTCCGGCGGCCTTGTAGTCCGGCTCCGCGCCGGGTGCGCGCCGGGTGCCTTCCGGGAAGATGACAATGGCGCGGCCTTGCGCCTTGGCCTTCTCGCCCGCGCGGACGATCTGCTTGAGCGTCTTCGATGTGCCGGCCCGGTCGATCACGATCATGCCGGTCTTCAGCGCATACCAGCCGAGGAACGGCATGAGCGCGAGCTCCTTCTTCAGGATGATGGCGGGGTCGTGCGTCGTCAGGAAGGGGATGAACACGTCCAGCATGCAGTGATGCTTGCCGGCATAGAGGGCGGCGCCGTCGGGCATGTTTCCAACCCCGCGGATTTCGGTGCGGATGCCGCAGATCAGGCGCAGCCCGATGAGGATCGTGCGGGAATAGAGCCTGATGCCCCAGACCGCGAAGCGACGTGGCAGCAGGAAAGACGGGGCAAACAGGATCCCGAAGGCCGCCATCAGGCCGTAAAGCCAGACCAGGAAGAGGATGGACCGCAGCAGGCGCATATGCCGGAGGCCTTACCCGGCCTTCGCTGCGGCGTCACTAGACCGATGCGCGTAGCGCGTGCATCACCGTCAGGTGCGCGGCCAGGCGGGCAGCGAGCGCAGCGATCAGCGGTGTGGCCAAAAGGATCAGGACGTCATACCGGTCGAGCGCCAGTTCAGGCAGCAGGCCGGTGCGGGCCGGATGGGCGCGGGCGGCGAGCATGATCAGCGCGGCCCCGGCAAGGGCCACCAGGGCTCCGGCGGTTCCGGCACGCAGCCCGAGGACCCAGAAGCGGCGCTCGAACAGGCGGGCCACGAACCGGTCGCGCGCGCCGGCAATGTGCAGGACATCGACAATGTCCCGCCGGGCGAGGAGGGCGGCATGGGTCGCAAAGGCGATAACGGCGATCGCGGTCGTCGACAGCAGGGCCACGATGGCCAGTGCGCCGAGCCGGATCGCGGCCAGTGAGCGCCGGACATCGCCCGCCCATTCGGAATGGGTATCGATTGCCGCCTCAAGGCCGGCGGCCTCGAGCGCCCGGGAGAGGGCGTCGCTGATATCGCCCTGACCGGCCTCGGCGCTGACCGCGACCAGTTGCGGCACCGGCAGGTCAGCGGGAACGCCGCGGACCCCGAATGTCGGCTCCAGCAGCTGCGATATCTCATCCTGTGTCAGCCGGCGCGCCTCGGCCACACCGTCCAGCGCAGCCAGGCGCCCGGCGGCGGCCTCGGCCTCGGAGGCTCCGGCCTCGAACAGGCTGATGGTGTATTCGCCCTCGACTTCTGCTGTCCAGCCCTGGGCTGCGCCATAGGTCGATTTCAGCCCGAGGGCCGTGAGGGCGGCAAGGAAGCAGAGGGCGGCGACGACAAAAAACAGCGCCGCCTCGCGCGCATCATTGACCGGAAGGAGGCCGCCGTCAGGTTTCATCAGGCGGCGGCTCCGGCGCGCTTTTTCGCTTGTGGCTTCGGCTGGTCCTGAAGCGTGTCCCGCATTAGCAGCCCGCCATCCAGCTTGTAGACCGGAGCGTCCATGCGCCGGATCAGCCCGAGATCATGGGTCGCGATCAGGACCGTGGTGCCCAGCCGCTTGTTCAGCTCCTGGAACAGGCGCATCAGCCGCGCGCCCATTTCGGCATCGACATTGCCGGTCGGCTCGTCGGCGAGAAGGATCTGGGGCTGGGCGACAACCGCGCGGGCGATGGCCACGCGCTGCTGCTCCCCGCCCGAGAGCGTGGCCGGGCGCCGGTGCATGCGCTCGCCAAGGCCGACCCAGGCCATCAGCTCCTCGACATCGGCCCGGTACTGGCTCTCCCGCCGGCCCATGATGTGGAGCGGCAGGGCGACATTTTCATAGGCTGTCAGATGGCCGAGCAGCCGGAACTCCTGGAAAACGACGCCGATCCGCCTCCGCATGGCGGCCATCTGGTCCCGCGAGAGGCCCGAAGTGTCCCGTCCGAACAGGGCAACGCGCCCGCCCGATGGCCGGTGGGCCAGGTAGATAAGCTTGAGAAGGCTTGACTTTCCGGCGCCCGAGGGACCGGTCAGCAAGCTGAAAGAGCCGGGTTCCAGAACCAGATCAATCCCGTTAAGAACAGGATCGGGGCTGTCATAGCGCAGCGTCACGGCTTCAAGCCGGACTGCTGCTTCATCATAGAGGCCGGATTGGAAGGGCATTATACAGGTCCGGTCTGTGAGCTAGGGTGGCAGGGCGGCGCGCGAGGAAGAAACGAGCGATGATCCTCACCTGTCCTTCCTGCAGCACCCATTATTTCGCAGATGACTCAACAATCGGTGAAAGCGG
>DAIRTA010000085.1:0-1190 GCA_036804125.1 Hyphomonas sp.
TTACCGGGTTTTCCACCTGCCGGAAAGCCGGTGCTTATTTGGGCACGCGCGTCGCGGCAACCCAGCCCGCCAGCTGGACGCCGAGCGCCAGCAACAGCGCCCCTTGCAGGAGGCGATGATCAAACACGAGCAGCAGGCCGGCCGCGGCCATGCAGGCATAATCCACGAGGTCGCTGGACATCAGCCAGCCGATCGGGCGCCGCTCGCGGCGGACATCGAACAGCGTCACCGTCCGCCAGACCCGGCCCATATCCGGCGGGCCAAACACGGCAAGCAGCTGCCGGGGGTCGAGGATCCCGGTCATTTCGGCAAGGTCGCCCATCCGCGCCTCACCCAGCGCGATCGTGCGCTTGCGCGCCGAGGTGCCGATCAGGCTGACCAGCGCCGACAGGAAGACGGCGGCGGCCAGCGCGAATTCGGTAAAGCCCGCATATGGAGGATAGCCGCCCATCGGGGGCATATAGGCGCTGCCGGGCGCTTCGTCAGCGGGCCCGCGGGATGGCCGCCCAGTAATCGAAATCCAGCAGCACGCCCTCGGCCCAGCTGCCATCGGCGGTCTTGTAGGCGAACTGGCCGGGATCCTGGTCCTTGACCGCCACGAGGCGCAGGCGCAGCGCGCCGCAGGTCTCCGACAGCTCCGCCTTGTCCAGCACCTCGCTCCAGGCATAGATCGTGTCCCAGGCAAAGAGCGGGCTGACATGGTTGCCGGCATTGATGGCCAGCACCTGCCCGGCATTGGCAAGGCCGTTGAAGGCCAGCGAGCGGGCGATCGAGATCACCACCCCGCCATAGATCAGGCGCTTGCCGAACCGGCTGGCCTTCTGGCCGTGGAAATCAAAGTGCACCTTGGCGGTGTTCTGGTAGAGGCGGGTGGCGATCTGGTGCTCGGCTTCCTGGATGGTCATGCCGTCGGCATGGTTGATCTTCTCCCCGATGGCATAATCCTCATACACATGCGGGCTGCCGGACTCGGCGAAGTTCCAGGCCTTCATCTCGGGAAAGCCGGTGAGGTTCTTCGCGGCGACGGCGGCCGGCAACTCCGGCACGACCGGCTTCGGCGCCGGCGAGGCGGGGTCGCGCTTGTTGACCATCACCCAGCGCACATAGTTCAGCACCTCCTCGCCATACTGGTTGGTGCCGCGTGTGCGCACCCACACCACCCCGGTCTTGCCATTGGAGTTTTCGCGCAC
>DAIRTA010000085.1:1290-8947 GCA_036804125.1 Hyphomonas sp.
CGGTAAAGCGCCAGGTCGCCCTCGGTCACCGTCTGCGGTGTGGCATGCACCAGCGTCTCGCCGGGCACGAAATCCTCGAAGAAATTGCCGGAATTGGACTTCGCGAGGCCTCGCCTCTCTCGGGTGTCTGCAGCTGGCACGTCGGGTCTCCTGCGGGGCGGTCAGGACGCGCCTCGGGACAGGCCCTTCAGCTCCAGAAGCGGGCGGGCACTCCGAGGATCGTCTCGGCGAACACCTGCATGTGATCAGCGCTGGAAATCAAGGCCGAGACAGCGAAGGGAAGAATTGCCGCAGCTGTCACCGCTGTCGCCATGATCCCGGCGAGCGCACGCTGGTCGGCGCGGTGCCTGAAATCGTCAAAGGCGCGCGGGCCCATCATAAGCCAGGGCACGCCAAACAGCATGATGGCCGAAGCGGCAAGCAACAGGCCGGCGAGGATGAGAGCGATCAGCACCATAGAGCAGGCTTATCGCGCAGACTGGCTTCTGCCCGGTTTCGCCAATCGGTGAAATTTGACACAACCGGCGGCGATAGCGCCGGTTCAGAGGATTTCCAGCAGCCTCGTATTCGGTCGGCCAAGCACAGCCTTCTTGCCATTGATGCCGATCGGGCGCTGGATCAGCCGCGGATTCTCCGCCATCGCGGCGTAGACCGCCTCATCGCTTGCCCCTTCGCCAAGGCCGGCAGCGGCCGCATCCTTCTCGCGCAGGAACTCCCGCGGCGATTTTGCGCCCATCTTCTTCGCGATGTCTTTCAGCTCCTCCGCCGTTAGCCGCTCGGCCGCGCTCATATATTTGCGAATCTGCGGTTCGACGCCGTTGGCCTGCAGGAGCTCAAGCCCCTTCTTCGACGAGCCGCAACCGGGATTATGGATGAGGATATAAGCCATTTCAGGTCTCCTTGTCGTCCCGGCGGGATGTAGGCGCGCCCGCGCCCATGTCGAGTTGCGGGACCATCCTTAACCCAATCACGAGAACGCCTTGCGGATGCAGGGTAGCAAGGCTGCCAAATGTTCAAGCAGCTTGATCGACTGACTCGGCTCAAAACCACTGTGTTCAATGGTGTGAGCTGCCACCGCAGTTTTCTTTGTCAAGCGGATAACCCTGCAAGTCTTTAACTCTGCTGCAAGGTCATTTTGTTAACAAAACATCTTCGCTCCATAGTTTGGACTGATTTATGAAAAAAATCCTTGTTACTTCATTGGTGTCTGGTCTGCTGACTTCCTTAGTATCGCTGACGGGGTGCAACCATAATCGCGCACCCGCTGAATTTCAGAACGCATGCGATCAGGGCATCGCCGCCTACACCAACCGTGACGATGCTGAGGCGGCGCGTTTGTTTAGGCTAGCGGCAGAACAGGGGAGCGCAAAAGCGAACACACTGCTGGGCCTTATGTATCTGTCAGGTGAAGGCTTGCCGGTAGACTTCGATGAGGGAATACTCTGGCTAAAGGCTGCTGCCGAGCAAGGCGATGCCGATGGGCAGTATTGGTTCGGTTTCTGGTCAGGAATGGAAGTCCTGCGGGAAGCTTTAGAAGCTCCTGATGATGCGTATGAGGAACGTTTTTACTCTGAAAACCTGGGTTGGTATAAGCGTGCTGCTGACCAAGGGCATGCGATGGCACTTGTTGCCTTTGGAGAAACGTATTTCAGGTGCGCGCAGCCTGATGTTCTTCCTCTGAGATCTGGCCTTGCATCAGAGAAGCCTTGCCCTGATAGCCTACAAGAAATTTTCGATGCGGTCGGCGCTCCCAAGAGTCTTGCTGAACTTGAAAACTTGTACCTGCAATCTGCGGACCCTGGTGGGGCCAAAGGACTAGTAAGTCTCGGCTACAAATTTCGGTATAGCTTGACCGTACAACAGAATGTGGCGGAGGCTGCGCGGCTCTTCAGGCTGGCGGCAGATCGGGGCTATTCTGGTGGGCAGATCGCTCTTGGGACAATGTATCGGCTCGGAGAAGGAGTGCAGAAAAACGAGGCGCAAGCGCTTGCCCTATACAGGCTGGCGGCGGATCAGTTAGACGCGCAAGGACAGGCTTACGTAGGAGCAATGCTGCATGATGGCAAAGGAGTTGCCAGAAATGGCGCGGAGGCGGTCCGCTTTTATGAGCTTGCTGCGGCTCAGGGTAACGCCAACTCAATGGCCATGTTGGCCAGGATGTATCGTTATGGCGAGGGCGTTCCAGTAGACAACGTCCTAGCTTATAAATGGTACAATATTACCTCGGCCTTCGACAATGACCCCGTTGCCGGAGCCGAGAGAGATAAGCTGGCCCGCACTATGTCGCCTGATCAGATTGCCGAAGCTCAACGGCTCTCATCAGAATGGAAGCCCGCCAATAGTAAGGGTCGAGCACTTTCAGATTTGCTCTCTTGTAATAATCCTTTACGCACGAAATAATTCCATTCCACTCTATCAGGCCTGTCTCAGTTGTTGGGAAGGCCGTTGGCATAAGATCGGAATTTAGCCGATCGTATATCTCCCCGTTCCCCCGATCGCCTCATCCATCGCCACGATGCGCCGCGCCTCTTCGAGGTGCAGGAGCTCCGTCATCTTGCCATTGACCTTCAGCACGCCCTTGCCGGCATTGGCCGGGTCGGCGAACGTCGCGATCACCGCGCGCGCCTGTTCGACATCATGCGGGCTCGGCGCGAAGATGCGGTTGCAGTCCTCCAGTTGCGACGGGTGGATCAGGGTCTTTCCGTCAAAGCCGAGATCGCGGCCCTGTTCGCATTCGGCGCGGAAGCCGTCCTCATTCTTGATGTCATTATACACCCCGTCGATGGCGGTCAGGCCATAGGCGCGCGCCGCCGCGACGGAGAGCTGCAAGGCCGCCTGGAAGGCGAAGCGGTCCGGCGTCAGGCGGGCGCGGAAGTCCTTGGCCAGATCATTCGTGCCCATCACGAAGGCCCAGAGCGGCGAGCCGATCGCAGCGGCGGCGATCTCGCGGATATTGAGGATGGCGAGCGGGGTCTCGATCATCACCCAGAGCTGCAGGGCCTCCGGCGCCCCTGCGCTTTTCAGCGCCGCTTCCAGCCGCTCGATATCGCGGCCCGAGGTGACTTTCGGCGCGAGCACGGCATCGGCGCCCGCCTGCGCCGCCATCGCGAGGTCTTCCCTGCCCCAATCGGTATCCAGCCCGTTCATCCGCACCACCAACTCGCGCTTGCCATAGCCGCCGGCCTTCAGCGCCGCCGCGACCGCGCCGCGCGCCTCGGCCTTGGCCTCTGGCGCCACGGCGTCTTCAAGATCGAGGATCAGGGTGTCGGCGGGCAGTGCCTTCGCCTTTTCCAGCGCGCGGGCATTGGCGCCGGGCATGTACAGGCAGGAACGGCGGGGGCGATAGGCCGGGCTCATGGGATACCTCCTTGACCAGTCTTGTCGATTTGGCCGAGGGGTGGCCTGTAAGCCCGATGAAATCAATGCGGCGAGAGGCTCGGCATGAATGAAGCGCCCGTTTCCGGCCAAGTCGCGCCCGGCTTCGAGCCGGTGCGCGATGTTTTCGCGGCGAACTTCGCCGCCGACGCGGAACAGGGCGCGGGCTTTGCCGTCCTGCGTGATGGCGAGGTGATCGTCGATCTTGCCGGCGGCTGGGCCGACCGGGCCGGGGCGGCGCCCTGGGACACACGCACACTCGTCCCGGTCTATTCCACGACCAAGGGGGTCGCGGCGCTCATTCTGGCCATGTGTGTTGATGATCTTCCGCAGGGCTTTGAGACCCCGGTCGCCGATGTCTGGCCGGAATTCGCCGCCGAGGGCAAAGGCGCCATCACGATCGGCGAGATGGCGAGCCACCAGGCCGGCCTGCCCGGCTTTGCCGAGGCGATCGACCCCGCCCTGTGGCTGGACCCGCCGGCTTGCGCCGCCGCCCTGGCCGCCCTTCCCCCGATGTGGCCGCCCGGATCGGCGCATGGCTACCACCCCCTCAGCTGGGGCTATCTCGTCGGCGAGATCGTCCGGCGGTTGAGCGGTCGCTCACTCGGCGCGCTGCTCCGCGATCGCGTCTGCGGACCCCTTGGCATCGACTTCCATATCGGTCTGGCAGGCAGCGAACATGCCCGCTGCGCGGAGGTTTTGCGCCCGAAGGCGATGCCGGATCTGGGCGAGATCACGCCGGAGCGGCGCGCGGCCTTTCTCACCAGATGGGCCGCGCCGGACCGCGGCGGCGCCATCTGGCGCGAGATCGAGATCCCCTCGGCGAACGGCCACGGGACAGCTCTTTCGGTGGCCACGCTTTACCATGTCTATGCCTGTCGCGGCATGGCCGGCGGCATAGCGCTGATGCGCCGACAGACCTTCGAAGACCTGATCCGGCCGCGCGTCGACGGCCCCGATCGTGTCCTGCCCCTGCCAACACGCTTCGGCGCCGGAATCATGCTTAACAGCCATGGCTTCTTCGGGCCGGACGCGGACATCCTCGGCCATTGCGGCTGGGGCGGCTCGATGGCCACTGCCGACCCCCGCAGGGGGCTGAGCTGCGCCTATGTCATGAACCGGCAATCCAATATCCTTGTCGGCGACCCGCGAGCCGTGCGTCTCGTCGAGGCCGTCTATGCCTGCCTGTGAGGCTGCGGCTGGCCCAACACGGGCCCGACACTGGCACGCGCCTTGCTTCCCGGACAGTCAGGATTTTGGCTTCCCATCGCCAGGCATTAACTCATCCCGGCATGGCCATCCGGCCTGCCGGGTAATTTTTTGCCTCAGGCGGGCCGGGCGGTGCGCGCGAGGCGGCGGGCCTTCGCATCGCCCATCAGGCTGTCAGCGGTAAACACGACCAAAGCGAGCCAGATCAGGACAAAGGCGCCCGCATGCACGGCGCCGAAGGGTTCCCTGAACACCACGATCGCGATCAGGAATTGCAGCGTCGGCCCGATATACTGCAGCATGCCGATGGTCGACAGCTTCAGCCGCTTGGCCGCCAGCGCGAAGAGGATCAGCGGCACGGCGGTGATCGGCCCGGCCGCCATCAGCAGCGGGATGTCCCAGCCCCCCTGCCCGATCCAGCGGCCATCCGGCTGGCCGGCGAACCAGATCAGCCAGCCGAGTGCGAACGGCGCGAGCAGGCTGACCTCGACCAGGAACCCGGCCCGGCTGTCGATGGCAACCTTCTTGCGGATGACAGCATAGGCGGCAAAACTGAAGCAGAGCGCGAGGGCGACCCAGGGGATGCGCCCGAAGGCGATCGTCATCACGCTGACCCCGGCCGCCGCGATTGCCACGGCCACCCATTGCGCCGCCCGCAGCCGCTCGGCAAACAGGAGCATGCCGAACAGCACGCTGACCAGCGGGTTGATATAATAGCCGAGCGAGGCTTCCATCGTGCGGTCGGCATTGACCGCCCAGATATAGATCGCCCAGTTCGCGCCGATCAGGGCGCCCGATAGCGCCAGCCAGGACAGGTTGCGCCCCGTGAAGGCCGCTTTCACATCCTGCCAGTTTGCCGCCAGCGCGATCAGCAGCAGCCCGGCCGGCAGCGACCAGAGGATCCGGTGCGCCAGCATTTCGGCCGGGCCGATATGGCTCATCGCCCGGATATAGAGCGGCAGGCTTCCCCAGATGAGATAGGCGCCCAGGGCGGCGGGCAGGCCAATGCGGAGCGTGGGAGACATGGCGCGGCTCTATACGCGCCCGCTCGGTGGTCAGCCACACGTTTCTTGCGGCGGCTCACCGGCCGGTGGCTGGCCAAGCCTGCGGAACACCGCTAACCGTTCAGGCCAGAAACCGGAACCGCTTATCAGGAGGCTCTCCATGCTCGCGCGCTCCTTCCTCGCCATGGCTGCGGCCCTGGCCGTCTCCTCGGCCGCCTCGGCCGAAACCCTGCTGCTGACCGGCGGGCATGTCGTCGATGTCGAGCGCGGCACGGTCCTGCGCGACCATGACATCCTCGTCGAGGGCGAGCGGATCAAGGCCATAGGGCGGCGCGGGCGGATCAATGCCGCCGGGGCAAGGCCGGTCGAGATGGGCGGGGCCTTCCTCCTGCCGGGGCTCACCGACAGCCATGTCCACCTGACCAGCCGGTCGGACATCCATGGCTTCCGGCGCCTCACCGTCTCGACGACCCGCGCGGCCATTTCCGGCGTCGCCAATGCCGAGACAACCCTGCGCGCCGGATTTACGACCGTGCGCAATCTGGGCGGGCCGGGCTATGCCGATGTCGAGCTGAAGGAGGCGATCGAGGCCGGCGAGATTCCCGGCCCCCGGATCATCCCGGCCGGCTATTCGATCGGCATCACCGGCGGGCATTGCGACAACAATCTCATGCCCTATGAGAACCGCCAGACGGCCGGCGGCGTCGCCGACGGGCCCTGGGCGGTGCGCCAGAAGGTGCGCGAGAACAAGAAGTTCGGCGCCGAGGTGATCAAGTTCTGCGGCACCGGCGGCGTGCTGTCGAAAGGCACCACCATCGGCGCGCAGCAATTCACGCTGGAAGAGATGCAGGCCATCGTCTCGGAGGCGCATGAGCTGGGCATGAAGGTCGCCGTGCATGCCCATGGCGCGCGCGGCATCGCCACCGCCATCGAGGCCGGGGTCGACTCGGTCGAGCATGCCAGCCTGATCACCGACGAGGCCCTGCGCGAAGCGGTGCGCCGCGGCACCTTCCTGTCGATGGACATCTATGTGTCGGATTTCATCCTGTCCGAGGGTGAGGCGGCGGGCATCCTGCCGGAATCGCTGGAGAAGGAGCGCGAGGTCGGCCAGGCGCAGCGCGAGCGCTTCCGCGCCGCCGTCCGCGCCGGGGCGAAGATCGCCTATGGCACCGATGCGGGCGTCTACACCCACGGCCTCAATGGCCGCCAGCTCGCCTATATGGTCCAGTGGGGCATGACGCCGGCGCAGGCGATCCGGGCCGCAACCCTCGGCAATGCGGAGCTGTTCGGCATGATCGACGATATCGGCAGCCTTTCGCCCGGCAAGTATGCCGACATCATCGCTGTCAGCGCCAACCCGCTGGAAAATGTCCGCGAACTGGAAAATGTCGGCTTCGTGATGAAGGGCGGTGAGGTCTTCCACAACGCCCTCGCCGCTGACTGAAACCACAGCAGGAAAACACCATGAAACACCGCCGCCTCGGCAAGAGCGCCCTCTATGTGTCCGACATCTGCATGGGCACCATGACCTTCGGCTCGCAGACCGATGAGAAGGAAGCCCACCGTATCCTCGATGCCTGCTTCGAAGCCGGCATCAATTTCTATGATACGGCCGAGAACTATCCCGTACCGCCGGACCCCAAATGGGGCGGGGTGACGGAGGAGATCTTCGGGCGCTGGATGAAGACCAAGGACCGCGACGCGATCATCCTCGCAACAAAAGTCTGCGGGCCTTCGCATGGCTGGATCAAGGGCGCCCAGCGCGCCGGCATGACCGCCCTCGACCGGCACAATATCCGCCGCGCGGTCGAAGCGAGCCTCACCCGCCTTCAGACCGATTATATCGATCTCTACCAGACCCACTGGCCGGACCATGGCACCGATTTCGACGAGACCATGGAAACGCTCGACGAGCTGGTGCGCGAGGGCCTCGTGCGCATCGTCGGCTGCTCGAATGAAGACGCCTGGGGGCTGATGAAATCGATCGCCACCTCGGAGCGCCTCGGCACCGTCCGCTACCAGACGATCCAGAACAATTTCTCGCTCAACAATCGCCGCTTCGAGGATGC
>DAIRTA010000086.1:0-8939 GCA_036804125.1 Hyphomonas sp.
CGGTGCCGCCCCATTCTTCTTCCACCGTGATGCCGAGGAGGCCGAGCGCGCCCATCCGGGGCAGCAGGTCGCGGGGGAAAACGTCCGTCCGGTCGATGTCTGCGGCGCGCGGCGCGATTTCGGCCTGGGCAAAATCCTGCACGGTCTGGCGGATCATGCCGGCGGTCTCGCCGAGATCGAAATCGAGGCTGGGATAAGTGTTTGCAAGCATGCGCGTGTCCTATCAGGGCGCGCCCGGCTTGTCAGCGGTTATCGCCGCTCCGCCAGCGCCCTGAAAAGGTAGTAGGCCGAGACCGAGAACAGGAAAGCCCCGCCAATCAGCAAAAGGGCGGTGACGTAACCATTCCCGTCAGCAAAGACCGTGCCGGCACTGGCAGCGGCGAAGCGCTGGGCGCCGGTCAGGAAGGCGACGAGGCCGAGACCGGAAAACAGGGCGAAGGGAATGAAAGTGATCGCTCCGGCCCCGAGCGGCTCACGGCTGCGCCGGGCGCGGTCTTCCTCGATGGCCCGGCGGATCAGTTCGGGATCCGGCGTCGCTGTCGTGACATCATCGATATAGGGGGCCGCACCGCCCCGGGAAGGCGGCGCGGGCGTGCCGGGCGGCGGATCGGAGGGCCGGGAGGTGCGGCGCCGTTCGACGCCCAGAGGAGGCCCGCGAACGCCGCGTTCGGAGGATCCGTTCGCAGACGGGTCTGCCAGCGCCGAGACGGCGCGGGTGATCTCCTCGACGGTCGGCGGGCGATCAGCAGCCGGCGCAGGCCTGTCCGGCACGCGCGGCTCAGCCTCCTGCGAGAGAATGCGCGTCATCCGGTCGCGCACGGCCCGCGCCGCGGCCTGCGGGTTTCCGGCCGGGGCGGATGGGCGTGGCGCGGCCCCGCCCGGGAGCGGGCGCGGCCCGATCATGATGGTGTCCGAGGGGTCTGCCGGCGGCGTCCCGGCCTCGCGCTGGGGCCGGAGGAAGGCGCCGGGGGCCGGGACGGGGCCGGCCTCATGCGACAGGAACAGGGCGATCTCGGCCGCCCGGCGGCGCACGAGCGCATCGATCACCCGGACCTGGCCATCCGCCATCCCCCGCCGCCACAGGGCCATGGCCTGCACCGCGCCAAGCCGGTCACCCTGGCTCAGACAGGCGGCCACATCCGAGGCGAGGAAACGCTCCAGCCCGATATTCCAGGCAAAGGAGACCAGCGCGTCAAACTCGTTCTGGTTGAGAGGCATGAGCACACGCGCGCTGATCGCGGCTTCGACGGGGGGCAGGTCACGGTAGCGCAGGATCAGATCGGCGTCCTCGCGGGAGATCCTGAGCCCCGCCCGCGCGGCGCGTGTATGACCATAGCCGATGACCCAGCCGCCTTCAGGGGCCCTGGCGGAAACCGCCCAGAAGCCCTCGAAGCGCTTGATAAACTCTATGCCCTCAGCGGACGTGCGCATGGGACGGCCCACCGCCGACCCCTCCCGTTTTGAAACACCAGCCTGATCGCCTAACGCGCAGACGTGCAAAAGGCGCGCCCTTTCACCGTTCGCGCGAAAGTCCCTCCCCAAGGAAGCCTGTTACAGCAGGAATAGGCTGGCAAGCCCGAGGAAGCTGAAAAAGGCCATGACATCGGTGAGGGTCAGAACAAAGACAGACGAGGCAACCGCCGGGTCAGCGCCAAGGCGCTTAAGCCCGAGGGGGACGAGGATGCCCGAGAGCCCCGCCCACAGGAAGGTTCCCAGCATGGCAATGGCGATGACCACGGCCAGCCGCAGGTCAGCAAACCAGACAAAGGCGATCAGGGCGACACCGATCCCGATAAGCAGCCCGTTGACGATCGCCGCAAGGCTCTCGCGCAGGACCGCCCGGCGCGCCGCATCGCCTTCGAGCTGGCGGGCCGCAATGGCCCGGACGGCCACGGCGAGGCCCTGGCTGCCGGCATTGCCGCCGAGCGCGGCGACGACCGGCATCAGGATGGCCAGCGCGACGATCTCCTGGATGGCGCCCTCGAACAGGGAAATTATCGCCGAGGCCAGGAAGGCCGTGGCAAGGTTAACGGCCAGCCAGGGCAGGCGCGCCCGGACCGTCTCGAACACCGTATCGGAGACATCGCCGGAGGTGACGTTGGAAAGCGCCAGAAGGTCCTCCCCGCTCTCCTCCTGGATGACATCGACCATGTCATCGACCGTGATCATGCCGACGAGGCGCCCGGCCTGGTCCATGACCGGAGCCGAGGCGAGGGAGTATTTCTGGAAGCGGAAGGCAACCTCTTCCTGATCGAGATCGGTTGTCAGCGTCGTCTGCGGCTCGTGCATGATGTCTTCGAGCGGCTTGTCGCGCGGCTCGCGCATCAGCGCCGAGAGGGGAACGATCCCCAGAAGCCTGTGGGCCGGGTCTATCACGAAGATATCGTAGAAGACATCCGGCAGTTCGCTGCCAAGGGCGCGGGCATGGTCGATCGCCTGGCCGACCGTCCAGAATTCCGGCACCGCCACGAACTCGGTCTGCATGAGCCGGCCGGCGGTATCTTCCTCATAGGCAAGGCTGCGCTCCAGCTCGGCCCGGTCGACCGGCGCGAGATCCTCGAGGATGCGCTCCCGGCGATCATCCTCGAGGTCTTCCAGAATCGTCGTGGCATCATCGGAATCGAGCTCATCCAGCGCGGTGGCGACGGCCGCGTCCGGGAGGACCTCGACGGCGCCCTCGCGATAGGAATCGCGCAGCTCGATAAGGATTTCTGGCGGAAGATTGCTGCCAAGCAGTTCGACGGCATTCTCGAAGACTTCATAGGGCAGCGCCTCGAGCGTATCGGCGGCATCAGCCGGATGCAATCGCTGCAACTGGCGGGTGAGCCAGCGCGTGTCACGCTCCTCCACCGCCTCCATGATATCGGCAAGAAGCACCGGATCGATGCTGCCGGGTTCAACCGGAGAGGAGGTGCTGGTATCCGTCATCGCGCCCTCATGCCGGGCTTGCCCCTATTCGGCAAGGGGCCACCCAGCCAGCGCGGCGGGGCCTCAAAACCGGCCAGCCAGCCGCCTCATCCTTAACAAGGCCTTACGAAGGCGGCGCAACTTCGCCCGGCTCCGGTTAGTCAGCTTCAAGACTTCTCTGATAGTCCAATGCAGTCAATGTCCCGTTCCGGCTGAGGGTAGTCCCGTGCGCAAGCGCTCATACAGGAGTGATGAGAAAGGTGCGACAGCGCTCGAATTCGCGCTGCTGTCGCCGGTTTTCTTCTTCATGCTGCTCTTCATCATCGAATACAGCACCTACTTCATCAAGAAGAACATCGCCCAGCATATCCTCTACGAGGCCAGCCGGATCGTTCAGACCGGCGAGGTGCAGAAATCGGCGAACCCCGAGAGTTTCCTGGTCAACCATGTCTGCTCACAGACATTCGGGATGATGGATTGCATCGACCTCTCATTCGACCTGCGCAGCTTCAACCAGCTTGAGGACATCAACCTGCCCGATGCCGAATATAACGAGCAGGGCCATCCGACCAATTTCGTTTTCCAGGCCGGCGGGCCGGAACAGATCACGGCCATGCGGATCTCGGTGCCGCACCATTTCCTCTCGCCCGTCATGAAGAAGTACTTCCAGCCAACCGGCGCGCCCGCGATCCTTGTGGGCTACTCCGTCGCCAAGAATGAGCCGTTCGCACAATGATGAAACATATTCGCAGACTGTTCATCCGGGGCGCGCGCGACGAGCGCGCGATCGCTGCGGTGGAATTCGCGCTGATCGCGCCGGTGATGGTCATTTTCATGGCCGGCCTGATCGAGCTGACTTTCCGCTACCAGGTGGACGACAAGTTCACCCGCTTCGTCAGCCAGGCTGGCGACTACTTCGCCCGCAACACCACGCTCACGACTGATGAGATCGAGACCTTCCACGGGCAGGCTGAAACGATGATGCGCCCGGCGCCGGTATCCTTCGAGGAAGAGCTGAAGCTGACCGTGACCAGCATCTGCTTCGATCCCGATGGCAAGCCGGAGATCGTCTGGCAGCGCGCCGTGGGCGGGCCGCCGGAGAATGTCGATCCGCAGGAAGCCCACGGCCTTGGCGAGAATGGCGAGAGCGTCATCCGTGTGGATGCGGAATATATCTACAAATCCCCGATCAGCGGCATGTTCTCGACCGACGCGCTGATCATGAAACGGCGGATGTACTACAAGCCGCGCGAAACCCGCGCCATCGCGATCGATGGCAACCTGTCCGAGGTACCCAACACATGCTACGCAAGCTGATCAATTCTCCGGCTGACTGCATGCGAGGCATGCATAGCCTGCTGATCGACCGCGCTGGCGCGTTCGCCCGCGAGGTCCGCGGCGCCTTTGCTATGAACTTCGCGCTGATGCTGCTGCCGATGATTGCCATCGTTGGCCTCGGCGTGGACGGCGCGCGCCTGCTGCTCGCCCGCTACGAGTTCCGCGCAGCGCTCGATTCGGCCGCTCTCAGCGCCGGCACGACCTATGCGACAGAAGAAGAACTGACTGAAATCGCCAACGCCTATGTCGATCGCAACTTCCAAGTCTGGGGCACACGGGTGCTCTCTGTCCAGGCTGTGCCGGACCAGGAGAATGTCATCGTCAACGGGACGTTCGAGCTCGACACGCTGTTCTATGCCGCGCTCGGGCGCAAGCATGTCGTCTCCGGCGCAAGCACCGAAATCCGCCGCGCCGGCGGCGGGCTGATGGTGACCATGGTGCTCGACGTCACCGGCTCGATGTGGTCCAGCAACAATATAGGCGCGCTGCGTGATGCCACGAATTCGCTCGCGACGCACATCTTCGGGGAAGACGTGGAGCCCGAGGACCTGCGCTTCGCCATCGTCCCCTATGCCGCGTCGGTCAATGTCGGCCCCGTGGCACCGTCGCTGATCGATCCCGCCACGGTGATCGATTATGACCCCAGCGACAAGACAAAATGGATGGGATGTGTAGAGGAGCGGGCCGGCAACCTGTCGCTGTCCGACGATCCGCCGGGGCCCGGCAAGTACTGGAAGCCGTTCATCTATCCGATCGGCCCGGACAATAATTACAATCCGGCTAACCCCTCGACCATCCTGCCCGGGGGCGGCAGCAATTCGAACGGCTTTGCCGGTCCGAACCTGGGCTGCCCGGCCAACGCGATCACGCCGCTGATCAACCAGCGCGCTACCGTTCTGGCCAACATCAACGCGATCACGGCCTGGAACCGGGGCGGGACGCTGGCCGATATCGGGATGGCATGGGCCCTGCGTGTCATGAGCCCCGGCGCGCCGTTTACCGAGTCGACCGAGATCGACCCGGCCAACGGGCTGTCCATTGCCGAAAGCCCTCGCTGGCGCAAGGCCATCGTGATGATGACGGATGGCGAAAACACCTTCTACAAGCTGCCAAGCAATGTCGGCCCAAACCAGCCGACAAACCCGACCAATTCGAGCCATCCGAACTATGTCCAGAATGCCTATTCCGACTATACCGGCTATGGCCGGCTGGGGCAGGACCTGGCGAATACGATCGTCAACACCTCCAATGCAGGAACGGCGCGGACGCGAATCAATTTGCGGATGGCGGAGCTGTGCCAGCGGGCGAAGGATGAGGGGATCGTGGTCTACACGGTGGTCTTCACCTCGGGCGTCACACAGGCAACACGCGACATGTACCGCGACTGTGCCTCGGACCCCGGCAAATACTGGTATGCACCGGACACAACCGCGCTGAACCAGAGCTTCCAGCAGATCGCCAACGACCTCTCGAAGCTGCGGATCGTTCGCTAAGGCGCCGATCGGCCTGTCAGGATGAAGCCTCACAGCCTGCGCTGCGGGGCTTCACTTTTTCTGTCCTGGCGATGATCTGGGTGGCGGCGCGTGCGAAATATAGGTGCGCAGCCATCCTGAGCGATACATGGATATATTATTTAATGCTTGGCATCGCCATGCATTCGCGCCGCACGCGGAGCGCGCGGCAAGATTTCAGACGGTCCGGAGCAAATTTTTCTCACGAGATCACTTGATCATGATGCCTCGCGGGTGTTTAGTTGATCCAGAGGGACACACATCATGGGGACTAACCTACAGGCGGCTGATGCACTGCCCGAAATGCCGACTCCGGATACCGGATCGCATGAGGCGGACGCCAAGCCGGCGCTGACGCCGGCCTCGTCGGAATCGCGAATCATTCCCATCAACGGGGCCGGGTTGCGGCCCGATGCTCCGTGTGGGGATCAGGCCGAAAGGCCCGCAATGGCTGCCGGACCGGAGCCTGACGCAGGCGTCACCGAAATGGCCGTGGCGCTCGAGGCGTACCAGCTGGCGGGCCGGATTCAAGGCCGGCCGCTGAAGCGGCTGCTGGACATTACGGTTTCGCTGACGGTGCTGATTTTCCTGCTGCCTCTTCTCGTCCTGGTGGGACTGCTCGTCCGGGCCCATGACCGCGGCCCGGTTTTCTTCTCCCATACCCGGATCGGGGCCCATGGGCGGGCGTTCAACTGCCTCAAGTTCCGGACCATGGCGGTGGACGCCGAGGCCCGGCTCGCGGAGCTTCTGGCCTCGGATGCTGACGCCGCGGCCGAATGGCACGCCCAGCGCAAGCTGAAGCATGACCCGCGGGTCACAGGCCTCGGGCGTTTCCTCAGACGGTCGAGCATTGATGAGCTGCCCCAGCTACTCAACGTCCTGATCGGCGATATGAGCCTGGTCGGGCCGCGCCCGGTCGTCATCGAAGACCTCGAGCTGCACGGCGCGGATGTCGTTCACTATCTGAGCAACCGGCCCGGCGTGACCGGCCTGTGGCAGATCAGCGGGCGCACGGACACCGATTACGGCACCCGCGTCGCCCTCGACCGCGCCTATTCAGAGAAACGCAGCTTTCGCGGTGATCTCGTGATCCTCTTGAAGACAGTGCCGAAAGTCCTGTTCGGCAAAGGCGCCTACTGACACCTCCGCGACCCGGGCCGCAGGCAGAGACTCAGGCGCCGGACTGGGCGGCGCGGATCTGATCGGCGATCGTTTCGGGGGTTTCGTGATGGGTGAGCACGCCGACGACCTCCTGGCTGGCAATATCTATCAGGATCAGCTGGCCTGTCTTGATGCCGGCCGCAAAATGGCTTCGCAGGGCGTCACCTATGCCCAGCGTATCGGCTTCAGCGAAGACCGCCTCTGCATTGCGGGCGGTATAATCAATGCGGACGAAGCTGACGCCGTCCCAGGCCTGAGAGGCGGCGACCGTTTCCAGCTTTGGATCCAGCGCGCGGCAGTTCGGGCACCAGTCGGCATGGACCCGGACAGCGGCGACCTTTGAGGCCTCGATGGGCTGGCTGGCCTGGGCGGGCGCGGTTGTCGCCTGGGCACACGCCGCGAGCGGCATCAGGCCAGCGGCAATCGCGATGGCGAACGGTCTCAGTGCGCAAAACATGGATAGCTCCTTCTTGTGGTCTGCGCCCTGATTATAGTTGCACTCAGGCGCACCGGGCGTCACGATCGCGTCATCCCGATCACGAACGCTCTCCACACGATTTCTGCGAACCGGGCTTTTACCCCGCTGGTGGCCGCTGCATCAGGGCGACATCCTTGCACGGAATGGAGCAGTCCCAGCCGGCAGCCCCGGCCAGCCAGTGAAGGGTGGCTTCCCTGTAAAACACGACATGGGTGGGGTCCTTGGGATAGTGCCAGGCGGCGAAGCGGTCATCATCCGTCTGGAAGCAGGTCATGAGGCCAAGCCATCCGCCGGGGCGCACGAGTTGCCGAAGGCGCCTGAATTCCGCCGCGGGCGCATGGAAATGCTCGGCCACCTCGCTGCAGAAGACGAAGTCATACTGGCGCTGCAACACGGCCTGATCCGGTGCGAAAAAGGGATCATAATACGCGATCAGGTGGCCTTGCTCGGCCAGCATGGCGCCGAGCGCCGGCCCCGGCCCGCAGCCATAGTCCAGGCCTTCGGACGGAACCGGCAAGCGCGCAGACAAGGGCCCCGCCAGCTTCGAGACGAAGCGCCGGTAGGCGGGATCGGCGGGATCATTCTCGTGAAGGAGGTAATGCGCCTGCTCGGCCTCCGCATCGAGACGGGCGGCCGGATCCAGGAACCGGGCCTGGCAAACCGCGCACCGCCAGTATTCGCGATCGCCGATCCGGACGAAGGCCTCCGTTTCTGCCTGTTCGCAGACCGGGCAGACCAGCCGGACTCCGGAGCGGGAGGCGGCCGAACTCATGCCGCGCCCGGCCCCGTGGCCGTGCGGGCGAGATAGACGGTCTGGACGATATCTGAGCCGTCATAGGGGCTCTGGAACACAACCGGCTCGGCCCAGCCTTCCGCGAACGCCGCGCACAGCGTGTCCAGGAACGCCTCGCTCGGGCGGTCATTGGACCACAGCCCGAACACCCCGCCGGGCCGCAGGTGGCGGGCGAGGGCTTTCAGCCCGTCCGGGGTGTAGAAGCTGCGGCTGCGGCTATCGAGCAGCGCCTCCGGCGAATGGTCGATATCGAGGAGTATGGCGTCAAACGGCGCATCAGGGGCCTCCGGATCAAAGCCGCTGGCCTGCGCGGCCAGGGCGAAAAAATCCCCCTGAAGCAGGCTGACCCGGCGATCCGTGGCCAGCGCCTTGCCGACTGGCAGAATGCCGCGGCTGTGCCAGTCGATGACCGGCTGAAGGAATTCCACGATATGCATCTGCCCGACGCGCTCATCTTTCAGGGCCGCCAGCGCGGTATAGCCCATGCCCAGACCGCCGACGGCGATCCTCAGATCCCTGCCCCTGACTGCCCTCAGGGCCAGTTCTGCCAGCGCCTCTTCGGAAACCGTGAACAGGTCGGACATCAGATGCTCGTCGCCGAGCTTGATCTCATGCACATCCTTGCCGAGCCGGGGCTCCCAGCGCCGGCGGAGCGTGAGCGGCCCGATCTCGGTCGGGCAGTAATCCAGTTCTTCGAACAGCCTGCTCATGAGCCTCCCGGACAGTTTTGCGGGCCATGGCGGCGAGCGCC
>DAIRTA010000087.1:0-8851 GCA_036804125.1 Hyphomonas sp.
CTTCGGCGAATTTGCTCTCGATGATATCGGCATCGAACGGTTTCATGATGAAATCATCCGCGCCGGAACGCAGCGCCTCATGGATATGTTCCGGGCTGTTCTCGATGGAGCAGAAGATGATCCGCGGCGCCTCTCCGCCCTCTTCGCGGCGCAGCGCGCGGAGAAAATCGATGCCGTTCATCACCGGCATGTTCCAGTCGAGCAGGATGGCATCGGGCATGGTCTCCCGGCAGGCGGAAAGTGCCTCGGCGCCTTGTCCGGCCTCGCGGATTTCAAAGCCGAGGTCCCCGATGATGCGCGCCGCAACCTTGCGGACAACGCGCGAGTCGTCGACGATCAGGCAGGTCTTCATGATCACTCCGATACGCTTCACATATGTTAACAGGTGCCTCAGAGGCGTTAACAAATGCTGACCTGCCCCCCGCGGCTTCAGGGATTGTCGCGCAGCCCCGTCGCCATCACGATGACGGCATCAGGCCCCTGCGTAATGGTCAGCTCTCCGCCGAGTGCATCGCAGGTCATCTTGGCGAACAGCGGCTGGATGTTCTCCGGGCCCCAGCCGCCCTCGGGCTCAAGGCCCCTGACCGCACGGGCGACATCGTCCTTCAGCTTGATCCGCTCGCCCTTGCAGGTGAGGATCACCGACTTGCCGCCGGATTCATTGCGCACGCGGATGGTGATGACCCCGCCCCGGACCGTCGCGGTCAGGCCGACCATGACCATGTTCATGATCAGCCGCGCCTGGCCGAAACTGAGCTCCGGAACGGCCAGGTCCCATTCGACACTGGGTTTCTGGGTGCGGATGTAGTCGTTGATCAGTTTCTGGATATTGTGAAGGTCGGCCGTGCCGGACTGCAGCCCCATGGAGCCGAAGGCATAGCGCAGGAATTGCAGTTTCACCGCAATCCCCTCGGCGCCCTCACGGACACCGGCCTCATTGTTCATCTTTTCCTCGGGGCTTCCCGGCCCGTCGAGCATCTCCAGCGACAGCGACAGGTTGGTGGCCGGCGACACGATGTCATGGCATAGCCGCGACGATATCAAGGCCGCGAAGCGCGCGTGATCAAGGTTCATCAGCTCAGCCCGTGATCTTTTCAGCAATCGCAGCAGAATCGGGTGCGCCGCGCCTCCTGTCAATCAATCCCGCATGACAGGGCCGTAAGCCTTCAGGGCCCGTCCAGCCTCCGGCCGGTTGCCGGGGGCGGGTTCAGCTGCGGGGATCGACATCATCATGGCCGCTGCGGGCGCTGTGGAAAACCAGCAGGAACAGGCCAAGCGAGACGCCGACCGTGAACACGGCGCCCACAAAAAAGGCCATCCAGCCATGCCCGCTGATGACGGTGCCCGATGCATGCCAGACGAGCGCCATCACAGCCATGAAGGCGGCCAGGATCACGGCTGTTGCTGCAAGAATAAAGATCAGGCCGCGGGACATCGACCCAGACGTTAAGCCGCCTGCCGCTGCTGGCAAGCTAGCGGCGCTGCCAGACGCCGCTCTCGTCCATGAAGAACTCCCCGGGCCGGACGCGGTCTGCCAGCTGTTTCTCGCCGGCAATGCGGGCGACCTGCTGCACGGTCACGCCGGTCTCACGGGCCGTCTGCTCATACAGCGCCCGGCGGCGATTGTTGATGTCCTGCACCTTGCGGATGATCTCGGCATCGGCCGAGCCGACAATCCCGAGATAGCCGTCAATGCGCTCGCCGATCACGCCTTCGGCGCGGGCCGTCTCGATCTGCGGATCGCTGGCCGAGGCGGCCGGCGTGATCAGGAATATGGCGAAGGCCGTTATGATCGCGGCCATGAACGTCCGAAAGCCCCTCATCGGATATCTCCTTTGCCTTGCGCGAGCTTAGAACAGGTCCGGATTGTTGGCGATGAGGCTTTCGACCTCACGCTCGACGCGGATCCGCACTTCCTGGGTGATATTCATGTTCACATTGAGGTCGATCCGGATCGGCTTGTCTGACGGCTCGAGCCGGACCGTCGGCGTGCAGGCCGCGACCGTGCCGGCCGTCGCCAGGGCAAAAAGGAGGGCAGCTGTTCGCATGGGTGCGGTATCCTTGTCTTTACAGCGCCGAGAATGACATGGCGCGGCTTAACGTCAATCAAGCGCGGTGTTGTTCATCATTCAGCTTCCCGGTCCGGATCCCGCAGGATTTCCGATGTGACCGAGAGGATCCGGCTCTGGTCGAAGAGCTGCCGGTTTGCAGCGAGAAGCTCTCCGAGTGGCAGGTCGAAGCTCATGGCGAATTCGAAGGGCTGGCCGGGGGCCACCGTTATCCGCCGGTCCATCGGGAGCGGCTGGAGATTGCGCCCGGAGAGGCGGATGCCGGAGCGCATGCGGTCCGCCAGATCGCCGGACAGGCTGATCTCAAGCACAGTGAATTCGAGATCGCGCAAGGCCTCGAAGGCGAGGCGGGCATTCGTATCCTCTTCGGCAGCCGCACCGGTCGCCCCGCCGGTATAGGCAAGACGGCCGCCCCTGGGGTCGGCTGTCAGCACCGCATCGTTCACGCGCACGCTCGTGCCGGTGAAGGTGACGGGCACCGTGCCGCTGACCGTGCCGGTGGCGCGCGTATCGGGCAGGCGCAGGATCTCGACCAGCTCCGCCAGTTCGATCCCCCTTGCCTCGAGCCGGGCGTCCCGGCTGGCGGCGGCAAACGGCCAGTCCATGGGCGCAAGGTTTAGGCTGCCGCCAGCGAAGGGGAACGTCACCGCGTCCAGCCTGAGCGTCTCGCCGGCGATCAGCTGGAAGCTGACCTCGCCATCACGCAGCGGTATGCCGGGATTGAGGCTGCCGATCCGTACCCGGTTTTCCGGAACCGTGGTGAGACCCATCACATCGCTGAACACCACCTCCCCGGAGACGCCCTCGACCCGGCCGAGACGGGTCGTCTGGAAGCTGAAATCCGAGACCGTAAGGCGCGCTGTCCCGGCAATCTCGCCGCCTTCGATCCGGAAGGCCGCTGCGGCATCGGCGCGGCCGGCTGCATCGGTGAACAGGCCGGTGAGGCGGCCAGACAGCCTGTCGGGCTGAAGCCCGCCGGGATCGAAAACAAGCGGGCCGGTCGCGACTGCTGCGATCCCGGTCAGGCTGAGAATGTCAATATCAGCAGAGACCTCACCGATCAGCGGCGCGCCGGCGCCCCGCAGCCGCAGCGGAAGCCGCGCTATCAGGCGATTGGCCGTGATCTGTCCGGCAAGATTGGTGACGAACGGATTGAACAGCGGGTCGCTGGGCGCTTTGTCCTCGATGACGAGACCGGCGGCCCCGGCCTCGCCGGTCAGGCCATCGCCGCCGATCGAGCCGTCAAATCGAACAGCCGGGGCGGTGAGAACAGCCGGCAGCCTGTCGCCTTCGAGACGCGCAGCACCAAGACTTACCGCCAGGCCCAGCGGCCCTTCCCCGGCCTGCACTCGCACGGCCGGGCTGGCGCCGCTGAGCGTCAGACGGCCCTGCTGCTGGTCGAACAGCAGGACAAAATCGCGGCCGGTGATGTCGGCCACGACCGCGCCCGCCAGCCTGAGATCGAGCGCCAGTCCGGAGACAGACAGCAAGCCTGTTCCAGCCCCCATCGAGAGCGGCAGACTGAGGTTGCCGAGGGCGAAACGGCCGCCTGTCCCGCCGGGTTGCGGCGAGAGGATGACCCCGCCTTCGGGACAGGCGCTGAGGGTATAGGCGCCGGCCGTGACAGCAGCCAGCGTGAACCCCTCACCCGAGACGGCAAGGCAGGGCGGGCCTGCCGTGCGGGCCTCCAGCGCGTTGCCCGAGCTTTCGAGGACCACACCGCCGCGGATCCGCGTGGCGGCAAGATCCATTCCCGCCCAATCGCCTGAAATCAGCAGCGTGCCGCCGGCCGCCGCGCTGAAGCCTGCTGGGCCTGAAGCGAAGCTGACATCCTGGAAACGGCCGCCCAGGCTGCGTCCGCCGGCGCGCCAGGCCTCCAGCTGGATGTCCCGGGCCGCCAGAGTGGTGTCCCCGCCGCGGATGTCGAAGCGCAGGCCCTGAAAGGCCGCCTGCGGCAGCCCGCCTCCCCTTGCGCTGACGGCGCCGGACACAGAGACCTGCCCGTCCGCCACGCGCAGCCAGGTCTCCGCTGGCCCCTCCGGCGCAACGGTCACAACGAGACCCGACTGCGCCGTCAAACCCGCCGGGCCGCGCGCCGCGGCTGTCCAGCCCTGCTCCGCTATCCGCGCTTCGAATGCGACCCCGGCGTCAAAGCCGCTGGCAGCCCCGGCCAGCGCTGTACGCAGGCTGGCGCCATGGGCGCTGAGAAGGCCCGGCCAGCCCGGCAGCCCCAGAAGGCCCGCCTTTACCGGATCTCCCGCCTGCGCGCCGGCAAGGTCGAAGCGGCCGGAAAAAATGGCGGTGTCCGGCGACAGGCCGGTCTCACCCTCCAGCCTGGCCTCGCGGGCCTCTCCGGCCCCGGCCACAACGAGATCGAGGAGTGTGACGGAGGCGGGGCCCGCCAGCCCGGCCGTGCCGGGTGCAAGCGCGATAGTGGCGGTCAGGGCCGCTGCGGTGTTTTCCCGCCAGGCGGCCTGTGCGGCCTCGCCCTGCGCGGACAGCCGGGTCAGGGCCGCGCGCAGGCTCTCCGGTGTCAGCGCGGCAATGGCCGAGAACGCGGCCTCGCCAGCCATTTCCGCCTCGGCGAGTCTCCATTCCGCCCCGGAAAACGCTGCGCCTGAAGCGGTCCAGCGGAGGTGCGACGCCCCGGCCCCGCTGCCTTCGGCCTCGGCGCTGGCCCTGAACATCAGGGCCGTGGCCGTGTAGCCCAGCAGGCTGGCCTCATCGACAGTCAGCTGCGCCTCGGCCGTGAGCGCGCCGCCCGTCCAGTCTGCAACAAGCCGCGCCTCGGGGATGGCGAGGCGCGCCTCGCCCTGACGATGATCGACCGGATCAAGCTGCACCCGGAGCTGCGCCTCACGGGCGAGGGTGCCGGAAAAATCGGCGCGGGCCGAAATCTGCCCCGCCGGGGTGGCGAGGATGATCCGGCCCGACTGCACGACCACCGGGGGCGGCGGGCCGCCCGCGCCCTGGCGCCCGAGCCGCTCCAGGCCGTAAACATCGAGGCCCTCATCGCTGAGTTGCCCGCGGATGACCGGCATCTCGATGTGAATGTAGCGCACCTCGGGAGAGAGCAGGCCGGTCCAGTGAAGCCCCGCCTCGACGCGGCCGGCTTCAAAGGGAACGGCCTCGCCGGAGCGGATCCGAAGCCCCGTCAGGCTGAACCCGCCGGGACTCAAGGTCGTAAACTCTGCCTCGCAGGCGAGCCCGCGCCCGGCGCACCAGGCCGCAAGGGCCTGCTCGGCGACCTGCTTGCGCAGGAGGAAAAGCCCGCCCGCGCCGGCAAGCAGCACGCCGGCCGACCCCAGCAGCAGCCATCTCAGCCGCGCGGAGCGGCGGCCTCCTGCTGGGCTGTCGTCCTTGAAGTCAGTTTCCTTCAGATGTTTCACTGGACTTCCCGGCTTGTTTCTTGCTTGCAATGAAACATAACAGATTAACGCAGCCTGTAGACCTGACCGCCGATCTTCGTGCTTCGTTTACGCAACGGTGTGACGGTGCTGCAGCGCCGCTAGCCCCTGGGCAGGGGGATCCGGTTTGGAGCTGAGTGTGGAACAGACTGACCCGCAAGAGCGCGAACACCCCGCAAAGGGCCGGCGCAACTGGGCCCAGGGTCTGCGTGCGCTGGCTGTCCTCGGCATCCTGTCGGGCGCCTCAGTCGCAGCCGGACTGATGATGGCCGGGCGGCAGGACGGTGATCTGCATATCGAGCTTGTGGAAGCCCGCGCCGCGCCGATGCCGCCGCTTGCCGCCCGGCTCGTCTCGGCCGCTGATTTTATCGACCCGCCCCGGGACCTCGTCCGGGAGGCCGGAAGCCTGCAACGCAATGAAACCCTGACGGGGCTGATCATGCGCCTGGGCGCGACCGCCGGCGAGGCCAATGGCGCCGTGCGCGTAGCCGAGCAGACCGGCCTGATCGACACGCGCCGGCTGCCGCCGGGCCGCACACAGGCCGAGGTTTTCCTGTCAGACGGCGAGCTGACGGCCCTCTCGGTCAGGGCCTCGACAGACAGCAGTGTCCTGGTTACGCGGTCGCGCGGCGGCGGCTGGATCGCCGCCCCGCTGGAGGCACGCCTGACCCCCGGCTACCGGCTGATAACAGCCGAAATCGAAACGTCGATCTACAATGCGGCCATCGCGCAGGGAGCCAGCGACCAGCAGGTGGTCGAGTATGCTGCCGCCTTTGCCTATGACATCGACTTCCAGCGCCAGATCTATCCGGGCGATGCGATCGAGATGCTTTACGAGACCTATTATGACGAGCGCGGCCAGCCCGTGCGCAACGGCACCGTGCTGTATGCCGCCCTGCACGGGCGCGCGCTCGATCGCGGCTTCTACAGGTTCACGCCCAGTGATGACGGTATCACCGATTATTTTGACCAGAACGGGGAAAGCGCGACGAAATTCCTGATGAAGACCCCGATCAACGGGGCACGGATATCATCCCCCTTCGGGACTCGCCGCCATCCGATTTCCGGCTTCACGCGCCTGCACCGGGGCACGGATTTCGCCGCCCCCACAGGCACGCCGATCTATGCGGCAGGCAGCGGCACCGTCCAGCGGGCAAGCTGGAATGGCGGTTATGGCCATTATATCCGCATCCGTCACGGGCGCGGTTATGAGACCGCCTATGCCCATCTGTCGCGTTATGCCCGCGGAATCCGTCCCGGCGTCCGGGTGAGCCAGGGTGATACAATCGGGTTTGTCGGCTCGACCGGTGCGTCAACAGGTCCACACCTGCACTATGAAGTCTGGATCGACGGCAAACCGGTTAACGTCATGTCGCTTAACCTTCCCACCGGGCGAAAACTCGCTGAAGACCCTGAAATGCTTGATGAATTCCTGACCCACAAGGCCGCAATCGACGCCTTGCGTGACACCAGCGGCGGCCCCCAGCTGGTCGCCTCCGTCACTCCCGGGGGACCCGGCGCCCGCTGAGCGCCCTAGACTCCCGGCTCCCCTGAGTTAATTTAGCGTTAATGACCGGACTGGCGCCGAATTTGCCAGTGTGAGCGGCAAGCGTCGTTCGTTCCGGTTGTGTGGGGCCGTACAGGGGTTTCGGAATGACACCGCAGGAACTGCGACGCGCAGTAGCGACGAGACTATTTGCGATGCCCGTATCGAAACACTTCAGATGGATTTCCAGAAAGCCGCGCACGCCTGCCGTGGCCGTGAAGCGCCTTGGCCAGCCGCATGACGGGCGGGCAGAAAAGGCCGCTGCAGTGGCCGTCCTGTGCGCGATACTGGCCCTGTTCCTTCTGGTGCGCGCCGAACCCCAGCAGCGCCCGCCTTTCGACCCTGCAGCCTTTCTCGACTTCCGCATCGCCCATGAGGCGGGCCCGGCCATGGCCCGGGCGGGGCAGACGACACCACAGGTGGGCCTCAGCGATGCCCTGCAGGTGCTGGGCGCCAGAGCGGAAGACGCGCTCGAAGCCCACCGCGCGCTGCTCGCTGCCTTTCCAGGAGATCAGCGGCAGATACCCGACCGCATCGCCTTCAAGGCCTTTTTCGAACAGGACCCGCAAACCGGCCTGGAACGACTCGCCGGTGTTTCCCTGGCCGCCGACGCCAAGACCACGCTGATGGCCAGCCGCCGGATGGACGGCGACTTCATGGCGGCGGTGCTGAACGCCCGCACCGCGCTGGAACGCAAGCGCATTGCGGGCGTGGTTGAAACCGATCTTGCCTCTGCGATCATTGCCGGCGGCGGCAGCGAGCTTCATGCCCGCCAGCTCGCCAACCTTTTCCCGGGCGATGAAAGCCTCGCCCGCGGCGGCGAGCCGGGCGACCGGTTCGACCTAGTCATCGAAGTGACCACAGACGAGCGCGGCGCCGTTCTCGAAGCCGGCGACCTCCTGTTTGCGGCCTATAATGGGCTCGACAGCTCCGGCAGCTGGTACCGGTTCACGCCGGAGGATACCGGCATACCGCAATTCTTCGACCGCTATGGCGCTGCCGGCGACATCCTGCTGCTGCGCGAACCGGTTAAGGGCATCCGTGCAGGCTCGCCTTTCGGCATGCGCATTCATCCCATCTCGGGCGACTATGCGCTCCATGCCGGCGTCGATTTCCCGGCACCAATCGGAACACCGATCCAGGCGGCCGGGTCAGGACTGATCACGGACATGCGCTGGGGTGACGGCTATGGCTGGTTCATCCGTATCCGGCATGAGCGAGGCTATGAGACAATCTACGCGCACATGTCCGCATTTGCGGACGACCTCACGCCGGGCATGACGGTGATGCGCGGCGACATTATCGGTTATGTTGGTGATACAGGATCAACAACCGGGCCACACCTGCACTATGAGGTGCTGCGCAACGGCATCTATGTCGATCCGATGCGCGTCGCCATGCCCTCGGGCCGCGACCTGTCCGGGGATCTTGCCACCCTCTCGGCCTTCGAAGCCGAGCGCAACCGGATCGACAGTTTCCGCACGGGTGACGCTTTCCGGCTGATGGCCGATGTGTCACCGAACACCGCAACCGCCGGGCGGGGCGTGGCGCCCTAGATCATCGGGCCGCATGTGCGAGGCCTCGTCAGGACCCAGGTCCTGATTTCGTGCAGCTTTGTTCCGAAAGCGGGTTCCCGCTTTTCAGGCCGCCGCGCTAGTTCAGCGCTGCGCGGCCCGTGGAAAACTCGTTCGGCACTCCATTGATCGCAAGCGAGTCGCCTTCCACTCCGACCTGAATGACAGCGCCGTCGGCTATCCGGCCTTCGAGTAGCAACCGCGCGAGCGGATCCTGCAACTCTTTCTGGATCACGCGCTTCAGCGGGCGCGCGC